>NZ_JBFANF010000165.1:0-1053 GCF_040674675.1 Dactylosporangium sp. NPDC049742 | reverse complement strand
GCACCTCAGCGTTTCAGCTTCAGATACGACTGGTGCAGGTCCGACGCCCAACCGTCGATCACGCTTTTCACGTCATCGGCCTTCATCACCTGGGAGTCGTTCGACAACGGCTTGCCGGTGCCTTTACGCACGACCTGGGCGATTACCTTGCCACTGTCGCCATCGAGGAACTGGGCCTCGGTGCCCAGGGTGGTTTCCTGGTCACGAATCCCGGTACCGGTGCTGACCGCAGCGGCCACCAGCGCTACAGGAATGTACTCATACGGCTTGAGGCTTTCGGTCTTGCTGCTGACTGCCGTGATGGCCGCCCGTACTACAATCACGCCCGGGCCAGGCCCGTTGGCCAGTGGCAGGGACTTTTCCAGCTCGCGCTTGAGCGCCTGGTTGTAGTAGGTGTTGATGCCCTGCAAGGTGCTTTCAGGAATCCTGGTGGTGGCTTGTGGCTTGGGGTAGAACTGGGTGGGCTCGATATACACGGCGGTATAACGGCTCAGGTTCAGGTTGGGGTCCACCCAGCGCATCACGTCAGCGCCTGAGGGGGACTTGGCTTCCTTCAGGTTGCTGTAGTCGGAGAGAAACCCGGAATACTCGTCCGGCTGCGTCACCTTGCTGGAACACCCCATCACCCCGATCGAGGCAATGCACACCGTGCCGATCATTAGTCCTAGCTTCATCGTCAAACTCCCTGGCTGTCATCGAAGGAACGTTGAGCTGTAGGTATAGCCAACTCTGGGAAAATAACCCGGTAGCCGTTGCAGGTTGTGGGGCATTTCACAGCGACTTTTCTATTAGACAGGCAAGCACCCAGCGTCAAAGCTGCACGGAGCTTAAGCGCGCCATTAGAGCGTCAACGCATCGGACATCGGAAGTCGTAATGCCCAAGCCTGAAAACAAAACCGTACCTCTCCGTGATTCATCCAGTCGTTACCTGTATCCCGTAGTGATCGCCCTGTTGCTGTTGGCCATGGCCGGGATCTGGTTTTTCCTCCAGGCCAGCACCCCCAAGCTGCCGGTGGCGGCGCCTGCGCCCGTGGTCAAGCCGGTGGCTGTTTT
>NZ_JBFANF010000164.1:0-1081 GCF_040674675.1 Dactylosporangium sp. NPDC049742 | reverse complement strand
GAACACCACAAGGACATCAATCTTCTGGTCAACGCGGCTGGGGTGTTCTTCCCGAAGGCGTTTCTTGAGCACACGGAAAGTGATTACGAACAATATTTGACGTTGAATAAAGCGTTCTTCTTCACCACACAAAAAGTCGTGGCCAATCTCGTGGCCAGCGAGCGTCCCGGCGCCATTGTGAACATCGGCTCGATGTGGGGCAAGCAGGCGATTGCGGCTACGCCGTCGTCCGCGTATTCGATGGCAAAAGCAGGTTTGCATTCGCTGACCCAGCACCTTGCGATGGAGCTGGCATCCAAACAAATCAGGGTCAATGCCGTTTCTCCGGCGGTTGTCGAAACGCCGATTTACGAGGGATTCATACCCAAGGCCGAGGTTCATGGCGCCTTACAGGGATTCAACAGCTTCCACCCAATCGGCAGGGTTGGGACGCCACAAGACGTCGCCGAGGTCATCCTCTTCCTGTTGTCGGACAAGGCAGCATGGGTGACGGGCGCAATCTGGGACGTTGACGGCGGCGTGATGGCCGGGCGTAACACATAATGGGGGAACGAGAAATGAACACAAACATTAAAGGAACTCCCGGCAACGGGATCAACGTCGGCGCATTGCGTGAGTTTGCAGATCAGGTCGCAGCAAAGCCCGCCGCAGGCATCGCGACGTTCGGCGTCGTGACAACCTGGGAGGGTGGCACCCGGACGCGTGCGCGAACCATGCCGCTCGTACTAGGTGACACGGCCTTGGCGCGCGGCTTTGTCATCGACGCGGACGAACCGGCAGAATTGCTCGGTACCGACACGGCCGCTAATCCACAAGAATTGATCCTGGCTGCGTTGAACGCATGCATGACTGCAACCTACGCGGCAAATGCGGCGGCAATGAACATCGAGTTGCAATCGCTGACTATCCGCACGAAGGGAAGCCTCGATCTGAGAGGTTTTCTTGGAATCGATCCTGGGATCAATCCAGGGTACGACCAGGTCGAGTATGAGGTCGAAATGGAGTCGTCGGCGGATTCGGCGGCGCTGAAAGCATTGCACGCGCAGGTGCA
Source organism: Dactylosporangium sp. NPDC049742 (assembly GCF_040674675.1). Taxonomy (NCBI): domain Bacteria; kingdom Bacillati; phylum Actinomycetota; class Actinomycetes; order Micromonosporales; family Micromonosporaceae; genus Dactylosporangium; species Dactylosporangium sp. NPDC049742. Next base: position 30 of record NZ_JBFANF010000164.1, on the reverse strand, counting down.
GCGAACATCGCCGAATTACCACAACTTCGC
>NZ_JBFANF010000163.1:0-1109 GCF_040674675.1 Dactylosporangium sp. NPDC049742 | reverse complement strand
GGCGGAGTGTGCGGTTCGGTGGTGCGGGCCGTCCCCAGATCCAGGGGTTGGCGTGGGTGTTGAGCTGGGCGGTGGCCACCCGCACCGCGTAAGCGATCTCGGCGGTGTCTGCGAAGGTCTGTCCGGCGAACGCGGCCCGGCGTAGCAGCCGCCACCAGCCCTCCGCCATGTTCAACCAACAGGCCTTCTTCGGGATGAACACCTGCTGGATGCGGGGATGCCGGGCCAGCCACTGACGGACCTTGCCGCTGGTGTGGCTGGAGAGGTTGTCGGTGACCACCCGGATCGGGCCGCGTGGGTTGGCCTCGCCGATGCGGGTCAGCAGCTGAATCCAGCCGTCGCTGTTGCGCGATGCGGCGCAGTAGGTGACCTCGGTGCCGTCGCGGATACGCAGACCGCCGTACACCCACAGCTTGTCGCTGCCCCGGGAGTACTCCAGGGGCGCCTTGATCCGGTGGCCGTCGGGTGACCAGCCCGCCGCGGGCGGGAACGTCCGCGGGATCACCGGTCCGAGTTCGTCGGCGCAGACCACCGTGGTCCGCTCCGGGGGGTGGGTGTAGAGCTCGACGACCGCCGCCCTTTTGGGGCGAAGTCCGCATCATCGCTGCGCGCCCACGAGCGGGTGTGCCGCCAGCGCACCCGCTCCGCCATCAGGATGCTGCGCACCTGACTGCGGCGCACCTCGATCCCCTCAGCCCGGGCGGCCTCGACCAAACTGTCCAGGGTCCACTGCGGCGGGCCGTGCTCATCAGCCGCCACCAGCTCCCCGCCCTCCATGCGCTGCGGCCGGCCCGGCGGGTCCGAACGGGCCAACGCGATGATCCGACCCCGCTCCCGCTCGGTGATACGCCGCGGCCGCCCCGGTATCGGCCGGTCACCCAACCCGTCCAGGCCCTCGGCGTTGAACCGGTGCAGCCACTGCCGCACCGTCTTGGGATGGCAACCCAACCCAGCCCCGATCGCCGTGGTGTGCAACCCAGCCCAACTCAACGTAACGATCTTCGCCCGCTGGACCCAGTCCGCCGGCGCATGCCTGGCCCCGGCCAACTTCCGGACCCTCCGCTCCTCCTCCGCATCCACGGGAGGACGGGCAGCCAAGAACATGGGCA
>NZ_JBFANF010000162.1:0-1182 GCF_040674675.1 Dactylosporangium sp. NPDC049742 | reverse complement strand
CCACCCGCTCGGCGGTCGGCGAGATTTCGGAGAAATGCTTCATGCAAGCGCCTCATTTGATTCGGCGACTGGCAGGTGGCCTGTCTTGACCAGGATGGTGCAGCCTGTATTGCTGAAGGGACGGTGAGCACTCAAATGCGGACTGCGCATCCATGTGCCGGTAGGGTAGCTTCCGAACTCATCCTCAAAGACGCCTTCCAACACATAGATTTCTTCACCGCCGTAGTGACGATGCGAATTGAATCGTGTCCCCGGGGCCCAGCGCACCAAAGCCGTATGTTGTGTGTCGAACTCAGAAAGTGGCATCACCGACAGACCCGGCACGAGGCCTGGAAACCAGGGGCCGTTACGGGTGTCGACCACGGTGCGTTGGCTGTCGGCTAGATCAAGATGGCGCAGCTTGACGAACAACGTGCAACCCGTCGCGGAGCTCGGTGCATGCGAAGAACCTGGTGGATTCTTGATGTAAGTCCCAGGCCCGAAGGTCCCGGATTCGTCGCTGAATTCGCCGTCCAGGACCAGAATCTCCTCGCCCAAGTCGTGCTTATGATTTTCAAAAGCGGAGCCCGGCGCGTATCGCACGATCGAGGTGGCACGCGCCACTTCGTCGCCATCACGCTCCAGTAACTGGCGTTGAATCCCGGTCGCTGGCGAATCGACCCACTGTAAGCTTGAAGGCTCGACGACAACACGCTGCGAAAGATCTGAATTGAGTTTCATGGCTTTATTTCATCTACCGACTACTTGGTAGGTAAGTTATAAGATCCCGATTTGTTTGTCAAATAGCTTTCGCCATTTTCTTTCATCCATTGAAAAAACAATGAATTGGTTACAAGAACTCGCGAAGCTTAGCGTACGATTTTTTCCGAATTCTGCGAGCCCCCCTAGAACGATTGGCCGACCTTGTAGGTGATCGCCTTCTCATCGTTGACCCGCGAGGTGATTGCACCTTCCAGCACGTAGGCCACGGCAGTGCCGGTGTGGCTGTGGGGCACGGTGGCCTGGCCCGGCGCATAGTCCACGGTGAGCATCACGGTTTTCTTGCCGGGGACGTTGGCCAGGGCGTGTTCCTGCAACACGTTGATCTTTTCCTGGTTGTACACCGGGTCGTGGGCAAAAGCGCTTAACGAGGCCAGCAGCAGGGTGGTGCCGAGCAGTACTTTCATGGTGAGGCTCCGAGTG
>NZ_JBFANF010000161.1:0-1395 GCF_040674675.1 Dactylosporangium sp. NPDC049742 | reverse complement strand
GTAGAACTTCGGGAACTGCCCCGCGGCATAGCCCGCCGAGTCCAGCAGCAGGAGCGGCGGCAGCCGGCGCGGGAGCGGGGGCGGCGGGTGTCGGGGCAGGGGCAGCCTCGACGACCACCGGCTCGACCACCACGACCTCGACGGCCGGCGTCGGGTCGACGACGGTGCCCGACACGGCCGGCGGCGCGGCGTCAGGCGCGGGGGCGGCGGCGGAAGCAGCGGGAGCGGCAGCAGCGGGAGCGGGAGCGGCAGCAGCGGGAGCGGCAGCAGCGGGAGCGGCAGCAGCGGGAGCGGGAGCGGCAGCGGCAGCGGCAGCAGCGGGAGCGGCAGGAGCGGGGGTGGGCGCCGACCCGTCGGTGATGCAGGCGTTCACGGCGGCGATCACGCCCGAGTCGTCGCCCTCGAGCTCCTGCCCGTGCTCCTCGATCTCCGACAGCAGCCCGCGGACCGTGTCGACCATCCGCAGCAGCGCATCGGTCGTCGACGGCGTCATACCCTGCGCACCGTCGCGCAACCGGGACAGCAGCGACTCGCCGACGTGCGTCACCTTCTCCAGGCGGTTGAACGCCAGGAAACCCGAGGTGCCCTTGATCGTGTGAATGGTGCGGAAGATCGACGACAGCAGCTCCCGTGACCCCGGTGCCGCTTCGAGCGCCACCAGGTCCCGGTCCAGCTGGTCCAGGTTCTCGTGTGACTCGACGAGAAACTCCTGAACGATGTCACCCAAGTCGCTCACGGCCAGGCTCCCTTCAGCCCTCACCGGGACAAACCACGCGTCGGGCCACGGCCCGGCGAAGCACCCGGAACCGGCCGAACTCACAGGGACAATCGGCACGTTCGGGTGCCGGTCAAGGAGATTCGTGGCGTTACGGTAAGCAGGCCGTCACGTAGGGTATTGCAGCTCTGCGGGGCGCGGGCCGCCCACCGGATCGCGGCGCACCAGGGTGGCCTGCCGGATCAGCCGGCGCGACGTGCTGAGCTTCGGCTCGCAGGTGACGAGGGTGAGCAGCGGCCCGGCGCCGGGCGCGGGCGGCGCGAGCACCTCGCTCTGCTCCGGCCGCACCACGCGCGCCTCGACGACCCGGTAGACGAGCCAGGTGTCGCGGGTCTCGACCACGACCGGCGCGCTGACCTCCAGCTCGCCGAGGTCCCAGAAGACGCCCGGGTAGCGGTGCCCGGCGATGCCCGCGTTGCCGGTCTCGCCGAACGCGGCGGTGCCGGGGATGTGGCCGGGGCCGAGCATGAGGTGCGCGTCGTCGGACCCTTCGACCACGAAGAGCTTCAACCGCAGCGTCGGTACGTGCAGCACCGCCACCGGACCGGCATCGCCGCGCGGCTCGCCCGCGAGCGCCATCGGGGCGGGCGGGCGCCGGCCGGCGGCCTCCGCGGCGGCGG
>NZ_JBFANF010000160.1:0-1514 GCF_040674675.1 Dactylosporangium sp. NPDC049742 | reverse complement strand
CGCCGCGGCCTCGAGCGGGGCATGAACACCCTCGCCGACGCCGTCAAGGTGACGCTGGGCCCCAAGGGCCGCAACGTCGTCCTCGAGAAGAAGTGGGGCGCGCCCACCATCACCAACGATGGTGTGAGCATCGCCAAGGAGATCGAGCTCGAGGACCCCTACGAGAAGATCGGCGCCGAGCTGGTCAAGGAGGTCGCGAAGAAGACGGACGACGTCGCCGGTGACGGCACGACGACCGCGACCGTCCTCGCCCAGGCGCTGGTCCGTGAAGGTCTGCGCAACGTCGCCGCGGGTGCCAACCCGATGGCGCTGAAGCGCGGCATCGAGGCCGCCGTCGCGTCCGTCGCGTCGGAGCTGGCCAACCTTGCCAAGGACGTCGAGACCAAGGAGCAGATCGCCTCCACGGCCTCGATCTCCGCCGGTGACTCCACCGTCGGCGAGATCATCGCCGAGGCGATGGACAAGGTCGGCAAGGAAGGCGTCATCACCGTCGAGGAGAGCAACACCTTCGGGCTCGAGCTGGAGCTCACCGAGGGCATGCGCTTCGACAAGGGCTACATCTCGCCGTACTTCGTCACCGACACCGAGCGGATGGAGACGGTCCTCGACGACCCGTACATCCTCATCGTCGAGTCGAAGATCTCCGCGGTGAAGGACCTCCTCCCGGTGCTGGAGAAGGTCATGCAGTCCGGCAAGCCCCTCGCGATCATCTCCGAGGACGTCGAGGGCGAGGCCCTCGCGACCCTGATCGTGAACAAGATCCGTGGCACGTTCAAGTCCGTCGCCGTCAAGGCCCCGGGCTTCGGCGACCGCCGCAAGGCCATGCTGACCGACATCGCGATCCTGACCGGCGGTCAGGTCATCTCCGAGACCGTCGGTCTCAAGCTGGAGAACGCGTCGCTGGACCTGCTCGGCAAGGCCCGCAAGGTCGTCATCACCAAGGACGAGACCACCATCGTCGAGGGCTCCGGCGACGCCGAGGGCATCAACGGCCGGGTGGCGCAGATCCGTGCCGAGATCGAGAAGTCGGACTCGGACTACGACCGCGAGAAGCTGCAGGAGCGCCTGGCGAAGCTCGCCGGCGGTGTCGCGGTCATCAAGGTCGGCGCGGCCACCGAGGTCGAGCTCAAGGAGCGCAAGCACCGCATCGAGGACGCCGTTCGCAACGCGAAGGCGGCCGTCGAGGAGGGCATCGTCCCCGGCGGTGGCGTCGCGCTCGTCCAGGCCGGCAAGTCGGCCTTCGACAAGCTGGACCTGGTCGGCGACGAGGCCACCGGCGCCAACATCGTCAAGGTCGCCCTTGACGCGCCGCTGCGCCAGATCGCCGTGAACGCCGGCCTCGAGGGCGGCGTCGTGGTCGAGAAGGTCCGCAACCTGGACGCCGGCTGGGGCCTCAACGCCGCCACCGGCGACTACGTGAACCTCCTGGCCGAGGGCATCATCGACCCGGCCAAGGTCACCCGCTCCGCCCTGCAGAACGCCGCCTCGATCGCGGCGCTCTTCCTCACCACCGA
>NZ_JBFANF010000159.1:0-1612 GCF_040674675.1 Dactylosporangium sp. NPDC049742 | reverse complement strand
TTCTTGAGCGGGGGGAGTGGTTTGGATGATTGAGTACAAATCCGTTTCTTCGGTAACGGCTGCTTATGGTTTAGCTCTTACAGCCATCCCTTTCAAGGTCTTGGTTTAAAATCCCCTAACCAATCCAGTCAGGACGACGAAACTATGTGGGAAAAGGTTTTAGAACGGTTTGAAAAACAGGCTCCGGCCAGCGTCATGACCAAGTTGATATTAGAGCAGGCAGTAGATGCCGCTTGGGTTGACAAGGTGTTCGATGATCACCGCCAACGGCAGTACTCACGTGAGCTTTTGTTTTCAACCGTTGTTGAGCTGATGTCCCTTGTTTCATTGGGCTTGAGGCCGTCGTTGCACGCGGCGGCGCGCAAGATGGAGGGCCTTTCGGTCAGTGTTTCGGCACTCTATGACAAGATCAAGCGAACCGAACCCGAGCTGCTTCGCGCCCTCATTTCGGGCAGTGCCGAACGTTTGATACCAACCGTCGAAACGCTCGGCCATTCATCGATCCTGCCCGGCTGGCAGTTGCGTATTGTGGATGGCAACCACTTGCCGGCCACTGAAAAACGTCTAGGCGCTCTGCGCAATGAGCGCGGCGCAGCGCGCCCAGGATTTTCAGTAGTTGCCTACGATCCGGATCTGGATTTAGTCGTTGATCTTCAGCCGTGGGAAGATGCCTACGCCAGTGAGCGAGTCAGTGTTTTACCGCTGCTGGCCCGCGCATGCGCGGGCCAGTTGTGGATGGCTGACCGGCTCTATTGCACGCTGCCCATCCTGCAAGCCTGCGAGGACACGGGGGCTTCGTTCATCGTTCGCCAACCCAGCAAGCATCCACGCCTGGTCCAGGAAAGTGAGTGGCAAGACTCAGGGACGGTCGATAGCGGAACCGTTCGCGAACAAATCATCGAAGTGAAGGGTGGCCGCCGCTGGCGACGTGTTGAGTTGAGCCTGCAAACGGCGAATGACTCAGGTGATTTGGTGATGTGGTTCTGGAGCAATTTGCCCGACACCATCGGTGCCCGGCAGATAGCCGATTTATACCGTCATCGCTGGAGTATCGAAGGAATGTTTCAGCGCCTTGAGTCGGTACTGGACAGTGAAATTACAGGCCTTGGCAGCCCGAAAGCCGCGCTATTGGGCTTTGCCTCGGCGGTCCTGGCTTACAACGTTTTGTCGGTTCTCAAGCGTAGCGTTGAGCAGGCGCACCGCGAAACGCAGCCAGAGGGTTGGCAGGTTTCGATTTTCCATTTGGCGGTGCATGTTCGCAGTGATTATCAAGGCTTGCAGATCGCATTGCCTGCGGAAAATTTCCCTCTTGAAAAGACTCCGCAAGGGCTGGCAGAGCGATTGCTGGCCCTGGCAAGGATGATCAAACCTAAGTCCGTAGCAAAAAGCCCTCGTGGCCCCAAAGTAGCCAAGCCCAAGGAGTGGCTGGAAGGTAAGGCAGCACGGGCGCATGTCTCAACAGCTAGGGTGCTTAAGGCGGCCAAGTCGGATAAACGTACTTAAACATGGCCTTAAACGGACTTTTAAACGCAGACCTTGAAAGGGATGGCTGTAAGAGCGGAAGCTGTAAGAGCGGAACCATAGGCGGCCGTTACCTAAATCACTCTCCAAA
>NZ_JBFANF010000158.1:0-1901 GCF_040674675.1 Dactylosporangium sp. NPDC049742 | reverse complement strand
CGACGGCGCCGCGATCCTCGACCGGCTGCACGCCGTCATCACCCGCTACGTCGTGCTGCCGTCGCCCGAGGCCATCGACGCGGTCGTGCTGTGGATCGCCGCGACCCACGCCATGCCCGCATGGGCGCACGCGCCCCGCCTCGTCATCCGCGCGCCGGAGAAGCGCTGCGGCAAGTCCCGGCTCCTCGACGTGGTCGAGGGTATGTGCTGCAACCCGCTCATGACCGTGAACGCCTCATCGGCCGCCGTGTACCGCGCCATCGGTACCGACGAGCCGCCCACGCTCCTGGTGGACGAGGCCGACACCATCTTCGGCGGGAAGAACGCCGAGGCGAACGAGGATCTCCGTGGGCTGCTCAACGCCGGACACCAGCGCAACCGGCCTGCGATCCGCTGGGACAGCAACGCGCACCGGCTGGAGAAGATCCCCACGTTCGCGATGGCGGCGCTCGCCGGGATCGGCGCCATGCCCGACACCATTGAGGACCGCGCCGTGGTCGTTCGGATGCGTCGGCGGATGGCGGGCGAGTTCGTGGCGCCGTACCGGCACCGCCGCGACGGGCCGGTGTTGCGGAAGGTGGCCGGTGAACTGTTCCAGTGGCTTCGGGGGCATCTCGCCGAGTTGGAGCGCGCGGAGCCTGCGATGCCTCTCGAGGATCGCGCCGCCGACACGTGGGAGCCGTTGATCGCGGTCGCCGACCTCGCGGGCGGCAGCTGGCCGACGCGTGGCCGGGCCGCCGCGACCGTCCTCACCGCCGAGGCGGAGGACACCGGTCACGTCTCGACCCGTGTCCGGCTCCTGGCCGACATCCGGACCGTGTTCACGACCCTCGGCGACCCGTGCGCCGCGACCACGGCCGAGCTGCTCGCCGCACTCAACGACGACCCGGAAGGACCGTGGCAGGGGTTCGGACCGGCAGGGATGACCGGCAAGCGTCTCGGTGACCTGCTGCGGGAGTTCGGCATCAGCTCGGCGACCATCCGGTTCCCTGTCGGGCAGGCCAAGGGCTACCACCGCGAGGCGTTCACCGACGCGTGGAAGCGCTACTGCCCCGACCGAACCGTCCCATCGGTACCAGCATCGTCTTCCCAGGTCAGCGACGGTATGGATGCCGACCCCGGTACGGGTCAAGCCGTACCGGCGAAACCATCCGTACCGGCCGTGAGCAGCGAAAACGAGCCTGGGACGGATGGGACGGGTACCCCCGCCGTCCGACGCATCGGAGGTGTCGCGTGACCACCGTCGCCACCCGCAAAGCGCTCTGGAAGATCCCCGAGGCGATGGAGCAGCTGAGCATCAGCCGGACCGTCATCTACGAGCAGATCCGCGCCGGCCGCCTCCGCACCGTGAAGCAGGGCCGCGCCCGGCTCGTGCCGGACAGCGCCATCGGCGAGTACGTCGCCCTGCTCGAACGGGAGGCCGCCTGATGACGACACGACGCGGGCGCGGCGAGGGTGGCCTGTTCTGGGACGAGAAGCGGCAGCGCTTCATCGCCGAGGTCACCATCGGCTACACGCCGGCAGGGAAGCGCATCGTGCGCCGGGGGAGCGGAAAGACGAAGACGGAAGCGCGCGCGAAGCTGAAGGAGGTGCTGCGCGACCACGAGGACGGGCTGGCGATCGCGCCGCAGAACGTGACGGTCGCCGATGCGGTGAAGGACTGGCTGGCGTACGGCCTGAACGGGCGCTCTCCGCGCACCGTTTCGAAGAACACGACGCTGTGCAACGTCCACGTGATCCCCGCGCTCGGCGCGCGGAAACTGCGGGACCTGAGCGCGACGGACGTCGACAAGTGGCTCGCCGAGAAGGCCAAGACGCTCAGCACCCGCACGCTCGGCGAGGTGTACTCCTGCCTCAACCGGTCGATCAACCGGGCCATGGCGCGCGACAAGGTGAAGCGC
>NZ_JBFANF010000157.1:0-1915 GCF_040674675.1 Dactylosporangium sp. NPDC049742 | reverse complement strand
GCAGGCAGATCCGGGTCGATCGGCAGATACGCCGCGCCCGCCTTCAACACGCCCAGCAGCGCCACCACCATGTCGACACCACGGGGCAGACGGACGCCCACCACCGACTCCGGGCCGACACCCTGGTCGATCAGGAACCCCGCCAATCGCGCCGCCCGGTCGTTCAGCTCGCGGTACGAGACCGGAGCGCCCTCGAACACCAGCGCGGGAGCGTCCGGCGTCCGCGCCACCTGGGCCGTGAACAGCTCCGGAAGCGTCGTCGCCGGGACCGCGGCCGCGGTGTCGTTCCACTCGCGCAGGACCCGGTCCGCGTCGGCGGAATCGAGCACGGCGATGTCCGCCAGCAGGGTCCGCGACCCGTTCTCCAGCGCCGGTACCAGGCCCGCGACCGCCGTGCGCAGCATCGCCGCGACCGCGGCCGGGTCGATCGGCCCGACCGCGTCGACGGTGATCCGGAAGCCGGTCTGCTCGTCCTCGATCGAGACCGTCACCGGGTAGTTGGTGCTTTCCTGGGTGTAGACGGCGCGGACGCCCTCGAACCCGCCCGGGCCCGATGGCGCACCGCCCTCGGATCCGCCGGAGTTGTCGTGCCGGTAGTTGAACAGGGTGGTGAACAGGGGCAGGTCGCCGGGCACCCCGCTGACCCGCTGCGCCAGCGCCAGCGGCGCGTGCTCGTGCTCCAGCAGCCGCGCCAGCTGACCGCGCATCTCGTCGACCGCGGCCACCACGTCCAGACCGGCGGTCGGCACCCGCACCGGCAACGTGTTCATGAACAGACCAGGCACCCGGTCCGAACCCGCACCCGCGTTCATCCGCCCGAACAGCACCGTCCCGAACACCACGTCGTCCCGGCCCGACACCACCGACAGAACCCGCGCCCACGCCACGTGCATCACCGTCGCCGGGCTCACCCCGAGGCGGCGACCCACTTCCCGCAGCCGCCGGGCCAGCGCGGCGTCCAGCCGGACGCCGCCCCGCACCACGCCGGAGCCGTCGCCGTGGACGTCGCTGACGCCGAAGGCGGTCGTCGGCTCGTCCACGCCGGCCAGCAGGTCCCGGAAGAACGCCTCGTGCTCGCCGCTGTCCACCCCGCGCCGGGCCTGCGCCACGTAGTTGCGGAACGGCAGCGGCGCCGGCAGCGTGTCCTCGCGGCCGGCGAGCACGGCCTCCACCTCGGCGGTGACCACGTCCATCGCGGTGTGGTCCTGCACCAGGTGGTGCATGCGCAGCAGGCCGAGCCACCGCCCGCCGGAGATCTCGGTGACGTGCAGGTCCAGCAGTGGGGCGCGGCCCAGGTCCATGGACCGGCCGACCATCGCCACGAGGTCGGCGACCGCGTCCTCGGTGCCGCCGGGCAGGGCGACCTCGGTCACCGGCAGCGCCACGGCGCGCCGGACCACCTGGAGCGGTTCCCGCAGCCCGTCCCACACCACGGCGGTGCGGAACACGTCGTGCCGGTCGATGACGTGCTGGAGCGCCCGGGCGAACCCGTCCAGCCGGCCGCGGTCGGCGAACGCGATCACCGTCGGCGAGACGTAGGCGTCCGAGCCGCCGTCGGCGAGCAGGTGGTGGAACAGGATGCCTTCCTGCAGCGGCGCGAGCGGGTAGATGTCGGCGACGTTGGCCGCGCCGCCCTCGACGCCGGCGATCACGGCCGCGAGGTCTTCCGTGGTCAGCTCGACGAGCGGCAGCATGTCGGGGGTGATCGCCTGCGCGCCCGCGGGGATCCGGTTCGGCGGCACCTCGACGGTCGCGCCCGCGGCCGCGGCGGCGAGCCCGGCGGGGGTCGGCGTCTCGAACAGCGCCCGCGCCGACACCGTCACACCCCGCACCCGCAGCCACTCGACCAGCTGCACAGCGAGGAGCGAGTGCCCGCCGAGGGCGAAGAAGTCGTCGTCAACCCCCGCGGCGTCGA
>NZ_JBFANF010000156.1:0-2291 GCF_040674675.1 Dactylosporangium sp. NPDC049742 | reverse complement strand
ACCCGCCGCGCTGATCCTGGGCGCGCTCATCACCATCACCGTCGCGACCGCCGCGGCAGTCCTGGCCGCACGAGCCGGTCCGGCTCCGGCGCCCCGGCCCGCCCCTACCGGATGAGTGGCCCACCGCGAGCGCTCCGGCCGGTGCTGCCGGTCCAGGAGCGGGCCGAATTCCACCTGCCGCCGCGGCGCATGCCGCAGCACGGTGAGGGTAGGGGCGGATCCGCCGACAACGGGAGGGGTCATGACCGCCAATCGTCGACCGGTGATCGTGGGTGTCGACGGCTCGCCGGCCAGCTTCGGTGCGGTCCGCTGGGCCGTGGACGAGGCGGTGCGCCACGGGCAGCTGCTACGGGTCACCCACGCGATCGCCGTTCCGGACGCGTTCGAACCGGCGGCCGATGAGCACGAGGTCGCACTGCACGCCGCGGTCGAGGCCCGCAACTGGCAACCCGGCCTGCTCGTCACCACGTTCACGTGGTGCGGTAGCCCGGCCCGCGTGCTCGTCGACCAGTCGCGATCCGCCGCGCTCGTCGTGGTGGGCAGCCGAGGGGTGGGTGGCTTCCACACCCTGCGGATCGGCTCCGTCGGGCTGCAGCTGGCCGCGCACGCGCGCTGTCCCGTCCTGGTCGTGCACCACGCGGAGCGGTGGGCCGGTCCGGAGGTGCCACTGCCGCAGCATCAGCCGATCGTCGTCGGCGCCGACGGCTCGGCGCACGCCGAGGTCGGGGTGGAGCTGGCGTTCGGGGAGGCGATGTCGCGCGGGGTGCCACTGATCGCGGTGCGCGCCTGGCAGGAGCCCGCCCACCGGTGGGGCCGTGGCACGGGCCTCACCCGGTGCGCCACCTCGGCCCACGACGCGCTGGCCGCCGAGCTGGCACCGTGGCAGGCGAAGTACCCGACCGTGCCGGTCGACCTCCGCACCGTCCAGGGGGCACCGGTCGCGGCGCTGCTCGACGCCGGCCGCGACGCGCTCATGATCGTGCTCGGTCCCCGCGGGACCGGCGGCTTCTCCGACCTCAGGCTCGGCTCGGTGACCCAGCAGGTGCTCGACCACGCCTCGGCACCGGTCCTCGTCGCCCGCCGCTGACGCACGTGGCAAAGCCGCGGACGCCGGGCAGAACGCCCGGCGCCCGTTTGGGTTTCCGCCGCAGGCCGACGCCTACAGCCTCAGCTCGTCGAGCAGTTCGGCGGCCTGCCGCCGGGCGGGTGTCGTACCTTCGCCGCACAGCAGCTGGACCGCGAGCGCCAGCGCCTCGACACGCCGCTCCGCGCGGCACAGTCGCAGCATCACGTCGCCGGTGTCCGTGGTCGGCGGCCACGTGTGTGCCGGTGCCCGACGCGCCTTCCGCTCTCTCGTCGCCTCGATCGTCGTCGCAGTCATCGCACTCGCCTCCGTCCTCGCCCTGCCCCGATCCTTCACTTCCCGAACTCACTTCAAGCCTTCCCGGATTCCGCGCGCCGGTTCAGGCCGATGGTCCCGGGACGGCGCGACCTCCGGCCGCAGTTCGCGGACCGCGGCGACGATGTGCTCGACCATACGGTCGACGGCGGTGGCCACGGCCGGGGCCGTAGCCGGCGTCTGCCGCCTCGATGCCGAGCAGCAGCATGCGGTCGGGAAGCCGGTCGAGTTCCCGGGCAAGGGCGACGGCGGCGCCGAGGTCCATGGCGTGCGAGCTGGTACTGCCCTCTGGTCCGGTGGGCCATAAGGGCGGCGGTGGACATGTCCGGCCGCGGCCCGGTGCGTGGACGGCGTCGTCGACGACGACGCCATCCGGCGCCGTTCCCACAGCGTGATGTGCGAGCCGGGCTCGCCGTCGCTCTCGGCCAGGTCGACCCGGGCAGGTCGGCGACCCTGACCTGCCGAAGCCGGCAACACCGGCCGGCCAAGAAGGTCGACGGCAGCACCGTCTGCACCATCACCGACGACGGTCACCGCGCTGTTGAGCCTGCGCAGGACGACGGCCAGGGACCAACGCGGGGGATCGTCGCTGTGCGGACGCAACGGCCGCGACGCGGCCCGGTCCTCCGCCTGTACGCAAGCTGGGCCGTGGACCGGACCGCTTGTGCGGTCAGCGCACTGAGTGCACGTGGGAGATCTCCAGGTCGTCGATGTCGGCGAGGTGCAGGGGGAGCCGTCCGGGCGCACCGCGATGATCTCGCGGCCCTGTTGCTTGAACTCGCTGATCGGGTGCCAGTGGTTGTCCTTGTTGGACTTGGCCCAGTACTGCGGCTCCGGCCCGAGGACGGTGCCGGTGGTGGTGAGGAAGCTTGCCGCGACCTGGGCGCGTGCC
>NZ_JBFANF010000155.1:0-2358 GCF_040674675.1 Dactylosporangium sp. NPDC049742 | reverse complement strand
GTCGAGGCCGCGATCGCCGCCGTCCACGCCGAGGCGCCCTCGTGGGAGGCGACCGACTGGCAGGAGATCGTCGCGCTGTACGACACCGGCCGACCCCGACCTGGCCGCCGCCGCGGCGGAGTCCGGGGTGGCGCTGCTCGGGCTGACCCGCGGCGCGTCCTGGGCGCAGCTGGCCGCGCTGCTGCGCTCGCTGCTGGCCGAGGGCGACGTCGGCGACGCCGAGCCGCAGACCCTCGGCGGGGTGCCGGCCGGTGACCTGTTCGCGCTCGCCAACGCGATCGCGGCGCTGCTCGACGCGCCGGTCACCATCGAGGACCGCAGCTCCCGCGTCCTGGCCTACTCGGGCCGGCAGGACGAGGCCGACCGGTCCCGCATCGAGACGATCCTCGGCCGGCAGGTGCCGGAGCGGTACTCGCGCCAGCTCACCGACCGGGGCATCTTCCGCGACCTGTACCGCAGCGACCAACCCGTCTACGTCGAGCCCGGCGGCGACGACTTCTTCCTGCTGCCCCGGGTCGCGGTCGCGGTCCGGGCCGGCGACGAGATCCTCGGCTCGATCTGGGCGGCCGTGCAGGGGCCCCCGAATCTCGACCGGATGCAGGCGCTGCGGGACGCCGCCCGGGTCGTCGCGCTGCACATGCTGCGCATCCGGGCCGGCGCCGACGTCGAGCGCCGGCTGCGCACCGACCTGCTGAGCACCGCCCTGGAGGGCGGGCCGGGGGCGCTGGACGCGCTGAACCGCCTCGGGCTCGCCGACCGGCCGGTCGCCGTGCTCGGGCTCGCGCTCCTCGCCCGCCCCGACGACCCGTCCGGCGTCACCGCCGACGCGGGCCTCGCCACCGAGCGGCAGCGGCTGGCCGACGCGCTCGCCATGCACATCGGCGCGGTGCACCCGAGGTCGGCGGCGGCGCTCGTCGGCGACGTCGTCTACGGGCTCGTCCCGGTCGCCCGCGGCCGGGCCGACGGCGCCTTCCGCATCGCCGCCGACTTCCTCGACCGGGTCGGCGAGCGCACCCCCGCGGTCGCCGGCATCGGCCCGGTCGCGCAGGACGTGGCGGGGCTCGCCGCGGCGCGGGCGGAGGCGGACCGGGCGCTGCGGGTCCTGCGCACCGGCAACACCGCCGGGCGGCGGGTCGCCCGGCTCGCCGACGTGCACGTGGAGGCGCTGCTGCTGGACCTCGCCGACGTCGTGTCGGCCCGCGGCGACCGGCCCAGCGGCGCGGTGGCGAACCTGCTCGCCTACGACGCCAAGCACAACACCAACCTCGTCGACACGCTGCGGGCCTGGCTGGACGCCTTCGGCGACGCGGTCGCCGCCGCCGCGGCCATGTACGTGCACCCGAACACCTTCCGGTACCGGCTGCGCCGGGTGGCCGAGGTCGGCCCGCTCGACCTGCACGACCCCGACGCCCGCTTCGCCGCGATGCTGGAGCTGCGGCTCGCCGCCCGCCCCACCGAGTGACTTGCCCCGCACCGGTAGCTTGGGGTTGCGGCGTCACGGCGGCGCCGCGGGTCAGTCCTCTGGCTGGTGACGTGCAGGTGCAGGCACCCGACCGGATCGGGTCGTACCGGATCGAGCGGCTCCTCGGGCTCGGTTCGTTCGCCACCGTGTGGCTCGGGTTCGACCCGGCGCTCGGCGCCTCCGTGGCGATCAAGGTGCTCGCCGAGAACTGGAGCCACGACCTCCGCGTCCGGGAACGCTTCCTCGACGAGGGCAGGCTGCTGTGGCGCCTGGACCACGCGCGGCTCGTGCGGGTCCACGCGGTCGGCGAGCTGCCCGACGGGCGGCCCTACCTGGTCATGGCGTGGGCGCGGGGCGGCAGCCTGCGGGACCGGCTCGCCGCCGGGCCCGTGCCGGTGCCGGACGCGCTGGTCCTGCTGCGCGAGGTCGCCGCCGCGGCCGCGGTGCTGCACGCGAACGGCATCGTGCACCGCGACCTGACCCCCGGCAACGTCCTCTTCCGGGCCGACGGCGGCTACGGGCCCGGCGACGTGCTCCTGGCGGACCTGGGGCTGGCGAAGGCCGTCGCGGCGGCGTCGGGGCTGACGGCGCGGGCCGGGACGCCCGGGTTCATGGCGCCGGAGCAGGACGACCCCTTCGCGGTCGTCGACGCCCGGGCCGACGTGTTCGGCCTCGGCCGGCTCGGGGTGGCGCTGCTCGGCACGGCGCCCGGCGCCGGACCCGGCTCGGCGGCCGACCGGCCGGGGGTGCCGGCGCTGCGCGCCGGGGTGCCGTCCGGGGTCGGGCGGGTGCTGCGCACGGCGACGGCGGTGTCGCCCGGCGCCCGGTACCCGCACGCGGCCGCGTTCGCGGCGGCGCTCGGGCACGCCGCCGCCGGGCCACGGGGCCGTGCCCGG
>NZ_JBFANF010000154.1:0-2518 GCF_040674675.1 Dactylosporangium sp. NPDC049742 | reverse complement strand
GGGGCGTCCGACGGCAACTTCACCGCCGGCGTCGGCACGCCGACGCTCGACGGGCTCGGCGCGGTCGGCGGCGGCGCGCACGCCGACGACGAGCACGTCCTCATCGACGCGCTGCCCGGGCGCACCGCCCTCGTCGCGGCGCTGGTGCTGGACGTCCTGGCCGCCGCGGGAGGTGCGTGATGGCGACCCTGAACGCCGCCGCCACCGACGCGACCGACGCCGCCGACGCCGCCGACGCGCAGGCGCGGGCCGCCGCGGACGCGGCCGGGGTGACCATCCGCGAGATCACCGGCGACGAGGACTTCCAGGCGATGCACCGGCTGTTCGACCGGATCTGGCGGCCCGACCCGGCCAACCAGCCGGTCACCGCCGTGCTGCTGCGGGCGTTCAGCAAGGCCGGCAACTACGTCGCCGGCGCGTACGACGGGGAGGAGCTCGTCGGCGCGTGCGTCGCGTTCTTCGGCCCGCCGGCGCACGCGACCATGCACAGCCACATCACCGGCGTCGCGGCCGGCGGCGGTCGGCGGGCGGTCGGGTTCGCGCTCAAGACGCACCAGCGCGGCTGGGCCGTGCGCCGCGGGCTGCGGACCGTCTCGTGGACCTACGACCCGCTCGTCGCCCGCAACTCCTACTTCAACCTGGCGAAGCTGGCCGCGACCCCGGCGGAGTACCTGACCAACTTCTACGGCGGCATGAACGACGGGCTCAACGGCGCCGACGACAGCGACCGGCTGCTGGTCAGCTGGGACCTGGCCGCGCCGGCCGTGGAGGCGGCGTGCGGCGGGCGGCCGGCTACCCGTACCGTCGAACACGAACTGCACCGGGGCGCGGTGGTCGGCCTGGGGCGCACCGCTGACGGCCGCCCCGCACCCGGAACGCTCGACGGTCACACGGTCCTGGTGGCGGTGCCGCCGGACATCGAGACGCTGCGGCGGACCGATCCCGCCGCCGCCCACGCCTGGCGGATCGCCGTCCGCGAGACGCTCGGCACGCTCATGGCCGGCGGCCGGCGGGTCACCGGCTTCGACCGGGCCGGCTGGTACGTGCTCACCGAAGGGAACGACGAGAACTCATGAAACTCACCGGGGTCGAGCTGCGACGCGTCAAGATGCCGCTGGTGGCGCCCTTCCGCACCTCCTTCGGCACCAGCACCGACCGGGACCTGCTGCTGCTGCGGGCGGTCACCCCCGACGCCGAGGGCTGGGGCGAGTGCGTGGCGATGGCCGACCCGCTGTACTCCTCGGAGTACGTCGAGGCCGCCATCGACGTGCTCACCCGGTTCCTCGTCCCGGCGCTCGGGGCGGCCCCGCGGCTGGACGCCAACGCGGTCGGGCCGGCGCTCGCGCCGTACAAGGGACACCGGATGGCGAAGGCGGCCCTGGAGATGGCCGTCCTCGACGCGGAGCTGCGCGCCGCCGGGCGGTCCCTCGGCCGGGAGCTCGGCGCGGTCCGCGACCGCGTGCCGTGCGGGGTCTCCGTCGGGATCATGGACTCGATCGGCGAGCTGCTCGACGCGGTCGCCGGGTACGTCGCCGACGGGTACGTGCGGATCAAGCTGAAGATCGAGCCCGGCTGGGACGTCGAGCCCGTCCGGGCGGTCCGCGAGCGCTTCGGCGACGCGCTGCTGCTCCAGGTCGACGCCAACACCGCCTACACCCTCGCCGACGCCCGGCACCTGAGCCGGCTCGACCCCTTCGACCTGCTGCTCATCGAGCAGCCCCTCGACGAGGAGGACCTGCTCGGCCACGCCGCCCTGGCGAAGCTCATCCGCACCCCGGTCTGCCTGGACGAGTCGATCACGTCGGCCCGCAGCGCGGCCGCCGCGATCACGCTCGGCGCCTGCGAGATCGTGAACGTGAAGCCCGGCCGGGTCGGCGGCTACCTGGAGGCCCGCCGGATCCACGACGTCTGCGTGGCGCACGGCGTGCCGGTCTGGTGCGGCGGGATGCTGGAGACCGGCATCGGGCGGGCCGCGAACGTGGCGCTCGCCGCGCTGCCCGGCTTCACCCTGCCCGGCGACACGTCCGCATCCGGCCGCTACTTCCGCACCGACGTCACGGCGCCGTTCGTGCTCGACGACGGCCACCTGGCCGTGCCGGCCGGGCCGGGGCTCGGCGTCGAGCCGCTGCCGGACGTCCTCGCCGGGATCACCACCGAGACGACCTGGATCCGGATCTAGAATTCCTGGTGTGCGACCACAGGCCAGCCTCGGGCGCGTCCTGGACGACCTCGGCGCGACCCTGCTCGAGCTGGTCCACGGCGACCCGGACCTCCACCCGCGGCAGGCCGCCGCGATCGGCGGGGTGGTCATCCACGACCCCCTCGACGAGCCGGTGCTCCCCCAGCACGCGCTGGTCCTCGGGGTCGGCGTCGGCGACGCCGCCGAGACCGCCCGGCTGCTGCGCACGCTCGGCCGGCAGGAGGCCGTCGCCTTGGTCGTGCGGGCACAACAGCCGTGTCACGGGGTCAATCAATTGGCACTGGCTTAACAAGCACCCTGTTGAGTTCTCAAACAACC
>NZ_JBFANF010000153.1:0-3103 GCF_040674675.1 Dactylosporangium sp. NPDC049742 | reverse complement strand
GGGCCGATGTTGATGGCTTCGTCGGCCATCTGGACGTGCAGGGCTTCGGTGTCGGCTTCGCTGTAGATCGCTACCGTGCGGTAGCCCAGGGATTGGGCGGTGCGCTGGATGCGGCAGGCGATTTCGCCACGGTTGGCTATGAGGATTTTGTTGAACATCGGCATGGTGGTGGTCCTTGGCTTGTCGGGTACATATCCGTTTCTTCGGTAACGGCTGCTTATGGTTCCGCTCTTACAGCGGGTCACTTTTGAAAAGCGCAAAAGTAACCAAAACGCTCTGCCCGGTATGACTCACCCACATGGGTTACAAATTAGTTCACGCACATAGGTAACAGTTTTTTAACTGGCAGGGTCGATTTCGCGAGGATCTGACCATGCCCTGGAAAGAGCTGAAACCTATGGACCTCAGAGTGAAGTTCATCGCCGACTATTTGGAGGACGAGCACAGCTTTAGCCAGCTGTGCCTGGACCATCAAATCAGTCGCAAGACTGGCTATAAATGGGTCGAGCGCTACAAAGCGGAGGGGCCCAGAGGCCTCGAAGAGCGAAGTCGCAGCCGCCACAATCAGACGTATGTGGTCCCTTTTGCTGTCCGGCAGGCAATTATTGAATTGCGTTCGACTGGAGAAACGGTTCCCGGCCCGAAGAAGATCCAGAACGACTTGATACGGCGTTTTCCTGGGCAGAACCCACCCTCAAAAACCACCATTTACAACATCCTCAAGGCCGCTGATTTGATCACGCCTCGGCAATTGCGCCCGCGTGTAGCTGTCTATCCCAAGCCTTTACGTAAGGCAGAAATCCCCAACCAGCTTTTCAGCGCTGATTACAAAGGGCAATTTCTGACAGGGGCAGGTGTGTGGTGTTATCCGTTGACGATAATGGATCACGCGAGTCGCTTTTTACTGGCCTGCGAGAGTATGGCCAGCACCAATTTCAAGGAAACCCAGCAAACCTTCGAGCGGGTTTTCCGCGAATATGGGCTGCCTGAGCGCATCCGTACCGACAACGGTGTGCCGTTTGCCAGCACGGGCCGTGCCGGGCTGTCGCAGCTATCGATCTGGTGGCTACGACTTGGGATCATTCCTGAGCGAATTGAACCGGGCCGCCCTGATCAGAACGGGCGCCACGAACGTATGCACAGGACGCTGAAAAGTACGTTACCCCAACCACCGGCGGTTGCGTGGGATGCTCAGCAGCGTCACTTTGATCGCTTCGTGCAGCACTATAATTACGAGCGTGGACACGAGGCTCTTGGGCAGAAAACGCCAGCCTCGTGTTACATGCCTTCAACACGAGTCTATCCGGAGCGGTTGCCGGAGATGGGCTATGCGAGTCATGTCGAGTGTTACCTGGCAGACAGTAGTGGGATCATCAATCGAGCAGGTCTAAGGATTTATGTTGGTAATTTGCTGAGCCATCAAACCATCGGAATGGAGATGATCAGTGATGGCATATGGAATGTGATCTTCGGTCCGGTGATCTTGGGCCGAGTAAACGCTAGGGATGCAAAAAACGGTTATGTTTCAATCAAAGTGTCACCTATGTGAAGGCACTTTTTTGTAACCCATGTGGTTGTCCCGTACATGCCCCACCACTCGGCACCTCGCTAAGGCTCGGTGTGCCCTTGTAAGATTATTTTCACCTGCTTCAGACCGTGGTGCCCTCAGATTTCAAGATCGTGAGTGAGCATGGGTCGAAGCAGGTTCTTTTCTAAACTAGTCCGAACGGTTGCCTGGGCGTAAAGCCCGATTCTGCAAGGTTGGACGTGAGGAAAACGCCATGGACCATGACTCTGCGTTCGTCGGAATTGATGTTTCCAAAAACAAGCTCGACTCATTCGTCAGCACTACTGGCCAAGTCGAGCAGTTTTTCAATACTCCAGAAGATATCCAGCGTTTAGCTAAGCATCTCAAGGCTCAGATGCCCGCTTTAGTGGTGCTGGAAGCAACTGGCGGATATGAGCGGCTTGCCGCTGCCGAGCTTTGCGCTGCTGGATTACCAGTCGTTGTTGTCAATCCCCGTCAGGTCCGTGATTTCGCTAAGGCTACCGGACGGCTGGCTAAAACCGACGCTCTGGATGCCCAGGTGATTGCGGAGTTTGCTCAGGCGGTCAAACCCGAAATTCGGGAGATGCCAGATGAACACGCTCGTGAACTGGCAGATCTACTGACTAGACGCCGTCAGCTTATCGATATGATCGTGGCGGAGGAGTCTCGACTGAAACAGGCGGTATTCAAGGCGCTTCGACGGGATATCAAGGCACATATCGTCTGGCTTCAAAAGCGTCTTAAAAGTACAGACGATGACTTGCACGAAGCGATCAAAGCTTCGCCGGCCTGGAAGGCCAATTATGATTTGCTGCGCGAGGTCTCAGGTGTTGGCAATGTGCTCGCACTTTCGCTGCTGGCGATGGTTCCTGAGCTAGGCAAAGTGAATCGCAAACAAGTGGCTGCATTGGTTGGTGTGGCCCCTTTTAACTGCGATAGCGGCCTGTACAAAGGACGTAGACGGATATGGGGTGGTCGAGCTGAGGTGCGAAGTGTGCTTTACATGGCTGTCTTGTCCTCGAAGAGCCATAACCCGGTGATCGAGAGGTTCTACAACCGTCTGCTTGCTGCAGGGAAGACGAAGAAAGTGGCGCTGGTTGCATGCATGAGAAAGCTGCTGACGATCCTGAATGCGATGGTCCGAGATCAAAAACATTTCGCTGAAATGGCTTGAGATTCGACACGGTTGCTCACTCCGGCATTGCTCCGCGGGCCGCCGCGACGGGCCATCCATGGCCCGGCGCGGCTAAACCGGCGTCCTGCCGGTTTACCCGCTCCGCACTGCCTGCGTTCGGCCTCGGGCTTATTGGGGCAGTCAGATCAAGATCAAAAGCAAAAGCAAAAGCAAAAGCAAAAGCAAAAGCAAAAGCACAGCGGCCTCCCGGCCGGCTTGAGTGTTAAAAGCAAAGGCAAGATCCAGAGCGAAAGCCAAATCTGAAGCTGATGCAGCTCTGCTTTTCTGTGGGAGCTGGCTTGCCTGCGATGCAGACACCTCGGTGCATCAGGTACACCCAGTTGATGCCATCGCAGGCAAGCCACACATTGACCGTGCCC
>NZ_JBFANF010000152.1:0-3174 GCF_040674675.1 Dactylosporangium sp. NPDC049742 | reverse complement strand
TTCAGGAAAGACGGTTGTTGCGCTAAGACTCTTGGTGGATTTGCATCCCAACCCCGCACCGCCCAACCCCGCACCGGCCGTCGCCGCGCCTGAGCTGCGTCCGATCCCGGACGCCCACGGCCTGCCGCCGCTGCCCCCGCCGCACGTCTCGTGGCCGCCGGTCGCCTGGTCGCCGTCCCCGGACGCCCGGGACGCCGCCGTGCCGGCCTCATGGCCACCGATCTCCGGCGCACCGGCCTCGGGGCCGCGGGGCCCAGAGCGGCTGACCTCGGAAGCGCTGGCCTCGGGATCGCCGGCGTCGGGAGTGTCGATCTCGGGGCGGCCGGCGCCGGGTCCGCCGGTCTCCGGGCCGCCGTACGGCATGCCGGTCCCTGAGGCGCCGATCTCCGGGCCGCCCGTCTCGCTGTCCCCGGCGCCGGGCCCGCCGCACGGGCTCTACGCGGCGCCACAGCGGTCCCGCGCCGGCCTGCCGCTGACCGTGATCGTCGCGGTGCTGGTGCTCGCCGGCGCCGTCATCGCCGTCGTACGGATGACCGGCGGGACCCGCTTCACCCCCGCGTCCGCCGGATCGACCGCCGGCGCGGCCTGGCCGAAGAGCCCCGGGCAGTCAACCGGCCAGTCAACCGGGCAGCCAACTGGGCAGCCGCCGGGTCAGGGTCGGCCGACGCAGGTCGCGGTGCCGGGCGCGGCGTCTGGCGCGGTGCCGGGCGACCCGCGGGCCCAGGCCGCCGCCGTCGACGCGGTGCTCGACGCCAGCGTCGCCAGCAGGACCAAGCTCAACGCTGCCATCGCCCGGGTCGACGACTGCACCGCCGTCGAACAGGCGATCGCCGACCTGCGCGCCGTCGGCACCGAGCGGCAGGCCCAGCTGGACGCCGTGGCCGCGGCCGACCTGTCCGCGCTCGCCGGGGGCGAGCAGCTCCGCGGCCTGCTCACCGACGCGCTGCGGTACTCCCTCGCCGCCGACCGCAGCTTCGTCCTGTGGGGCCAGGCCGTCCAGGCCGGCGGCTGCGACGGCGGCGGCCGGTCCGACTACCAGGAGGCGCAGCGCCAGTCGAGGCTGGCCGGCGACGCGAAGGCGCGGTTCCTCGCGGTGTGGAGCCCGGTCGCCGCCCACCACGGCCTGCGCGAGCGCTCCCCGGCCGGCATCTGACGCCACCGGACCGGCAGGTCAAGGGCCTGAACGAGGGCCGGAAGGCGGTGGACCCTCGGTAGCGTGCATCGACGTACTCGAAATCGTCAATGGGAGGCGCGATGACACGCTTCAGGCGTGTGCTGGTGTCGATGGCAGTGCCGCTGCTCGGGCTGGTCGGGGCGGTGGTGGCCGGGAGCCCCGCGGCGGCCGCGACCGACATCCGCGACCAGCTCGAGGCGGCCCCGGGCGTGACCGTGCTGGAGGAGCAGCCGGTCGCCGCGCCGTACCGGTTCTTCGTCCTGAGCATCACCCAGCCGGTCGACCACCTGCGGCCGTCGGCGGGCACGTTCCAGCAGCGGTTCACGCTCCTGCACCGGGGCACCGACCGGCCGACGGTGCTGCACACGACGGGCTACAACGTCCCGGGGTACGCGTTCCGCTCCGAGCCCACCCGGCTCGTCGACGGCAACCAGATCTCCGTCGAGCAGCGGTACTTCACCCCGTCGCGGCCCGACCCGGCGGACTGGTCGAAGCTCACGATCTGGCAGGCCGCCACCGACCACCACCGTCTCGTCGCCGCGCTCAAGCCGATCTACTCGCAGAAGTGGATCTCGACGGGCGCCAGCAAGGGCGGCATGACCTCGATCTACCACCGCCGCTTCTACCCCGGTGACGTCGACGGCACGGTCGCCTACGTCGCGCCGCAGGACGTCAACAACGCCGAGGACTCGGCGTACGACCGGTTCTTCACCAAGGTGGGCACCGCACAGTGCCGGGCCGCGCTCGACGCCGTGCAGGTCGAGGCGCTGCGCCGCCGGGCGGAGCTCGTCGCCCGCTACGAGGCGTGGGCCGCGGCCAACGCGCGCACGTTCACGATCGTCGGTAGCGCCGACCGGGCGTTCGAGTTCATGGTGAACGGCACGACCTGGGCGTTCTGGCAGTACAGCCTGGAGAGCGACTGCGTCGACGTGCCGGCGCCGACCGCGTCCAGCGACGACATCTGGGCGTGGCTCGACGCCATCTACGGCATCGACTCCAACACCGACCAGGGCGTGAACCCCTACGTCCCGTACTACTTCCAGGCGGCCTACCAGCTGGGCTACCCGAACGTGTCGCTGCCGCACCTCGCCGGCCTGCAGCACTACCGGGGCCAGGACCGGGCGCAGTCCTACATCCCGCGCGACATCGTGCCGCGCTTCCAGCCCTTGACGATGGTCGACATCGACGTGTGGGTGAAGCTCTTCGGGAAGCGGCTGCTGTTCGTGTACGGCCAGAACGACCCCTGGGGCGCGGAGCCCTTCCGCCTCGGGCCGGGCACGAGGGACTCGTTGTCCTACACGGCGGCCGGCTACAACCACGGCTCGAACATCAGCCGCCTCACCCCGGCGGAGTCCGCGACCGCGACGGCGGCCGTGCAGCGCTGGGCGGGGGTGCCCGCCCCGGCGGCGCTCGCCCCGGCGGCCCCGTCGTACATCTCCTCCCTCGACGACCGCGACCCGGCCCTGGACCGGCGCTTCAACCTCCGCTAGAACGCCGCGAGCCCGCCCCACTAACGGGGCGGGCTCACCCGAGCGGCGGCGGCGCGCTGCCGTCCGCCGCTCGGGTCCACGTCTGGAAGCCGGCCGAGGGTCGCCGCGGCGGCCTGTCCGGTCCGGGTCAGGAAGCGGACGGGGCGGGGGCGGCGGTCGTGGGGGCCGGGGCGGTGGACGCGGCCGGTGGGCCGGGTCGGCGGTTGCCGCCCTGGCCGGGGCCCTGACCCGGGTTCTGGCCCGGGTTCTGGCCGGGGCGGACCCCGCGGCCGTTGCCTTCGCGGCCGCCGGGGCGGAATCCGTTGTCGCCGCGGTCGTTGCGGTCGATCTTGATCCGGTCGTCGCCGCGGTGGCCGTCGCCGAAGACCGCCACGCCGGCGGCGACGATGCCCCCGCCCAGGCAGCAGCCGAGCACCAGGCCGGCGGCGCCGACCAGCACCGGGACGCGGGACCTCCGCCAGCGGCTGCCCGCCGGCTGGGTCCGGAGCGGGGCCGCGGGTGCCGCGTGGG
>NZ_JBFANF010000151.1:0-3420 GCF_040674675.1 Dactylosporangium sp. NPDC049742 | reverse complement strand
TCCGCGAGGATCGCCCCGCCCCGCCGGTCCAGGGCGGGCGCCGCCGGGGCCGGCGTCATCGGCGTGGGGCCCGCGGGGGCGGCGTGGTGCGTCCAGCGCCCGCGGCCGCGGCCGTGTCCGCCGGTGACGACGTTGACCGCCAGGCCGGGCCCGTCGGCGCCGGGGACCGCCTGCCCGTAGCAGGTGATCGACGCCGGCGCGGTCACCCACGCCGGCCAGGTCTGCGTCAGCCGCCGCACCCGTCCGGCGGGCACCCGCACCACCGGGCCGTCGGCCGGGCCGGTGAGCGCCGTGATCGACTCGGTGAGCAGCGTGTGCAACCGGGTGTGCCGCCCGACCGGGCTCGTCGCCAGGTCCGCGACGCCGACGGTGTAGTCGCCGCGCAGGTACGCCGCCAGCGGGCTCTGCCCGGCGAGCTCCCGCTGGACGCGTTCGTGCAGGTCCAGCAGCGCCACGTCGGGGGCATCGCCGAACCATGCCGTCCAGCGGTCGGCGAGCGCGAGGCGGGTCGGCAGCATCGGGTCGTGCAGGCCGAGCCAGCGCCGCACGACGTCGAGGTCGTCCAGCGCCGGCCGCCACGCGTCTGCCTCCAGGCGGGCCGGTGCGCCGCGCTCCACGACGTGCTCGTGGCAGACGAACCGGTCCAGGCGGTCGGCGTCCGGCCAGTCCGGCACGGCGAACTCGGCGCCGAGCCGCACGGTGTGGGCGACGGCGGTGGCAAGCCGTTCGCGGTGCGCGGCGAGCCCGGCGCCGACCGGCGCCGGGTCGGTCATCAGGCGGTCCAGTTCGCGCAGCAGCCGGACACCGGTCGGGGCCACGCCCGCGGCCCGCAGCCAGCCGGCGAGGGCACCGAGGGGCTCCGGGCCCTCTACCGGCACCGGCGGGCGGGCCTCCAGCAGGCCAACGGCGACGAGCCGGTCGACGAAGGCGCCGACCTTGTCGGCCTGCGCCGTGCCGGCGGCCAGTTCCCGCACCACGTCGGCGGTGGTCGCCTGCCGGTCGCGGACGGCGTCGAGGCACGCCAGCACGGCGGGTGCGGCGCCCATGGTGACGATCGTTTCGCCGGTACCGAGGAATCGCAGCGCTCCGCCGGTCCGGTGCAGGCTCGGGTTGACCCGCAGCACCAGCGTCGCCGCCAGCTCGGGCCGGGCCGACAGGGCCCGGACCAGCCGCGCGACGAGGACGCGGTCGAACTCCAGCACCGACAGCGCCGCCGGGTCCCCGCTGTCCGGCGCCGGCCCGGCGTCGTCGAGGCGGGCCAGGCCGATCCGGGCGAACGAGCTGTACGGGCTGGTCTTCGCCGCGGCCCGGCCGAGGAACGCGACCAGGCCGCCGACGGCCCGGGCGCGGGGCCGGTGCCCGCCGCGCAGCCAGCGTTCCAACGCGGCGGACAGGTCTGGGCTCGCCTGGGCCAGGGCCCGGCGGAACTCCGGGCGGCCTGCCGCGTCCCGGATGCGGGCGGCGACCTCGGCGGCTTCGTCGGCGTGCAACTGCTCGAGGTCGGCTTCCGCGCCGAGGCGGGCGGCCCGGGCCGCGTCCCAGCCGTCGATGCGGCCGGCCAGCGGCGCGGGCAGCACATCGCGGATCTGCGCGTTCCACACGTGCGCCGGCAGCCGCCGGTCCTGGTGGATCGCCCGCCGCAGCGCGACGAGCCGGGTCTTCAGGGCGGCGTTGGCCGGGTCACCGGCGAACGGGTACAGCGCCTCGGACAGCGCCTGCGCCTCGTGCCGGGCCCGGTCCCGCTCGTCGAGCAGCGCGTCGACGGCGGCCACGGTACGGGTGAACCGCATCGCGGACAGGACGCCGACCGGCAGGCCCGCCAGCCGGACCACCACCGACTGCTCGACCGCATAGCCGGCGGCCGTTCGGGTGGCCGTCCGGGTGGCTGAGGCCTGCGGCCGTGTCATTGGATCAGGACGACGACGAGCAGGAGAACACGGACGAGGCGCCGAACTCGCCCAGCCCGTGACCCGCGGTGAGCGACTCGACCGTCAGGCCCTGCTCGGTCAGGTCGAAGATGTCCATCGGCACCTCGTCGAGCTCGAACCGCAGCTCGGGCCGGGTGTCCGACCGGACTTCCGTTGACTGCATCTGCTACCTCCTCAGCGGTGGCCGGCCCGTGCCCGGGCGACCTACGCCCACGGTAGGGAGACCGCCACCCGATCCGGCCGCCCCATGGGCGAGGTCTAGTCGTTCCCCCAGATGGCCGCGGTGAGAATGCGCGTCATGGATGGACTGGTGACCGCCGTCGCCGTCATCCAGTCCGCCGTGCCGCAGGCCGTGGTCGGTGTGCTCGGCGCCGACCCGGCCGCGACGGTCCACGTCACCGACGACGCGGTCCTCATCGGCGCCTGCGACGCCTGCCTCGCGCTGCGCCGCGGCCGCCTCCAGCCGGCCGCGCGGCCGCTGACCCCCGGCGCCGGCAGCTGGACACCCGGGCCGTGGCCGCACCTGTCCCCCGCCCTGCTGGAACTCATCGTCCAGCTGCACGCGCTCGCCGACGCCGGCACCGTGTACCGGCTGGCGTGGGACACCCTCGACATCCAGCGCCACGAGCTGCTGCCCGACCCGGACTGCCCGGCGTGCGGCACGACCCCCGACGAGCCGGTCCGCCTCGTGCCCCGGCCGAAACCGTCCGCGCCGGCGACCCGGCTGCGCGACCTCGACGCCGTCGACCTGCCGCAGCGGGCCCTGCTCAACCCGGTGTGCGGCGCCCTCGGCCCGGCCGCCGTCGCCCTCACCGACGCACCGGCCGTCCCCGTGGTCGTCGGCGGCACCCTGCTCGAATCCGGCGGCGAACCGCGACGGATCCTGTGGAGCGGGCACGCCAGCAGCTACCGTCGCAGCCGCACCGCCGCGCTCCTGGAAGGCCTGGAACGCACCGCGGCCGCCGCGCGCGCCGGGACCGGCCCGGTCGTCGTCGACACGTACGAACGCCTCGCGCCACGCGCGATCCCCGGCGACTGGCCGTCCTTCGACCCGCGGGCACGGCTCCGGTGGGTGCCGGGGCACTCGCTGCGGCACGACGCGCCGGTCCTCGTACCGGAGAGGACGGCGTACTTCCTCGCCGGAACCCGGCACACGTCCAACGGCTGCGCCATCGGCACGTGCCTGGAGGAGGCGGCCCTGCACGGCCTGCTGGAACTCGTCGAACGGGACGCGTTCCTCATCGCCTGGTACGGCCGGGCGCAGCTGCCCGAGCTGACGCCCGACGCGGTCACCGACCCGACGGCCGGTGCGCTGCTCGACCGGCTCGCCGCCGCCGGGCACCGGGTGCGCCTCTTCGACACCCGCATCGACCTGCCGGTGCCAGTGGTCACCGCCGTCGCCACCGGCGGCGCGGCACCGGCGCTGTGCTTCGCCGCCGCGGCCGGTCTCGACCCGGGTGCGGCCGCCGCCGGCGCCGTCGGCGAGCTCGCC
>NZ_JBFANF010000150.1:0-3692 GCF_040674675.1 Dactylosporangium sp. NPDC049742 | reverse complement strand
ACGGCGACCTGCTGCACGTCAGGGTGCGCGGCCAGGACGGCCTGCACCTCACCCGGCTCGATCCGGAACCCGCGGATCTTCACCTGGTCATCGGCCCGGCCAACGAACACCAGATCACCGGCCGCGGTCCATCGCGCCACATCACCGGTCCGGTACAAGCGGCCGCCGTCAGCGTCGAACGGGTTCGCGACGAACCGCTCAGCCGTCAGCTGCCGCTGACCGATGTAGCCGCGGGCCAGCCCGGAGCCGGCGACGTACAGCTCACCGGCGACCCCGACCGGCACCGGCGACAACGCGTCATCCAGCACATAGACACGCGTGTTTACCACCGGACGGCCGATCGCCACCAGCCCGGCCTCGGCGTCGCACTGCCACAGCGTGGCGTCAACGGTCGTCTCCGTCGGGCCGTACGAGTTGAACATCCGCCGGCCCGGAGCCCACCGTGCGACGAGGTCCGGCGAGCACGCCTCACCAGCGACGATCAGCGTCACCGACGGGTCCACGGATGCGGGGTCGAGCATGCCGAGGACCGCCGGCGGGAGCGTCACGACCGATACTCGCTCGCTCTTCAGCAGACCGACGAGCGCCGCACCGAACCGCCGCTCGGCCGGAATCACGACCAGCGCCGCACCACGCAGCAGCGCCATCATCCATTCCCAGCCGAACGTGTCGAACCCAGCCGACGCGAACTGCCCAACCCGATCCCCAGCACCCACACCCAGCCAGCGCTCATGACCAGCCACCAGGCTCGCCACACCGGCATGCGACACCAGCACGCCCTTCGGCACACCCGTCGAACCCGACGTGTAGATGCAGTACGCCGGATGCGACGGCAACAACCGCACGTTCTGGTCGAACGCCGCCGGCAGGACCGTCTCGTCCAACACCAACGCGTCCTCGAACAGGCCCGCCGTCGACGACGAGGCAAGCACCACCGCAGGAGCGGCGTCGGCCACCATGAACCGGACCCGCTCCACCGGATACTCCGGATCGATCGGCAGATACGCGCCACCGGCCTTCGCCACGCCGAGCAGCGCCACCATCAACTCGATGCCGCGCTCCATGCACACACCAACGAGCCGCTCCGGGCCAACACCCAAACCTGCCAGCAGCGCCGCGACCCGGTCCGACCGCGCATCAAGCTCGCCATACGAGATCGTGACGCCGTCACACACCACTGCGGGGGCCTCCGGCGCCCGCGCCACCTGCGCCGCGAACAGCTCCGGAATCGTCAACGCACCGACACCGGCATCAGCCGTGGCGTTCCACTCGGAGAGCACGCGGGAGCGCTCGACAGGACCCAGCGCGTCCACTGCGGAGATCGGCAGATCCGGGTCGGCCAGCAGCGCCTCCAACACCCGCACCCAACGCTCGGCGATGGATGCCACCGTCGCGGCGTCGAACAGGTCCGTGGCGCCGGTCAGCGCGCCCTGCAGGCCCGCGGGGGTGCCGTCGGCGGCGAAGGTCTCGCCGATGACGGTGTTCAGGTCGAACCTCGCGGCCGACGTCGCGTCCGCCGTCTCGTCGCGGGCGCCCGGGCGTACACCCGGCAGGTCCAGCACCGCGTCGGCGATGTTCTGCACGGTGAGCATCACCTGGAACAGCGCGTGCCGGGCCAGGGAACGGCTCGGCGACAGCTCCTCCACCAGCCGCTCGAACGGCACGTCCTGGTGCTCGAACCCGGCGAGCGCGGTCTCCCGCACGCGGGCGAGCAGTTCGGCGAACGTCGGGTCGCCGGACAGGTCGGTCCGCATGACGAGCGTGTTGATGAAGAACCCGACGAGGTTGTCGAGGGCCTCGTCGCCGCGGCCGGCGACCGGCGTGCCGATCGGGATGTCCGTGCCCGCGCCGAGCTTCGACAGCAGGACCCCGAGCCCGGCCTGCAGCAGCATGAACACCGTCACGCCCTGCTCCCGCGCCACCTCCAGCAACCGCGCGTGCAGCTCCGCCCCCACCAGGACCGGCACCGTGTGCCCACGGTGACTCGCCACGGCAGGCCGCCGCCGGTCCGCCGGCAGCGTCAGCTCCTCCGGCGCACCCGCGAGGGCCTCCCGCCAGTAGCCGACCTGCCGGGAGATCAGGCTGTCGGGGTCGGACTCGTCACCCAGCAGCTCCCGCTGCCACAGCGCGTAGTCCGCGTACTGCACCGGCAACGGCTCCCACACCGGCGCCCGCCCCGCGAGCCGCGCCGCGTAGGCCGTGGACACGTCCGCCGCCAACGGCACCATCGACCAGCCGTCACCGGCGATGTGATGCACCACGACCACGAGCGACCGCGCGCCGGTGCCGTCGTCGAACAGCCAGGCCCGGATCGGCGGCTCGGTGGCCAGGTCGAAGGTGTACTGCGTGGCCGCGGCCACCGCAGCGGCGAGCGCGGAGGTTTCGACGTCGACCTGTTCCAGCCGCCACCGCAGTTCCTCGGCCGGGATCACCCGCTGGAACGGGCGGCCGTCGACGGTCGGGAACACGGTCCGCAGCACCTCGTGCCGGCCGATCACGTCCCGCAACGCCGCGCCCAGCGCCTCCGCGTCGACCGCGTCGGACACGCTCAGCACCATCGGGATGTTGTACGTCGCGCTGGGGCCTTCCAGCTGGCCGATGAACCACAGCCGCTGCTGCGCATACGACAACGGCAACCGCTCCGGCCGCTCCCACGGCGCCAACGCCGAACGCGCCACCCCGGCACCCGGCAGCCGACCCGCCAGCCGCGCCGGCGTCGGCGCCTCGAACAGCGCCCGCAACGGCAGCTCCACCCCGAGCACCGCCCGGACCCGGCTGACGAGCCGCACCGCGAGCAGCGAATGCCCGCCGAGGGCGAAGAAGTCGTCGTCAACCCCGACTGCGTCGAGCCCGAGGACCTCGGCGAACGCCTGGCACAGCAGCTCCTCGCGCAGGTTGGCGGGGCCGCGGCCCTTCCCGGCGCCCGCCGCGAAGTCCGGCGCCGGCAGCGCCTTACGGTCGAGCTTCCCGTTCACCGTGACCGGCAACGCGTCCAGCGTCAGGACCGCGGACGGCACCATGTACTCCGGCAGCAGCGAACCGGCGAACGTCCGCAGCGCCGCACCGTCGACCGTGCCGACGACGTACGCGACGAGCCGCCCATCGCGGGCGAGCACCGCGACCTGGTCCACGCCCGGGTGCCGCGCGAGGACCGCCTCGACCTCGCCGAGCTCGATGCGGAACCCGCGGATCTTCACCTGGTCGTCGGCCCGGCCCAGGTACACGAGATTGCCGTCGGCGTCCCAGCGGACCACGTCGCCGGTCCGGTACAGGCGACCACCGTCGCCGAACGGGTCCGCCACGAACCTGTCCGCGGTCAGCCCCGGACGGTTCGCGTAGCCACGGGCCAACTGGACACCGGCCAGATGCAGCTCACCGGCCACGCCGACCGGGACCGGGGCGAGCCGGCCGTCCAACACATACACCTGGGTGTTGAACACCGGCCGGCCGATCGGCACCACCGGCGAGCCATCCGCCACCACCTCGAACTCGGTGACGTCCACCGATGCCTCGGTCGGGCCGTACAAGTTGAACAGGCCGGCGCCCGGCAGCACCTGGAAGAACCGGTCCCGCTGGTTGGTGCCCAGCGCCTCACCCGAGCACACCACCCGCCGCAGACCCACGCACGAACCCGCCTCCGGCGCGGCGAGGAACGCCTCCAGCATCGACGGCACGAAGTGCACCGTGTCCAC
>NZ_JBFANF010000149.1:0-3760 GCF_040674675.1 Dactylosporangium sp. NPDC049742 | reverse complement strand
GTGGCGCCCGATGGTCAGTGGTTCTGGAGCCACCAGAGCAGGGCCGTCAGGGCACGAGGACGGTCTTGCCGCGGAGCAGGCCGGACTCGGCGGCGCGGTGGACGGCGGGCAGGTCGGTGAGCGGGCGGGTGGCGGTGATGTCCAGGTGGACCGCGCCGGTGTCGATGAGGGCGACCAGCGCGGCGAGCTGCGTGGTGTCGTTGCGGGCGACGAACTGCACGGTGGTCAGCGAGGAGCCGGTGGGGACGGGGATCGGCACCGTGGCGGACACCGCGATGCCGCCGGGGCGCAGGAGGGGCAGGAGCGTCGCGGCGGCGTGCTGCGGGTCGAGGGCGACGAGGTTGAGGACGGCGTCGACGGGTTCGTCGAGGGCGTCGGCGAGCGCGGTGGTCGTGTAGTCGATGACCTGGTGGGCGCCGAGGCGGCGGACGGTGGCGGCGCTGCGTGGCCCGGCCGTGGCGATCACGTGCGCGCCGGCGTGCCTGGCGAGCTGGACCGCGAACCCGCCGACGCCGCCGCCCGCGCCGTTGACCAGGACCCGCTGGCCGGGCGTCACGTTCGCGTGGTCGAACACGGCCTGCCAGGCGGTCAGGCCGGCGACGGGGACGGCGGCCGCGTGGGCGAGCGGGACGGTGGCGGGCGCGGCGACGAGCGTGTCCGCCGCGGCGGTGACGTACTCCGCTGCCGTGCCGCCGCTGTCGACCCGGCCGATCACCGGGGCGCCGGGGGCGAGGGTGTGCACGCCGTGGCCCACCTCGACGACGGTGCCCGCGACCTCACTGCCGAGCGTGAGCGGCAGGTCGACCGGCAGGACGGACCGCAGCAGCCCGCGGCGCAGGCCCACGTCCGACGGGTTGAACGACGTCGCGGCGACCCTCAGCAGGACCTCACCCGGACCGGCGGACGGGCGGGGCACGTCCTCGGCGCGGATGACCGAAGCGTCGCCGTACACATGGATTCGCATGGCTCTCACCGGTCGAACCTATGGCGAGCGCGCGGGACGAGCCATGCTTGGAAGGCCTTGTTTCATGCGTGATCGTCCCGCGCCGGTACGATCGGCGGGATGGACGTGCTCAGCGACGTGATCACGGTGATGCGGACCGGGCAGCCGCGGTCGGCGCTGGTGGCGTGGCGCGCGCCGTGGGCGCAGGAGTTCGCGCCGGTGCCGGGGTCCGCGGGCTTCCAGGTGATCCTGCAGGGATCGTGCTGGCTCATCAGGCCGCAGGGCGAGCCGGTCGCCCTCGCACCCGGGGATGTGGTGCTGCGCCCGCACGGGCACGGCCACACGCTCGCGGACGACCCGCGGACACCGCCGGACACCGCCGGCGACCCGGCCGACCCCAGGGCGCTCCAGCCGTATGTCGCCGACACCGCCGGCGACATGCGGCTGGAGGGCCCCGCCACGGTCACGCTGTGCGGCGGGTACCAGCTGGACGGGACCCGCGTCCACCCGCTGCTGCGGGACCTGCCGGAGCTCATCCACCTGCCCGCGCACCTGGGCCGGCACCCCGAGCTGCGCGCGACCGTGGACCTGCTCGCCGGTGAGCTGGAGCGCCCCCGCCTCGGCACCGCCGCGATCGTCCCCGCCCTGCTCGACACGCTGCTGCTGCACGTCCTGCGGGCCTGGATCGAGCGGCAGCCCCTCCGTGCGGCCGCCGCCGGGTGGGCGGCGGCGCTCAACGACCCGGCCGTCGCCGCTGCCCTGCAGGCCATGCACCGCGACCCGGGCCGCCCGTGGACCGTCGCCACCCTGGCCGCCGAGGCCGGGCTGTCCCGGACTCCGTTCGCCCGCCGGTTCACCCAGCTCCTCGGCCAGCCGCCGCTGACGTACCTGACGTGGTGGCGGATGACCACCGCCGCGCGGCTGCTGCAGGAGTCCGGCGCGCCGCTGAGCGCCGTCGCGGCCCGCGTCGGCTACTCGTCGGAGTTCGCCTTCGCCGCCGCGTTCAAACGGCAGCACGGCGCCGCCCCCGGCCGGTACCGCAGAAACGGCAGCACGGCGCCGCCCCCGGCCGGTACCGCAGAAATCGTGCATGAGCGCACTGAACGCGGGTGACACATCGACGGCGTCGGGCTCGCCGGGCTGCCGCGGCAGCGCCCCGCCCTCGTCCGCGACGGCGGGCTCGATCCTCCGCATTCGCTGGCTCTCGGAGGGCGGGCCGGACAGTATTGGACGCATGGAGCAACCCGACTGGCACGGCCCGCTCACCGAGGCGTACGAGCAGGCGACCCGCTTCCTGACCGGTCTCCCGTCCCGCCCGGTCGGCAGCGGCGCCGGCCCGGACGAGCTGCGGGCGGCGCTCGGCGGGCCGCTGCCCGACAAGGGCACCGACGCGCGTGAGGTGATCGCCCGGCTCGCCGCCGCGGCCGACGCCGGGATCGTCGCGTCGCCGAGCGGCCGGTTCTTCGGGTTCGTCATCGGCGGCGCGACGCCGGCCGCGCTCGCCGCCGACTGGCTCACCGCGACCTGGGACCAGAACGCGGGCCTCTACGCCGCCGGCCCGTCCGCCGCGGTCGTCGAGGAGGTCGCCGGCGGCTGGCTCCGCGACCTGTTCGGCCTGCCGGCGCACACGTCGGTCGGCTTCGTCACCGGCGCGCAGATGAGCCACGTGACCGCGCTCGCCGCCGCCCGCCACGAGGTCCTGCGCCGCGCCGGCTGGGACGTCGAGGCCGGCGGCCTGCACGGCGCCCCGCGCATCACGGTCGTCGCCGGCGCCGACCGGCACTCGACCATCGACCGCGCGCTGCGGTTCCTCGGCATCGGCACCGCCGCGCTGGCGCCGGTGGACGTCGACGACCAGGGCCGCATGCAGCCGGACGCGCTGCGCACCGCGCTCGACGACCTCGACGGCCCGGTCATCGTCTGCGCCCAGCTGGGCAACGTCAACACCGGCGCGTGCGACCCGATCGGCGCGATCTGCGACATCGCGCACGCGTCCGGCGCCTGGGTCCACGTCGACGGCGCCTTCGGCCTGTGGGCCGCGGCCAGCTCCCGCCACCGCCACCTCGTGACGGGCGTCGACCGGGCCGACTCCTGGACCACCGACGCCCACAAGTGGCTCAACGTCCCGTACGACTCCGGCCTCGTCTTCTGCGCCCACCCTCAGGCCCACCGCGCCGCCATGGGCGTCCGCGCCGCCTACCTCGTCCACGCGGGCGGCAACGAACGCGACGCCCTCGACCACAACCCGGAGTTCTCCCGCCGTGCGCGCGGTTTCCCCGTGTACGCGGCCCTGCGCGCCCTCGGCCGGGACGGCGTCGAGGCCCTCGTCGACCGCACCTGCGAGCTCGCCACCCGCTTCGCCACCCACATGGGCGACGCGGTCCTCAACGAGGTCGTCCTCAACCAGGTCCTGCTCACGTTCGGCCCGCAGACCTTCGACCTCATCACCCGCGTCCGCGAGGAAGGCACCTGCTGGGTCAGCGGCACCACCTGGCAGGGCCGGCCCGCCATGCGCTTCTCCGTCAGCAACCACACCACCGACGAGTCGGACATCGACCGCGCCGCCGAGGTCATCCTCCGCCTCGCCGCCTCCTGACCAGGCGGCGCCGGCGCGCGGCCGCCGCCGCAATGATCGAAGGACGGGAACGGTCACCCCGACGACCAGCTCCGTCCTTGGATCATGCGGTTCGGGGGAGGGCGCGGCCTTCCCTGCGTCAGGACGCGCGCAGCGGTCGCATCACGCTGCGGGACGCGGATCGAGCACCTTGCCGTGGGTAGCGCGGTCGTGGGCGGCTGTGCACGGGGTGTCGGCGCGTT
>NZ_JBFANF010000148.1:2739-5451 GCF_040674675.1 Dactylosporangium sp. NPDC049742 | reverse complement strand
TTTGTCCGGCGGCGTCCTACTCTCCCACACTCTCTCGGGTGCAGTACCATCGGCGCTGGAGGGCTTAGCTTCCGGGTTCGGAATGGGACCGGGCGTTTCCCCTCCGCTATGGCCGCCGTAACTCTATGAACCTGTCAACCACCGCACACCCCGGTCTGTTGGGGGTGCGTTCTGGTGTTGGTTCAGAATCACACAGTGGATGCGTTAGTCTCTATAACTCGTTGTATGAGGTCAAGTCCTCGGCCTATTAGTACCGGTCAGCTCAAACCTGTTACCAGGCTTCCACTTCCGGCCTATCAACCCAGTGGTCTAACTGGGGGCCTTAACCCTCAAGGGGTGGGATACCTCATCTCGAAGCGAGCTTCCCGCTTAGATGCTTTCAGCGGTTATCCCTTCCGAACGTAGCCAACCAGCCGTGCTCTTGGCAGAACAACT
The DNA here is from genome assembly GCF_040674675.1 of Dactylosporangium sp. NPDC049742. Lineage (NCBI taxonomy): Bacteria > Bacillati > Actinomycetota > Actinomycetes > Micromonosporales > Micromonosporaceae > Dactylosporangium > Dactylosporangium sp. NPDC049742. The sequence goes on along the minus strand of NZ_JBFANF010000148.1, from coordinate 5,016 downwards.
GGCACACCAGAGGTTCGTCCGTCCCGGTCCTCTCGTACTAGGGACAGCCCTTCTCAAGTATCCTACGCGCGCGGCGGATAGGGACCGAACTGTCTCACGACGTTCTAAACCCAGCTCGCGTACCGCTTTAATGGGCGAACAGCCCAACCCTTGGGACCTACTCCAGCCCCAGGATGCGACGAGCCGACATCGAGGTGCCAAACCATCCCGTCGATATGGACTCTTGGGGAAGATCAGCCTGTTATCCCCGGGGTACCTTTTATCCGTTGAGCGACACCGCTTCCACCTGCCAGTGCCGGATCACTAGTCCCGACTTTCGTCCCTGCTCGACCTGTCAGTCTCACAGTCAAGCCCCCTTGTGCACTTGCACTCAACACCTGATTGCCAACCAGGCTGAGGGAACCTTTGGGCGCCTCCGTTACATTTTAGGAGGCAACCGCCCCAGTTAAACTACCCACCAGACACTGTCCCTGAACCGGATCACGGTCCGAAGTTAGATACCCAAATCCAACAGAGTGGTATTTCAAGCTTGCCTCCACAACCACTGGCGTGGCCGCTTCACCGGCTCCCACCTATCCTACACAATCGAATTCGAGTACCAATGTCAAGCTATAGTGAAGGTCCCGGGGTCTTTCCGTCCTGCCGCGCGTAACGAGCATCTTTACTCGTAGTGCAATTTCGCCGGGCCTGTGGTTGAGACAGTGGGGAAGTCGTTACGCCATTCGTGCAGGTCGGAACTTACCCGACAAGGAATTTCGCTACCTTAGGATGGTTATAGTTACCACCGCCGTTTACTGGCGCTTAAGTTCTCCGCTTCGCCCCGAAGGACTAACAGGTCCCCTTAACGTTCCAGCACCGGGCAGGCGTCAGTCCATATACATCGTCTTACGACTTAGCATGGACCTGTGTTTTTAGTAAACAGTCGCTTCCCCCTGGTCTCTGCGGCCACCAACCGCTCCACCAGCACGTGGTCTCACCATCGGTGGCCCCCCTTCTCCCGAAGTTACGGGGGCAATTTGCCGAGTTCCTTAACCACAGTTCGCCCGATCGCCTCGGTATTCTCTACCTGACCACCTGTGTCGGTTTGGGGTACGGGCCGCTCGAAACTCGCTAGAGGCTTTTCTCGGCAGCATGGGATCACTGACTTCGCCTGAAACGGCTCCGCTTCACGTCTCACCCTCAAGCAGTGCGGATTTGCCTACACTGCGGGCTACACGCTTGCCCCGGCACAACCACCGGCCGGGTCCAGCTACCCTCCTGCGTCACCCCATCGCTTGCCTACTACCCCACAAGTTCCCAACATCAACCCATCCACCCGAAGGCTTCAAAGAATCCGGAGGTTAGTACATGAAGGTTCAGCATGGACGCTTCTACGCGGGTACGGGAATATCAACCCGTTATCCATCGACTACGCCTCTCGGCCTCGCCTTAGGCCCCGACTCACCCAGGGCGGATTAGCCTGGCCCTGGAACCCTTGGTCATCCGGCGGCAGGGTTTCTCACCCTGCTTTCGCTACTCATGCCTGCATTCTCACTCGCGTCACCTCCACGGCTGGATCACTCCGCCGCTTCACCGGTGACACGACGCTCCCCTACCCATCCACACACCTGGACCCTCAGGACGAACCATCAGGCCGGGTTATCATGTGAATGCCACAGCTTCGGCGGTGTGCTTGAGCCCCGCTACATTGTCGGCGCGGAACCACTTGACCAGTGAGCTATTACGCACTCTTTCAAGGGTGGCTGCTTCTAAGCCAACCTCCTGGTTGTCTATGCGACCCCACATCCTTTACCACTTAGCACACGCTTAGGGGCCTTAGCTGGTGATCTGGGCTGTTTCCCTCTCGACTACGAAGCTTATCCCCCGCAGTCTCACTGCCACGCTCTCACTTACCGGCATTCGGAGTTTAGTTGACTTCAGTAAGCTTGTAGGCCCCCTAGGCCATCCAGTGCTCTACCTCCGGCAAGAAACACGTGACGCTGCACCTAAATGCATTTCGGGGAGAACCAGCTATCACGGAGTTTGATTGGCCTTTCACCCCTAACCACAGGTCATCCCCCAACTTTTCAACGTTGGTGGGTTCGGCCCTCCACGCGGTCTTACCCGCGCTTCAGCCTGCCCATGGCTAGATCACTCCGCTTCGGGTCTAGGACACGCGACTGAACGCCCTGTTCAGACTCGCTTTCGCTACGGCTCCCCCACACGGGTTAACCTCGCCACGTATCACTAACTCGCAGGCTCATTCTTCAAAAGGCACGCCGTCACCCCAGACTTACA
>NZ_JBFANF010000147.1:0-5909 GCF_040674675.1 Dactylosporangium sp. NPDC049742 | reverse complement strand
GGCCCAGCACGGGGCGGTGCGCGTCGTGGTCCGCGCTCGCCTCCACGGGCGCGCGGGCCGGCGCCCCCGCGCTGACCCGCACCCCCCCCCCACGCCGGCATGGTCTCACCAGCACGCGGAAGCGTCGGCGGCAGGTTCGTCCGGGGCGGCACGTGGCCGTTGAACAGGCGGATGTCACCCACCGTCTCGCGGCAGCCCCTGGTTCACCGCCGACGAACTGTACGGGCAGAACCCGGGGCTGCGTGGCTGGCTGGAGGAGCAGGGCATCGCCTACGTGATGGCGACCCGCTGCGACGATGAGGTGGCCTCAGCGTTGCTACGACTGCCGCACATGCGCGAAGAGGACCGCGGAGACCCGGCCAGGGCGGAGGCGCTCACGCTCCAGGCCGCCGAACACGGCCACCTCCGGGCTGTCGCCGACCTTGGTCTCTTCCGCGAGCTGTCCGGGAACCTGTCCGGAGCCGAGACGCTGTACCTCCAGGCGGTCCGCCGAAGGCTACACCGTCGACCTCGACAACGTCATCCGCATTCGGCTCTGCACAGCAGACCTCGCGGCCGGCATCGTCGCCGAGTTTGTACGAGCACGCAGCCGGCCAGGGCGACGCCGGTGCCGCACTCTTCCTGGCCCGGCTGACCCTCGCCACCGACCGTGTCCGCGCGCGGAGGCGGAACTCCCACCGGCCTCACCAAGTGAGCCGTTCCGTTGGCGTGGATGGTGTCCCGCCGCCATCTGTGTCTGCCGGCGGGACCATTGCTATTGATGCCGGTGGGAGCGTGGGGCGAGTAGGTGATGGCCGTAGTCGGTTTGCTGGAAGGCCCAGCAGATGTCGGCGACGGTGATGTTGATGTAAGTTCCGGTGCTGCCGGGGAGTTGGTGGCCGGCGAACGCGGCGGCGAGGGCATAGCTGCCGGTGCAATGCTCGACGCGGGTGATGGTGGTGTGCCGGAACCAGTGAGTGGTGACGCCGAGCGTGGCGAACCAGTCGAGTCGGCGGCCGATGCGGGTCCAGAGTGCATCGAGGCGGCGCCGGGTCCAGGCGTACAGCGGGCAGGCGGCTTCGGCGAGCGCGTCGGTGACGATGGCGGAGATCGGCTGTTCGCGGAGTTTGGTGTGTTTCTCGTCGAGGATGACGGTCTGGCGGCTGTATGGACCGATTGCTGGGTGAGGTTGAGCAGGCCCTCGCGGCGGCACGCGGTTTCGAGAAGGAAGCGCAGCAGGAGCGTCTCGTTGTCGGTGACGACGTCGAAGATGTCGTTGAGTTGTTCGTTGGTCAGGGGTGCGCGTCGGGTGGGATGGCGGCGCGGTTTGATGATGACCGTGGCGGGGTTGCCGGTGATGATGTCGTTTGCATGGCGACGGTGAAGAGTTTGCGGACGGCGGCGATGGCGTGTTCTTTGGCGCTGCGTCCGTCGATGGAGGACTGCCGGCGTTGTGCGTTGGTCTGGATCCAGATGGCGAAGTCGCTGATGTGGGTGGCGCGGATGTTGGCGAGTTCGTCGTCGCCGTGGCGTTGGGCGAACAGCTCGAGGTAATGCCGGTACAGGGTGGCGGTGCCGACGGTGCAGGTGTTCAGGGTCAGCGGGATCCATCCGGCTACGGTGGTCGGCAGCGGCTGCGCCGGGGTCGTCCTATCCACGGGCGGCGGGTGGGACATGATCTGCGGGCCGGGTCAATGGTCACGACGATGGCGATGTCGTCGATCGGCAGGTCGAGCCGCAGGTTGAGTGTTATCTGGCTGGCGTGCTGCGACGTGTGCTCGGGGGCTGCCGGAGTTGCCGGGCGTGGATGAGGTGCACCAGGGGGACAGAAGCGGGTCATGGCAACCATTGCATGAGGTCATCCATGTGCAGGCTCGCTGTTTGCGCGCGACGTCACCCAGCCGGTGACTGATTGGGTACGACTGTCAGGCCACCGCGTTGCGGGAACTGCCGAGTGGCGATGTCGTGGCCGCGTGCGGAAGTCTTCGTCGCCTCCCTCGAGGATGTGCGTGCAGCATCGGCGACGCTTGATTTGTCGGTGGCACGGCAGGTGACCACACGGCTCTGGTCGACGGTGGTCGCCGCGCGGGTGTGGGAGCTGTTCGTGCACGGTCGGGCTGGGACGATCATCGACGCGGCGGCAGTGGAATGATTCCGGCGCACGCGGGCTGGCGAGCGTACCGGCGGAGTCGTCATCCGTGACCGCCGGCGCATTCCCCGCGGCACCTGAACGGGGCGGTACTGGCGCGGATCATGAGTGCCGGTGCGACGGTCGAGTCCGGTGTGGCGCGGGCGGGACCCCCGGGCACGTCGGCCTCGACGAGCCGTAGCAGCGCGGCGATGCAGCGCCGGCCGACCTCGTCGAAGTCCTGACGGATCGTGGTCAGGGGAGGGCACAGGAACTCCGCTTCCGGGATGTCGTCGAACCCGACGATACTCACGTCGTGCGGGACGCGGACGCCGCGCTCGTCGAACGCGCGCATGAGGCCGAGCGCCATCTGGTCGTTGCCGGCGAAGACCGCGGTGACGCAGGGATCGGCGGCGAGGCGCAGCCCGGCGCTGTACCCGCAGTGGGCGCTCCAGTCGCCGGTGATCGGCTCCGGCGCGACCAGGCCGGCGTCGCGCAGCGCCTCGCGCCAGCCCTGGATGCGGCCGTGCGATTCCAGCCGGTCGCCCGGACCGGACAGGTGCACGACGTGGCGGTGGCCGAGCGCCAGCAGGTGTTCGACCGCGATCCTGGCGCCCGTGACCTGGTCGACGGAGATGGACGGGACCCCGGTACCCGGCTCCATCTCGGCGACCACGGCGGCCATTCCATCGGGCAGGTTGCGCAGCGCCGCTGCGGCGGCGAGGTGAGGGGCGATGACGACGATCCCGGCCACCGCCTGCTGGATGAGCGTGCCGATCGCGGACCGCACGCCGGCGTCGTCGAGGCGTTCCAGCATGGCGATGCTGACCCCGTAGCCGGCGCTGCGGGCGGCGCGTTCGACACCGAGCAACGTGGATGCCGGGCCGTAGAGTCTGGTGTCGAAGCTGACCACCCCGACGATGCGCGACCTCCGCCCGGCGAGGCCGCGCGCCATGGCGTTCGGACGGTACCGCAGCTGCCGCACCGCTTGCAGGACCCGCTCGCGGGTCTTCGCGCTGACGTCGGGGGAGTCGTTGAGCACCCTGGAGACGGTCTGGTGCGAAACTCCCGCGAGCCGCGCGACGTCCTGGATGACGGCTGCCCGCGCGCTGGTCCTGCGTACCGGCTCCGGGGTCACCCGCCGGCCGCGGCGAGGACGGTCGTCGGATGTTCGATCATGCGGTCGAGCACGACGCCGGCCGCGCCGCGCGACGCCGCGGTGAAGCCCAGATGCGACGCGACGAAGTGGCAGCGGGCCACGGGGCTTGCGACGGCGAGCCGGGCCAGCCTGGCCTGCGCGGCGGGGATGAGGTGGTCGGCCAGCTCGGCGAAGTAGCCGCCGAGGACGATGACCCGCGGGTTGAACAGGTTGACCAGGATCGCGCCGCCGTGCCCGAGCCAGGTGCCGACCTCGGCGACGGCGTCGACCGCCGCGCGGTCGCCGGCCGCCAGTCGGCGCGCGACCTCCGCGACGCGCTCCTGCGGATCGCTGATGCGGTCCGTGTCGAGTTGCCGGTCGAGACGCCGGTCGAGGTCGTACGCGGCGTCCGGGGTGGCCCTGCGAACGAGCTCCGCCAGGCCGACCTTCGTCTCCCAGCAGCCGATCAGGCCGCATCCGCACCGCTGCCCGTCGGGCGCGACCGGCATGTGCCCGACCTCGCCGCAGAAGCCGTCCGCGCCGCGCAGGAGCCGGCCGTCGAGAATGACACCGCCGCCGACGCCGACCTCGCCGGTGAGGTAGACGAGGTTGTCGGTGCCGGCGGCGACGCCCCAGGTGTGCTCGGCGAGGGCGGCGAGGTTGGCGTCGTTGTCCACGCCGATCCACAGTCCGGGCGGTAGGCCGTGGCTGAGGCGGTCGACGATCGGCACGTCGTGCCAGCCGAGGTTGGGCGCCAGCACGACCACGCCTCGGGCGACGTCGATGAGGCCGGGCACGGCCACGGTGAGGCCGACCGGCGTGACGCCGCGCCGCCGTAGCTGTTCCAGCCCCTGCCGGGCCGCCTCGGTGATGTCGTCCAGGCACTGCTCGACGCCGCAGGCGACGTGGGGGAAGGCGGCCCGGTGCTCGAAGATGGTCCGGCCGGCCAGGTCGCTGCCGTGCACCGCCAGGTAGTCGACGTTGATCTCGATGCCGACCGCGCCGACGTCTGGGCTCAGCGCGATGCTGCGGCCGGGCCGCCCGGCGGCGCCGGAGTGATCCATGCCGATCTCCCGGACCAGCCGCAGGTCGAGGAGCTCCTCGATGAGGCTGGACACGGTGGTCTTGTGCAGTCCTGTCGCCGTGGCGATCACGGCGCGGGAGCGCGGGCCGTTGGTGCGGATGTGGCGCAGGATCCGGGTGAGATTGCCGCGGCGGACGGCGAGCTGGTCACGTGATCCCGTCGCGGACTCCGGGTATGTCGGTGCATCGTATTCGCGCATGCCGTCGTGGAATGTCACGGCAACCCAATCTGCGTGAAACGGCATGCCCCGTCAAGGGTGCTGTTGATGCGACCGTCGCGCCTGGTTCCGGATAACGAAAATTGCGCGGGCAGAAGTTGTTATCCGCGGCGGCCACCGGAGGTCGGCTTTCGAAGCCGCAGTTTTCATCCTGTGGTTCGTGTATGTAGGTGGCCTGAGCTGCGGAGATAAACCAATGAGCGAGTTTCGAAAATGGGATCTGTCAGGCAGAACTTGATTGTTCCGCATGCTTCTGGCAACCTCGCGAATCAGGATGTGAGCGCTCCCGCCGACGCCTCCTGTGTGCCGTGACCCCCTAAGTGCTTCTACGGAATTCCGCCCTTTCCGGAGCATTCTGTTAGCGCTAACACGGGACCCCGGGAAGGGTGGGCGGGCTCTTGACCTAAGGAGTAGCCCCATGCAACCCCAGACCCCGCCACCCCCGGCCGCCCGCCGACGACGCGGCTGGCGGATCGGCGCCACCGTCCTGCTGGCCACCGTGCTCGCCGCCGCCGGCGGCATCGTGCTCAACATGACCACCGCCGCGGCCGCCACCGTGGACACCAGCGCCTCGTACGTCCTGGTCAACCGCAACAGTGGCAAGGCGATCGACGTGTACAACTTCGCCACCAACGACGGCGCCCGGATCACCCAGTGGGCGCGCAGCGACGCTTCCAACCAGCAGTGGCAGTTCGTGGACTCCGGCGGCGGCTACTACCGGCTGAAGTCGAAGCTGTCCTCGAAGGTCCTGGACGTGTACAACTTCTCCACCGCTGACGGTGGCTCGATCGTGCAGTGGAGCGACCTGAACGGCACCAACCAGCAGTGGCGTCTCGCCGACTCCTCCGACGGCTACGTCCGGCTGATCAACCGTAACTCCGGTAAGGCCCTGGAGGTGCAGGGCGCCTCGACCGCGGACGGTGGCAACATCGTGCAGTACGCCGACTGGGGCGGCACCAACCAGCAGTGGCAGCTCGTCCGCGTCGGTAGCACCCCGCCGACCACGCCGGGCAACACGGGCGGTGGCTGCACGCTGCCGTCGTCCTACCGTTGGTCGTCGACGGGTTCCCTCGCCAACCCGAAGTCGGGGTGGGTGTCGCTGAAGGACTTCACCAACGTCGTCTACAACGGCCGGCACCTGGTGTACGCCACGACCCACGACACCGGCTCGACGTGGGGGTCGATGAACTTCGGCCTGTTCACGAACTGGTCGGACATGGGTTCGGCCAGCCAGAACGGCATGAACTTCGGTGCGGTCGCGCCGACGTTGTTCTACTTCGCGCCGAAGAACATCTGGGTGCTCACCTACCAGTGGGGCGGGGCGGCGTTCAACTACCGCACGTCCAGCGACCCGACCAACGCC
>NZ_JBFANF010000146.1:0-6059 GCF_040674675.1 Dactylosporangium sp. NPDC049742 | reverse complement strand
GCGTTCGCCTTCGACGGGCCGCCGCGGGCGGGGCGGGGCGGGGGGCGGCCGCGGCGGCGGCCTCGAGGGCGAAGCCGTGGTACCCGAGCGCGTCGAACCGGTCCGCCACCCGCAGCAGCGGCGCCGCCCGGCCGCGCAGCAACGCCTCGGCGTGCTCGGCGAACAGGTCGAACAGCGGGCTGTCGCAGCGGGCGGCGGCGTCCCGCAGCCGCCGGACGGCCGCCGCGGACCGGGCGGGTGCCAGCCGGACGTGCAGGTACGCGCACTCGACGCCGGTCGTGAGCCGGCCCGCGGCGAGGTACCGCTCGGCCAGCCGGTCGGCGCGGTCGGCGGCGTGGGCATGCCGGCCGCCGTAGGCGAGGACGAGCACCCGGTCCAGCTCGACCCGGTCGCACAGCGTGCTGCCCGGGGCCACCCGGTCGTCGAGCGCGGCGAGGATCCGGCCGGCCCGGTCCGCCTCGCCGAGCGCGGCCAGGCACACCGCGTACTGCCCGGCGATGAACACCCGCACCGGGAACGGCGTCCGCTCGTCCGCCAGCGCGTACGCCTCGCGCAGCGCCGGCAGTGCCCGCGCCGGCCGGCCAGACCACCACTCGGCGACGCCGACGGCGTACGCGGCCACTGCGGCCTCCTCGACGCAGGACCGCCGCAGCGCCCCCGCGTAGTGCCGCCGGGCCAGCGCGAGCCCCTCGCCGAGCCGGCCGGTCAGGACCAGCGCATACGCCTGGCAGGCCCGGGTCGACATGCGGACCGCCGTCCAGACCGCCGGCGCCGGTTCCGGGTCGCGCTCGGTGCACACCTGTCCCGGTCGCCCGCGGAAGGTCAACAGGTAGGTCCGCAGCGCCTCGGCGACGTCCCGGATCAGCGGCCCGCCGCCCCGCGCGTCGACCGGCGTCCCGGCTCCGCCGGTGAAGAGCGCGACGGCCTGTGCGGCGATCGTGAGCTCCACCGAGCCGTCGGGGCGTGGCACATGCTGCCGGGCCCGCTCGACCTCGGCCGCCGCCTCGTCGGTGCGCGACAGTCCCCAGAAGAGGTTCAGCACGCGGGTGGCCGCGGCGCGCGGATCGTCGGGCCGGTCGAGGCACAGCCGGCACAGGATCCGCTCGGCCGCACCGGCCCGGCCCAGCGCCACCAGCGCCTCGGCGTGCAGCAGGGCGCCGTCGCGGCCGGGCACGTGCCGGGCCAGCCGGGCAGCGAGCGCCGGACGCCCGGTGCCGAGCGCGGCCCCGGCCGCGGCCAGCAGTGTGGCCGGCGGGACGGGCTCGGCCGCCTCCAGCCGCCACCACGCCTGCAGCGGTTCTCTGGGCCGGTCGCCGTCCGCCGGGTCGGCGGCCCGCACGAGGTCGCGGAAGAGCCGGCGGCGGCGCAGTGACCCGACGGACGGCAGGACGCCCTCCACCTGCAGCGGGTGCGCCGGGCGCAGTACCGTGCCCGCGGCGCCGGTCGTCCGCACGACCCGCCCGGCGCTGACGAGCGCGTCGAGCGCGGGACCGGCGACCACCGCGCGCAGGACCGCCTCGGGCAGCGGTCCCGCCACCGCCAGGTACTCCAGCACCTCGGAGCCGCCGTCCGGCAACAGCTCCGCGTCCACCGCCACCAGGTCGCGCCAGCGACGGGGATCGCCGACCGCACCGCGCCAGGACCACACGTCCCGGACGGCGACGAGCCGGCCGCAGGTGAGCCCGACATCGACCAGCCGGCGCAGCACGAGCGGGTTGCCCCGCGCCGCGCGCCACAGCCCGCGAACCGTCATCCCGTCGACCGGGCCGCCCAGCGCACCGGTGAGCAGGGCCTCCGTGGCCCGCAACGGCAACGGCCGCAGCGGCAGCTCCACGACCGGTCGCCGCTGCCACCAGCGCGGGCCGGCACCGGCGTCGGGTCGCGCCGTGAGCAGCAGGCCAGCGCCGGTCCGCTCGGCCAGTTCGTGGACGAGCGCGGCGTCCGCCGGGGTCAGGCGGTCCGCGTCGTCGACGCCGAGAACCGCCGGGCGGCCCCCGGCGAGCGCGCGCAGCGCCCGCGCCGCAGCGGCGACCGACGGCGCCTCGGCCAGGGAGGAGCCGGCGCCGGCGTCCGCGAGCAGTGCCGCAACGGCCGGCGGGGCGACCGGGGAGGCGGTGGCGGCAGTACGGGCGACGAGCGCGCCGCCCGTGCCGCAACGGTCGAGGACCACCCGGGCCAGTCGCGACTTGCCCAGTCCGGCCTCGCCGGTGACCACCACGGCGGAGGACCGCCGCAGCAGTTCGACGGCGCGCCGGGCGATGTCCGCGCGGCCCACGAGCGGCCAGCGCTCCACGGCCGCGGACACCTCGGCCGCCGTGGTCACCGGAGTCTCCCCGGCAGTGCGGCACGGCGATTGAGTACGGATCGCTCATGACCGGCGCCCGCCGCCGGGACGACGGTGAAGGCACGGTGCGCAGGTGTCGCGTCGTGTAGCCCACCCGAACGGAGGCCGTACCCATGCCCACAACCGCACCCCGATCCAGACCCGGACCCGACCGCGCACCCGCACCGGGGCGCCGGGCGCTGCTCGGGATGACCGTCCTGGCGCTGGCCGCCACGACCGTGCTCACCGCGGCGGCGGCCGGGCCCGCGGCAGCCGCGACCGCGATCGGCAACGACGTCGACGGCGTCGCCATGATGTACCCGACGAAGGCCGGCGGGCAGGAGTGGCGACTCGACGACAACCCGGCCGCCGACGATCAGCTCGACGGTCCGTCGCTCAAGCGCAACCCGGACGGCACCTTCAAGGTGACCGAGCCGGACACCAGACTGGGCGTGTTGAGCGCCACCTACGACCACGACGACGAGGACGACCTGGTGTGGTCGCAGCCGACGCTGCGCAGGGTGGGGTATCAGCACGACGCGTCCGACTGGCGCGACGTGGAGCTCACCGGCTACGTCCGGCTCAACAAGACCTCCGACACCAATGAGGAGTTCACCTGGTACGCCCGCGGCGCCCGGCACACCGGAAACGGCGACACCCCGCAGACCTGCTGGGGTACGGCGTACAAGGCGAACCTGCGCTACCGCGACGGCGCCACGCGGTGGCAGAAGGAGCTGTTCCACGACGGCGGTGACGGCTACGCCAGCGGCTCCTGGCAGCACTCCGGAGCATCGGTGCAGGGCAAGCTCGTCGGCTTCAAGGCCGTCATGTTCAACACCCCCACCGGGGTGCGGATGGAGACGTACCTGGACCGTTCCAACACCAACACCTGGACCGCGGTCGCGTCCTACGACGACCAGGGCGGCTGGGCGATCGACGAGGACAACCGCTGCGGTGGCACCCGCGACGAGGTGGTCCGCTGGGGCGGGCCGATCGCGACGCTCCGGTGGGATCTCGCCTCCGACGTCGACGTGACCCGCCTCAGCGTCCGGGAGATCGACCCTCGGGCCACGTGCAACCGTGCGCAGCCGGTGGCCGGGGTGTCGGCCAGCACCTACGAGGCCGTCAACCCACCGCAGAACGCCGTCGACGGCAACCTGACCACCCGCTGGTCCGGCTACGGCTTCGGCGCCTACCTCACCGTCGACCTCGGCACCCAGCGCACCATCTGCGGCGCCGGCGTCGCGTGGCACCGGGGGAACCTGCGCTGGAACGACTACACCATCTACACATCGGTCGACAACGTGACCTACGTGAAGGCCTGGGAAGGCCGCAGCAGCGGCACCACACTCCAGCCCGAAGTCACCGGGTTCCCCGCCCGCCAAGCCCGCTACGTGAAGTACGCCTGGTGGAACAACGCCGAAGGCAACGGCTGGGCCAGCATCACCGAAGTCACCGCACTCAGCGCGTAAGGACCGTGCCCCGTCCCGGCCGGTGGTCATCCGGCGGCCGTCCGGGACGCGGGCGCGGCCAGCACCCGGGCGAGGCCGTCGCGGCCGGTCACGCCGAGCTTGCGGTACACGCGGTAGAGGTGGTTGCCGACGGTCCGCACCGACAGCCGCAGCTGCTGGGCGATGGCGTCGTTGGGCAGGCCGGTGGCGGCCAGGTCGGCGATCTGGCGTTCCCGGCCCGTCAGCGCGGCCGGCCGGGCGACACCCTCCGCCCACGGCGGCACGAAGCCCTCGCACCGCTCCCCCAGCGTCGCGAGCAACGGCCGGAACCTGCTGTCGCGCACCGTCCCCTCCAGCCGGACGCCGGATGCCGCGGCCTCCAGCGCGACCGCCACGTAGCCCAGCCCGGCCAGGCCTTCGCAGGCGGCGGCGAGCCGGTCCGAGTCGCGTCGCACCAGCGCCTCGACGTGGTCGGCGAAGAGCACGAACAGCGGGCTGTCGGCGCGGTCCGCGGCCAGCCGCAACGCCGCGGCCACCGAGGCACCCGGCCGTAACCGACCGGCCAGGTACAGGCTGTCGGCGGCGCTGGTGAGCCGGTTCAGAGCGAGGTACCGCTCGCCGAGCGCCGCGGCGAGCCGGGCGCCGCCGATGGCGTCACCGGCGTGGGCCCGGCACCGCGCCTCCGCCATGTCGAGGTGCCCGGTGAGCACCGAACCGGACGGTAATCGCGCGCGCATGTATCGCACCGCCGAGGCGGCCGCCGCGCCGCGGCCGAGCGCGGCCTGGCAGGCGGCGTACTCGCTGAACACGTACGTCTGGATGGGGAACGGGGTGTGCTCGTCGACGAGGGCCCGGGCCTCCCGCAGGTACGGCAGCGCACGCGCCGGCCGTCCGGCCCACACCTCGCAGACCCCCAGCTCCAGCGACAGCATCGCCACCTCCGACGCGGCGCCGCGGGTCAGCGCCGCCCGGTGGTACGCGCGCCCGGTGGACAGCGCGGCGGGCAGCTCGCCGGCCATGGCGAGCGCATGGACGTGACAGGCGGCGGCCGCGCCGCGCATCGACGCCCACGCTCGGGGCGCCGCCAGGTCGCCGTCCCGGAACCCGGCGACGACCCGGGCCGGGGCGCCGGCGAAGACCGCGGCGTACGCGCGGATCGCCGACGCGGCGCCGCCGACGACGCTGTCGGTGACGCCGTCGAGCAGGGTCCCGTCGCCGTGGCCGGCACCGAACACGGACAGCGCCAGGGCGGCCACACCGAGCCGCGGGTCGTCGCGCTGCTCCGCGGGCAGGGTCCGGCGGGCCCGGTCGACGACCGCGGCGGCCAGCTCCGGCCGGCGCAGGCCCCAGAACAGGTTGAGGGCGCGCAGCGCCGCCAGGCCGGCGCGGTCGGCCGCCGGCAGGTGCTCGTGCTCCCCGTCGAGCAGGACCTCGGCCGCGACCGCCTTGTCCTGGGCGACGAGCGCACCGGCCAGCACCTCCACCCCGGCCGCGCCGGCGCTGCGCGCGAGGGACTCGGCCCGGACCGCGTCGCCGCGGTCCAGGGCGTCACGGGCGGCGCGCAGGATGTGCGGCACGGGCACCCGCTCCTTGGCCGCCAGGCGCCACAGCACGGACCGCAGGTGCGCGCCGGGGCCGGGCATGCCGGCCGCGTCGACCGCCTCGGCCAGCCGCCGGTAGACCTCCCGGCGCTCCCGGGCCGTGGCGGTGGCCCGCATCAGCTCGCCGTACAGCGGGTGGCCGCAGCGCACCAACAGCCCGTGGGCGGAGCGGTCGACCCGGATCAGCTGCCGCCGCTCCAGCGCTTCCAGGACCGGCAGCGGTGCCAGCGTCTCCAGCGCGTCGGCGCACATCGGCTCGCCGTGCGCCACGTACCGCAGCGCGGCGCGCTCCTGCGTGTCGAGGCGGCGCAGGACGTCGGCGACGAGGTCGCGCAGGCCCTGGTGGGAGCAGATCGTGCCGTGCCAGCGCCACACCCCGTCGACCGGGCGCAGCTGCCCCGCGGCGAGCCCGGCGTCGACGAGATGGCGCAGGAACAGCGGGTTTCCGCCGGTGATGCCGGCGAGGCGGCCGAGGGTGAGCCGGTCGACCGGGCCGCCGAGCGCGGCGCGGATCAGCGCGTCGACCGCCGCCGGTCGCAGCGGGCCGATCGAGACCCGCTGCAGCGTCGGCCGGGCCCGCAGCGCACGCAGCGCCGGGGCGTCCATCGCCTCGGGCCGGGCCGTCACGAGCAGCTTGGCGGGCACGGCGCCGGCAAGGTGCTGCACGAGGGCGGTCGACGCGGC
>NZ_JBFANF010000145.1:0-6071 GCF_040674675.1 Dactylosporangium sp. NPDC049742 | reverse complement strand
TCGCCATCGCGGTCGCCGTCGCCATCGCGGTCGCCATCGCGGTCGCCGTCGCCATCGCCATCGCGGTCGCCGTCGCGGTCGCCGTCGCGGTCGCCATCGCCATCGCGGTCGCCGTCGCCATCGCGGTCGCCATCGCGGTCGCCGTCGCCATCGCCATCGCGGTCGCCGTCGCGGTCGCCGTCGCGGTCGCCGTCGCCGTCGCGGTCGCCGTCTGGCTGCTACGCGTCGCACACCTTTCCAGGCAGACATTGGGCGAAAGGCCGCAAACCGAGGCATTGACCAGCGTCTGCTAAGGCGGCGGCCGACCCGCCTGCTCGTCGCCGTTGCCGACTGGGCCGATGAGCGGTCTACTCAGTGCAGCGTCGGGCCTGCGTTCCCCGCACCGTAGAAGGCCAGGCCTGCGAGCTGCCGAGGTGATCCCCGGAGGCGGCCAGCCGGGCTCAGGGCCGCGACAGGGACCGGGTCTCTTCCGTCTGGCGCGGCCGGCACGCCCCACGACAGCACGAAATCCCCGGATGGCTCAACACAGCGTCGGGGGCTGCGTTCCCGCATCGCTGACCAATGCCCACCGGTTGCCGTTCAGGCACACATCGAGCGAAAGCCGCCAAACCTGGGCATTGACCAACGTCTGTCAAGGCGGGGACCGACCCGCCCGCCCGCCGCCGACTCGGCGATCAACTCAGTACAACGGCCGGCCTGACCTAGAAGCCCAAGTCTGCGGGCGGTCAGTCGGGCTCGCGGCCGGCTCAGCATCGAGGTGATCGACGGGCCTGGGGTGGTCAGTCGGTCTCGGGGCGCTGCGGTAAGAAGCGGGTCTCGTCGGGGTCGGCGGGGGTGATTGGCAGCACTGTCGTCCGGTCCGTATCAGGCGGGGCGGCTGCGGGGGTGATGGGTAGCGCCGTCGTCCGGTCCGCGTCCGGCAAAGCGGCGGCGGGGGTCGGAGCGGAGGGCTCGGGGGTGGCGGTGGCGGTGGCGCGGGACTCGTGCAGGGCTTCGGTGAGGGCGGCGTTGATGCGGGTGCCGCCGCGTTTGAAGCCGAGCTCGCGGCGGGCCTCCTCCAGGACCTCCTCCTCGGTGCGCAGGAGGGTGTCGGACTCGATCCAGGAGATCAGCGCGACCAGCGCCGCCCGCGGGTACTCCGTGATCGGGCGGCCGGGGGTGATGTCGGGGCGGGGCAGGGCGCGGGGGGAAGAGGCCGCGTCGGGGGACGGTGCGAGCGGGAAGTTGAGGACGATCGTCGGCTCGTTGAAGCGGCGGGCGTCGGCGGCGGCGAGGGCCTCGTCGTACGCGGCGCGGGTCCTGGCGGTCTCGGCGGCGGGGTCGGCGACCCAGTCGGAGGACCAGATGCGGTGGTACCGCCAGCCGAGGCGCTCCAGCTGCTCCTGCCGGAGGCGGTCGCGGTCGCGGGCGGTGCTCGCCGAGTGGTAGGTGGCGCCGTCGGTCTCGATGGCGAGGATGAGCTCCTCGGGGTTGGCGGGGTGGGCGCAGGCGAAGTCGATGAAGGCGCCCGCGACGCCGAAGCGGGCGGTGACCGGGATGCCGGCCGCGGTGAGGCGGTTGAGGACGTCGGTCTCGAAGGCGTCGGGGGCCGGGGAAGGGGCCGCGACGCCGCCGAGGGACGTGCCGCCCGAGGCGGTGTACTCCAGATAGGCGCGGAGCAGGCGCACGCCCTCGGAGGTGCTGCGGGCCGGGTCCATGTCGGCGGCGGTGAAGGAGCTGACCAGGGTCATCCGGCGGCGGGCGCGGGTGACCGCCACGTTGAGCCGCCGCTCGCCGCCGGGGAGCAGGAGCGGGCCGAAGCGGTACGGCAGCTGCCCGGAGGCGTTCTTGCCGTAGCCGATGGAGAGGATGATCGCGTCGCGCTCGTCGCCCTGGACGCGTTCGAGGTTCTTGACGAAGAAGGGCTCGGCGGCGGACTCGGCGAAGAACGCGTGCAGGTCGGGGCGGGCGGACAGGGCCTTGCGCAGCGCGAGGTCGATGCGGTCGGCGTGGGTGATGCCCATCGTGATGACGCCGAGGGACTGCGACGGGCGCAGCTGGGCGTGCTGCAACGCCAGCTCGACGACCCGGTCGACCTCGGCGGTCACGCTGTCGGCGTCGCCGGAAGCGCCGGCCGGGTCGAAGGGCACGTGCACGTGCTGCACGGAGCCGGCGCCGGCCGTGCCCGGGAACGTGACGAGCGAGCGCTCGTAGATGTGGGCGTTGGAGAAGCCGATGAGCCGGTCGTCCTGGCTGCGGTAGTGCCAGCGCAGCAGGTACGCGGGCAGCAGCGCCGTCAGCACGTCCAGGACCGACTCGTAGCCGGAGGTGAGCGACAGGTCGATCGAGCCGTCGGCCCGGACGCCGAGGGGGTCGGCGCCGCCGTCCTCGGCGGCGGTGAAGAACGACGTGGGCGGCAGCTGGTGCTCGTCGCCGGCAACGACGACCTGCCGGGCGCGCAGCAGCGCGGGGACCGCGTCGGCGGGCGTGACCTGGCTGGCCTCGTCGAACACGACGACGTCGAACAGGTCCGCCGCGGCGGGCAGCAGCTGCGACACGACCAGCGGGCTCATCGCCCAGCAGGGGCGCAGCGCGGTCAGCATGTGCGGGGCGGTCGCGAAGAGCTGGCGGATCGGCAGGTGCCGGCGCTTCAGGTTGGCCTGGTGCTCGACGAGGCGGCTCTCGTCGGGGTACTCGTCGCGGGTGCGCGTGATGTGCTCGGCGACGGCCCGCAGGACGCGGCTCGCGGTCGCGTCGATGTGCTGGTGGTCCGCGGCGCGGAACTCCGCGACGGTGCGGGTGTGCCGCTCCCCGTCGAACGCGCCGATGCGGTCGTCGGTGAACCCGAGGTGCTGCAGGATCGACGCGTGCCAGCAGGCGTCGAAGACGGCCGCGGCGAGGTCGGCGTCGGCGCGACGGCCGCCGAGGTCGGCGATGAGCTGGTCGAGGCCGAGCGCGGTGAACCCGGCGCCCAGCTCGTTGAGGCGCGGGATGCGGCGCAGCGTGCGCTCGTCGCCGGCCAGCCCGGTCAGCACGGCGCCGAGCCGGTCCAGGTCCATCGCGGTGAGCCCGAGGTGCGGCACGTGCCGCTGCAGCTGCCCGACCTGCTCGTCGAGCTCGTGAAAGGCTGCCCGCGCCCGCGCATACTCCGTGGGCAGCTGCGGCCGGCCGCCGCCGTTGGTGAAGACCGCGCGCTGCGCCAGCGCCGCGGACAACCCGGTGAAGAGCTGCTGCCGGCTGGGGCTGCCGGGGCCGCGCCACAGCTGGGCGGCCTGCTTGCGCATGCGGCGGCGGGTGAGCCAGCCCGCGTCGGCGCCGGGCTGGCCGGCGTGCTCGCGGCGCCAGGCGGCGTCGGCGGCCGACGCGATGTGGGTGGCGAGGTCGGCGCGGAACACGTCCTCGTGGAACTGGGTCAGGGTCGCGGCGACCCCGTCGAGGAACCCGAACAGCTGCCGCCAGCCGGCCAGGTCGGCGGGCGGGCGCAGGCCGGTCTGCTCCTGGACGTGGCGCAGCGCGGGACGGGCCGCGGGCAGGGTGCGCTCGGCGAGCCGCTCGACCAGCCCGAACGCCGCCTCGGCGTCGGCGGGGGTCCGCACGGCCGCGCCGGCCCAGCCGGACTGCTGCCCGGTGAGGGTGAAACCGCCGAGCGCGGCGAAGTCGCGCAGCTGCTCCCGGACGCGCCGGGCGGTGCCGGCGTCCAGCGCGGCGAGCGTCTGCCCGCGCAGCCGCACCGCCGTCATCGGCCGCCCCGCGGCGGTCAGCGCGAGGATGGCGGTCTGCGACTGGAACGCGCTGATCCCCCACGGCTCGCGGACCTGGTGCAGCGCCTCGTCGTGCCCGTTGAGCTGGGCGCGCTTCGTGATCAGGGTCTCGTGCAGGACGCTGAGGTCGGGCTGGGCGATCCGGGCGGCCGAGTCGAACGCGGCCTTGAGGTCGGCGGCGACCTTGCGCCGCGACGTGGTGCCGTCGTGGACGTCCATGACGAGGCTGCCGAGCCCGCGCCGGGCGAGCCGGTCGGTGACGGCGGTGATCGCGGCCCGCTTCTCCGCCACGAACAGCACCCGCTTGCCGCGCGCGACCAGCGACGCGATCAGGTTGGCGATGGTCTGGCTCTTGCCCGTGCCGGGCGGCCCCTTGATCACGCTGTGCTGGCCGGACAGGACGGCGTTGATCGCGTAGTTCTGCGAGGAGTCGGCGTCCAGGACCAGGAACTCGTCGTCGGGGGCGATCAGGTCGGGGTCGTCGAGCTGGACCGCGCCGGTCGCGTGCAGCCGCCGCTGCGAATCGCCGTCGCCGGCGATCGCGGCGATGATCTCGTGGCCTTCGAGCGCCTCAGCGGCGACCCGCAGGTCGTTGACCATCGGCAGCTTCGCATAGGAGAACGTGCCGAGCACGGACCGCGGCCCGATCGTGAACCCGCGGACCCGCCCGGACGCCTCCTTCACCAGCCGCTCGTACAGCGGCTGCGGGTCGAAGCCGGCGGTGTAGCTGATCAGCTCCTCCAGCTCGTCGGCGTCGACCTGGACGCCGAACTCCTCCTCCAGCAGCTGCAGCAGGGTCGGGTTGACCTCGGTGTCGCCGTGGACGCTGAGCTCGAAGTCGTCCTCGGCGGCGCCGCGGGCGCGCAGCTGGGCGGAGCGCAGCAGGACCGGCGCCGCGGGCACGCCGCTGCCGGCCGCCGGGGTCCAGGTCGCCGAGCCGATCGCCACGAAGCACGTCTCGATGCCGCGCTCCTCGGCCAGCTCACGGGCCTTGTTCCTGATCGTGCGCGCCCGCTTCACCGCCGCCGCGTGCGTCAGCGCCGGCCCGTCGTCGGGCCCGGCGGCAGAGGACTCGCCAGCCGAGGACTCGACAACCGCAGCCTCGACGGCCGAGGACTCGTCAGCCGGAGCCGCTGCTTCAGGTTCAGGAGGCGTCGCCGGTGCGGAGGCCCGCCCGATCGCCGGACGCCCGTCGTCGACCAGACGGGACGCGCCGGGGTCGGGCGCGGCAACGGCATCGAGCACCGTGTCGGCAGGGGCAGGGGCCGAAGCGGACCGCTTGCCGCCGGAGCGGGGGAACAGCTGGGTGAGCGACATGGTGCGCCCGCCGAGCAGCGCGGAGACGGCGACAGGGTCGGCGGCGGACAGGTCGAGCGTGCCGGAGCGCAGGTCCTTGTAATACAGCAGTGTGTTACGTCCGCCCAGGTCGATGAGCTGCGAGCGCCACCGCCGGGCGGCCTCCTGCACGAGCGTCGCCCGCGACCGACCATCCACGACGCGAGCGTAACGGCCGGGTACGACACTCTGCACGAGATCAAGAACAGGTAATTGACCAACATCTTTACTGTTAACAAACCTTCGCGTAGTGTCCGCGCTAGGGCGCCCTACATCCCCCATCTCGACCCGACTCCGAGGCAGGTCTGCAATGAGACTGCGAATCGGGGTGATCGCGGCTGCCCTGGCAACGGCCGCGGCCACCGTCATCACCGTCGCCGCGACGCCGGCGTCCGCCGCGGCCGCCACCGCGGCCTTCGTCCAAACCTCCACCTGGGGTTCCGGCTACGAGGCCAAGTACACGATCACCAACGGCACGAGCAGCACGATCAACGGCTGGACGGTCGCGTTCGACCTGCCCGGCGGCACCTCGATCAGCTCGTCGTGGGACTCCAACCGGACCGGCACCTCCGGTCACGTGACCTTCACGAACTCCTGGAACGGCACGATCGCCCCCGGCGGCACGGCCAGCTTCGGGTTCATCGCCGCCGGCAGCGGCACCCCGACCAACTGCACGCTCAACGGCGCCTCGTGCGGGGGCGGCACGACCCCGACCACGCCGGCCGGGACCCCTGGCGTGCCGGGTAACTTCCGGGTGACCGCGACCACGGACACCAGCTTCACCCTCGCCTGGAACGCCTCGACCGGCACCGTCACCGGCTACCGCGTCTACGAGGGCAGCACCGTGCGGGCTACCGTCACCGGCACCTCCACCACCGTGTCCGGGCTGACCGCCGGCTCCACCCACACGTACACGGTGAAGGCCTACAACAACGTCGGCGAGTCCGCGGCGTCCAACAGCGTCACCGCCACCACCACCGGCGGCACCACCACCCC
>NZ_JBFANF010000144.1:0-6377 GCF_040674675.1 Dactylosporangium sp. NPDC049742 | reverse complement strand
CCGAGAAAACCGTGAAGAACCACCTGAACCACGTCTTCGCCAAACTCCACGTCCGCAGCCGCACCGAGGCCGTCGTACGGTGGAGCACGCCCGACCCGTAGCCGGAGGCTCCCGCTGACACCGTCAGTCGACGGTGGCGTACAGGATGATCATGGCGATGGAGAACAGGATGCCGAAGGTGCCGCAGAGGAGGCCGGCGAGGGCGAGGCCGCGCCGGTGGCCGGCGCCGGGGGCACCGAGCAGGGCGACGACGCCGAGCACGACGGCGACGATCCCGGCGATCACGCCGACCGGGCCGCAGGCGGCCGCGGGGAGCGAGAAGATGCCGAAGACGAGGGCGAGCACCGGCCCCACCGGCTGCGGGTCGGCCTTCGGCGGGGCGGGGGCGGCCGGCAGCGGGGGCAGGTCGCG
Source organism: Dactylosporangium sp. NPDC049742 (assembly GCF_040674675.1). Classification (NCBI taxonomy): domain Bacteria; kingdom Bacillati; phylum Actinomycetota; class Actinomycetes; order Micromonosporales; family Micromonosporaceae; genus Dactylosporangium; species Dactylosporangium sp. NPDC049742. The sequence continues at coordinate 5,966 of NZ_JBFANF010000144.1, read as the reverse complement.
GACGATGCGCAGCAGCTCGCCCCAGGTGCGGGCGGCGTAGGTGTGGCGCGTGCGGGCGTCGAACTCGGACAGGCTGAGCCGGCCCTCGGACAGGCAGGTGCCCAGGTGCGCCACGACGGCCTCACGGTCGGCGTCGGACGCCCGGAACGACGGCGACGGGTACATGTCATCGACCGTACTGCGGTCGGACAACAACGGAGGGTGACCGGGATGGCGGCATCGGGCGGTATGTGGGTGCCTTCCGAGGATGAGATCCGCGCGCTGCACGAGCGGCACGCGCCGGACCGGAACACGTTCGACCTGGTGTGGGCGCACTGCGTGACCGTGTGGCGCATCGCCGAGCGGCTGCTGCCGGCGGCGGCCGGCGTGGACCCGGCCCTGGTCAAGGCCGGTTGTCTGGTGCACGACGTCGGCGTCTACCGGCTGCGCGGCGACCCGTACATCAGGCACGGCGTGCTCGGGCACGAGCTGCTGCGCGAGGAGGGGCTGCCGGAGGCCCTGTGCCGGTTCTGCTCGTGCCACACGGGGGTCGGGATCACCCGCGCCGACGTGGCCCGGCAGGGGCTGCCGATCCCGCCCGGCGACTACGTCGCGGTGAGCGAGGAGGAGCGGCTCGTCATGTACGCGGACAAGTTCCACACGAAGAGCAGCCCGCCGCGGTTCGTGACCGCCGGCGACTACCGGCGTGACGTCGCGCGGTTCGGCGCGGACAAGGTGGCGTGCTTCGACGCGATGGTCGCCCGGTACGGCGAGCCCGACCTCACAGCGCTTCGACCGTGACGTCCAGCTCGTGCGGGGTGCGGGCGTCGACGGTGTACCCGAGCTCCCGCAGCGCCGTCGCGAGGGCGGCCGGGGTGCGCGGCCGGGCGCCCGCCAGCACCAGCGCGCGGACGATCCGGCCCTTGGTGGCCTTGTTGAAGTGGCTGACGACCTTGCCGCCGTGCAGGACGCGGACCGTGACGCCGTTGCGCGGGGTCCACGTCGAGGCGTACGCGGAGGAGCGCAGGTCCAGCACGAGGGCGTCGCCGGCTAGCTCGTCGAGGACCGGGGGCAGCGCAGCGCGCCAGTACGCGGCGAGGGGCCCGGCGGTCGGCAGGCGGACGCCGATCGAGCAGCGGTACGACGGGATCCGGTCGGCCGGGCGGACCGCGCCCCACAGCCCGGAGAAGATGAGCAGCTGCTTGCGGGCCCGGGCCAGCGCGGGCCCGGTGAGTGACGCGAGGCCGAGCGCGTCGTAGAGGACGCCGGTGTACAGCGCGGCGGCCGGGAGGGTCGGCGCGGTGCGCAGCAGCTCGTTGCGGGCGGCCTCGTCGGCCAGGCCCGGGGTCAGGCCGAGCGTGGTGAGGGCGAGCGCCGGGTCGCCGCTGAGCTTCACCAGGTCGTCGACGACGGCAGTGCGGGCACCGGACAGCGCGGGCAGCGACAGCCGGTCGAGATCCAGGGCCGCGCCGCGGCGCGGGGCGGCGGCCTTGCCCTCGGACGGTGGCAGCAGGATCAGCACCGCCCGAGGGTACAGCCGTCCTTACGCGTGCCGGCCCGACTGGACGAACGGCATGCCGTGGTGGTTGGTCTGGGCCAGCCGGCTGTTGAGGTTGCCGGCGTTGGCGATCTTGTCGTGGTACGCCTCGCGGCGGCGGGCGACGCAGCCCGTCGGTTTGTCGCTGATCGAGACGAGATCCGGGTCGAGGTGCGTGTTGAGGCCGTCGCGCAGCAGCATGAGCGCCTCGGCGCGCAGCTGCGACACCCGCGACTCGGTGACGCCCAGGTCGTGGGCGATCTCCATCATGGGCCGCTCCTGGAAGAAGTACCCCTTCACGACCTTCCCGAGCCGCTCCGGCAGCGCCTCGACGGCGTTGTGCAGGTAGCCGATCCGCTCGCGGTGCAGGATCAGGTCCTCCGGGCCGGCGGCCCGCTCCGGCACCATGTCCTCGGCGCAGCCGGCCGCGAAGCCCTGCAGCGACAGCACCGCCGCCCGCTGCACGTCGTCGTCGATCGCCTGGAGCTCGTCGACGCTGACGCCGAGCGCCTCCGCCAGCTCGTGGTTGGTCGGGGTGCGTCCGAGCGCCGCGGTCAGCTCCTGTTGCATCGCGTCCGCCTGCCTGGCCCTGGCCCGCACGGATCGGCTCGCCCAGTCCAGTCCGCGCAGCTCGTCGAGGATCGCGCCGCGGATTCGGGTCGTGGCGAAGCTGCCGAACGGGATGCCCCTGCTCGGGTCGAACGCCTTCGCGGCGCCGGCCAGGGCCGCCATGCCCGCGGAGACGAGGTCCTCGCGGCTGACGTGGGCGGGTAGGCGTCCGAGCGTCTGGCGCACCAGATGCCCGACGAGTGGCAGGTGCTCGCGGATCAGGTCCTCGAGCTCGCGGCCTTCCAACTGGACCTTGAGCGTGGCACCCTCAAGGGTCGCTGTCATCGGTTCCCCCTCGTGTCTGTGGTGAACCCCGTGCAGGCGGTCCACCTGCTGACACGAAGAACTTTCGACTACGAAGGGTGCTGGCACCGTCACTTTCGGGTGCCTTTTGGTTGCGAGACGGTGAGAGTGCTCAGATTCGGCGTGTCGCGACAACTCGCTCAGCGCGCCGATGCATTCGAACACCGGTACAGTCGCCCGCGATGAATCTTGTGCCGCTCGCACCCCGCCTACGCCGCGCCGCCCGCCAGCACTTCGGCTGGGACCAGTTGCGCGCGGGACAGCTTCCGCCGATGCGCGCCCTGCTCAAGCGGCGGGACGCGCTCGTGGTGTTACCCACTGGCGGCGGAAAATCAGCCATCTACCAGGTTCCGGCGATGCTGCTGCCCGGGCCCACTGTCGTCATCTCACCACTCCTCGCGTTGCAGCAGGACCAGATCGCCGGACTGAACCGCCGGGTCGCCGGGCAGGCCGTCAGGATCAGCTCGGCCGAGACGCCCAACCAGCAGCAGGCCGCGCTCGAGGCGTTGCGGGCCGGGACGGCCAGGTTCCTGTTCATCACGCCGGAGCAGCTCGGCAACCCGGCGCGCCTGGCGGAGGTCAAGGCGCTGCGGCCGAGCCTGGTCGCCGTCGACGAGGCGCACTGCGTCTCCGCGTGGGGCTACGACTTCCGCCCCGACTACCTGCAGCTCGGCCACCTCATCCGGGAGCTCGGCGACGGGCGGCACCGCCCGGTGATCGTGGCGCTGACCGCGACCGCGTCGCCGCCCGTACGGGCGGACATCACCGAGACGCTCGGGCTGCAGGACCCGTTCACGCACGTCGCCGGCCTCGACCGGGCCAACCTGGAGCTGTCGGCGGTGCACTGCACCAGCGACGAGCAGCGCTGGCAGCGGCTCCTGGCGCAGGTCCGCAAGGAGCCGCACCCCGGGATCGTGTACGCGCCGACGCGGGCGATCGCCGAGCAGTACGCGACCCGGCTCACCGAGCAGGGCGTCGAGGCGGTCGCGTTCCACGCCGGGCTCGCCGCCGGCGAACGCAACCGCCGGTACACCGACTTCATGGCCGACAAGATCCCGGTCATGGTCGCGACCAGCGCCTTCGGGATGGGCGTCGACAAGCCCAACATCCGCTGGGTGCACCACGTGGCGCTGCCCGACTCCCCCGACAGCTACCTGCAGGAGATCGGCCGCGCCGGCCGGGACGGCGCGTCGTCCCGCACGGTGCTGTTCTTCCGGCCCGAGGACGTGTCGCTGCAACGGTTCTTCGCCTCCGGCGCGCCGGACGGCCACGAGCTCACCCAGCTCGCCGCCGCCCTGCGGGAAGGGGCGGTGAGCCGGACCGCGCTCGCCACCCGCAGCGGCCTGCCGGCGCGCAAGGTGACGTCGCTGCTGAGCCTGCTCGAGCAGGTCGGCGCGGTCGAGGTCCTGCCCGGCAACAAGCTCGGCACGCCCCGCTACGCGCCCACGCCGGCGGAGGCGTCGCGGCTCGCGCTCGCCCAGTTCGAGCGCCACCAGACGCTGCGGCGGTCCCGGATCGACATGATGCGCCAGTACGCGGAGAGCGCCAACTGCCGCGGCAACGCGCTGCTCGCGTACTTCGGCGAGCAGGCCGAGCGCGCCTGCGGGCACTGCGACAACTGCGCCAACGGCACCGTCGTCGTGGATCCCGTGGTGCCGCACGTGCCGTGGTACCGGCGGCTGTTCCGGCGCCCGGCCGTGGCGGTGGCGGCGGACGAGGTCACGGTCGTCGACACCGGCCGGCCGTTCCCCGTCTCCAGCGAGGTCCGGCACACCGCGTGGGGCACCGGCACCGTGATGGCCTACGAGCAGGACCGGGTCGTGATCCTGTTCGAGGAGGTCGGTTACAAGACGCTGTCGGTGCCGATCGTGCAGAAGTCGAAGCTGCTGGAGCCCGCGTGACCCCGGCGCCCGCCGTTGGTCGGCGGGCGCCGCGGCGGGGCACGGCCGCGGTTGGCGGGCGCCGTCGCGGGGCACCGCTTAGGCTGGTCGCATGACCGAGCTGCCCGTCGACCAGCGTGCGTACAACCGCGAGCTCATCGCCGAGTTCCGGGCCGCGGGGCGGCGGCTGGGTGACCGGCCGCTGCTGCTGCTCACCACCACGGGCCGCAGGTCCGGCGCGCCGCACACCAGCCCGATGATGTTCATCCGGATCGACGACAAGATGTACGTCATCGCCTCCAACGCGGGCGCCGTCAACGACCCGGACTGGTTCCGCAACCTGGTCGCCGAGCCGGCCGTCACCGTCGAGGCGGAGGGCGAGGAGTACGCCGCCACCGCCCGCCCCGTCGCCGACGAGGACCGGCCCGTGCTGTGGACCAGGATCTGCGAGCGGTACCCGTTCTTCACCGACCACCAGAACGGCGTCGACCGCAGGATCCCGGTCGTCGAGCTGGTCCGCCCCTCGTACTAGGCGGGGCTGATCACCTTCTCGGGCTCGACGAACTCCCGGTCGGTCCCCGCCGCTTCGCCGTCCGGCCACCAGGAGTCGTCGCGGAACTCCTCGGGCAGCTCGTCCTCCCACGGGTCGAGCCCGCGCAGCTCGACCGCGTCGAACCACGCGTCCCGCCGCGATTCCGGCAGCCGCCCGCCGCACCACGGGCAGTACCCGATCACGACCATCGACGTGCCGCCGTCGCGGACGGGCAGCCCGTATTCGTCGAACCTCGCGTCATGGACGACGACCACGTCCGGGTCGTCCTCGCCGGCCTCGGACTCGGCCAGCGCCAGTTGGGCCCGCATTCCGTCGCAGCAGTGTTTGCGCACGGCACGCAGTATGGCGGGCGCGTCCTGTCGGGTGTCCGGCAGGCCCGCAACTGTCGTTTGAAGGATAGTCCAGGCCGCTGAGCACGGTATACGCTCGTTTCCACGGCAGTTGAACGGCTGGCACGTTTCCAGGATTCGACGCCCCCGACGGCGCCTTAGCGTCATCTGCGACACCGAACACCGAATCGCAAACACCCCCATCGCAATACCGAGAGGACCCACCATGAGCGAGTACGACGGCGGCGACACCGGCGCGGAATACGGCCACGTCGAGGCGGGCGAGAACCACGAGTCGCTGGACCAGCTGCACCAGGTCGACGCCAGCCAGAACAACTACGACTCGCAGTTCGGCGTGTACGAGCAGGACCACGCGTCGGCCGAGTCGACCTCGTTCGACCAGGGCCACCAGGTGTCGTACACCGACCCGAGCGGCGCGCACTACGAGGAGTCGGACTTCACGTCCTACGACCACTCCGCCGCCGAGACCGACCACGTCTTCGCCGCCGAGGGCTCCGAGTCGGCGTCCTCCAGCGAGTTCCACCAGCTCGACGCGATCCGGGCGCAGCTCGACTCCGCCTTCAGCGAGGCCACCGTCATCGACACGGACACCCCGCCGTCGATCGCCGCCGGCTGACCTTCCCCGCTGTCGCTGTTCTCCGGCGCCGGCCCGCGGACCTTCCGCGGGCCGGCGTTCTGCGTCCGGCGGGCATGCGGGCCGGCGCCGCCCGGCGGGCATGCGGGCCGGCGCCGCCCGGCGGGCATGCGGGCCGGCG
>NZ_JBFANF010000143.1:0-6860 GCF_040674675.1 Dactylosporangium sp. NPDC049742 | reverse complement strand
CGCGGCCGGGCGGGTGATGGTCGGCGGCGCGGCGGCGCTCGTCGTCGGCACGCCGCTCGCCACCGGCCTGGGCCAGCTCGCCGGCTGGCGGGTCGCCCTGCTCGCCATCGCCGCGGTGTCGCTGCTGCTCGCCGCGGCCGTGCTGTTCCTGGTGCCCTCCGTCGCGGACGAGCCCGGCACCCCCGCGGACCATCCCCGCCTCCCCGAGGTGCTGCGACTGCCCGGCCTCGTCCCCGTCCTCGGCGTGCTGCTCGCCACGGTGGTCGGGCACTTCGCCCTGTTCACCTACGTGGCGCCGTTCGCGGCCGAACGACTCGGTTTGCACGGCACCACCTTGACCGTGCTGCTGCTCGTGTACGGCATTTGCGCGGTCATCGGCAGCAACCTCGGCGGCCGGCTCAGCGACACCCGCCCGATCACCGGCACCCGCGCGGCCTCGGTGGTCTTCGTGGTGGCGCTCGCCGGCGTCTGGTCGGCGGGCCTGGCGGCAGCCCCGTACGCCGGCGTGCCGATGCTGCTCGTGTGGGGCGGCACCTTCTCCGTCCTCGTGGTGGCGACCTCCCTGGCCGTCCTGCGCCGCGCCCCGGGCCGAGCCGCCGAACCGGCCAACGCCGTGTACGGCATCGTCTTCCAGATCGGCATCGTCTCCGGCTCGGCCCTCGGCTCATGGTGCTACGCGGCCGGCTCGGTGACGGCGATCCCACTCGTGGCCATGGCCGCCGGCGCGGTCGCCCTGACCCTCGTCGCGACCTCGGGCCAAGCCTTCCGCGCCGCCGACCCCAGCTGACGCGCACGGCATGTCGAGCTGCGGACAGGGTCAGCAGCGGGCTCCGGGCTCCGGCTTCCGGACGGTTGTGGTGCCGGTCCACGACTTGGTGACGCAGTCGCTGCATCTCCTTCGTTGCCGGGTGATTGGGCGAGCGGAGTCGCCGTGAATGGTGTCGGAGCGTCCGGAGGGCCGAGCCGGTGGTTCGGGTCGGTGGCCGGCGGTCAGGGACGCGGTCGGGTGGAGAACGGGCCTCAGGCGACACCGCGCCCGAGGCCCGTTCACACCCCCCAACCCCCGGTGGCCGGTGTCCGGCTGAGGACAGTCAAACAGCGGGGGAGCAGGGCGGGAACGGGTGACCGGGCAGCCCGTACAACCTCGTACACCGCGGCCGTACAAGTCCGTACAACTACGCAGAAGTATTTACTGACGTCAATCAGTGGCGGAGACTGCACGGCATGCCGGAGCCATGCGAAGTCACCACCCGTGCGGAGTTCGCCGCCGCGTTGACCGGCCTGCGGGAACGTGCCGGCCTCACCGTCCGGCAGGTCGCCGCCCGGGCCGGTGCCCATCGCGCGCACAGCACGGTCGGTGACTGGTTCGCCGGGCGGGGACTGCCGTCGCTGTCGTCGCAGCCGCTGTTCGTCAACGCGCTCGCCGCCTGCGGAGCCACCGGTCCGGAGGAGGTCGACGCCTGGCTGGAGGCGTGGCACCGGGTCCGTCGCGCCCCCGCACCGCGGGCCGACGCGCCACCGCCGTACCGGGGACTGGCGAGCTTCCAGCCGCAGGACGCCGCGTGGTTCTTCGGCCGTGAGCGTCTGCTGGAGGAACTGGTCGACCGGGTCGATGCGCTCCGGGCGGCCGGCGGCGGCGTCCTGGTCGTCGTCGGCGCTTCCGGCGCCGGCAAGTCGTCGCTGCTGCGGGCCGGGCTGGTGGCGGCCCTGCAGGCTCGCGACGTCGAGGTCGACCTCACCACGCCCGGCGCCGAGCCCCCGGACCAGCTCACCGGCCGGCTGCGCGACGCCGCCGTGCTGGTCGTCGACCAGTTCGAAGAGCTCTTCACCGGCGGCCTGCCGGAGGACGAGTGCCGGCGGCTGATCGCGCGGCTGGCCGATCCCGGCTGCGCCGCGACCACCGTCATCGGGCTGCGGGCCGACTTCTACGCCCAGGCGCTGCACCATCCGCCACTGCTCGCGGCGATGCGCGACCACCAGTTCACCGTCGGTCCGATGAACGACGACGAGCTCCGCGCCGCGGTGCTGGAGCCCGCCCGCTTGGCGAGGATCGAGGTCGAGCCGGAGTTCGTGGAGCTGCTGCTCCGGGACGCGGCGCCGCACGGCGGAGCACGCGAAGCCGGCGTGCTGCCGCTGCTGTCGCACGCGCTGTTCGCGACGTGGAAGCGCGCCGACGACACCCGGCTGACCTGCGCCGGCTACCTGGCCGTCGGCGGTCTGCACGGCGCGGTGGCCGAGACCGCCACCGAGATCTACCACCAGCTGGACGAGCGGCGGCAGCGTCTCACCCGGCGGCTGTTCCTGCGGCTCGTCCACGTCGGCTTCGACACCGCCGACACGCGCCGCCGCGCCCGGATGGACGACCTCCGGGCCGAGTTCGCGGCCGACGAGGCCGACCTCGACGACCTGCTGGACCGGTTCATCTCGGCACGGCTGCTCACCGCCGACGCCGACGTCGTGCAGATCAGCCACGAAGCCCTGCTGAGTGCCTGGCCCACGCTCGGCGCATGGCTCGACGACGACCGCGCCGGGCTGCTCATCGGCCAGCAGCTCGCGGTCGCCGCCGCGAGCTGGCGCGACGAGCACGGCGACCCCGCCGCCCTGTACACCGGCGCACGGCTCGCCGCGGCACGAGCCTGGGCCGACGACCACCCGGAGGAGGTGTCCGGCACGGCGCGGCACTTCCTCGCCGCCGGCATCCGCCACAGCCGCCGCCGCGTCAGGCAGGGCCGCCAGGTGATCGCGGCGCTGGCGGTGCTGACGATCTTCACACTGCTGCTGGCCGCCTACGGACTCGACCAGTCCGCCAAGGCCGGCGCGGGGCGACGCGACGCGGTGCACGCCCGCAACGAGGCACTGTCCCGCCTCGTCGCCGGCCGAGCGGACAAGCTCCGCAGCCGCGACGTCGCCCTCGCCATGCAGCTCAGCCTGGCCGCCTACCGGATCGCCCCGACCGTCGAGGCACGCTCGAGCCTGCTCGACGCCTTCGCCGGCCCGGCCGCCACCCGGCTCGCCGGGTTCAACGACGCCGTGCAGACGATCGCGCTCACACCGGACCGCAGGCTGCTGGCCGCGGGCAGCGTCGACGGTTCGGTGCGGCTCTGGCACGTCGGCGACGACCAACGCGTCCAACGGCCCGCCGGAGCGCTGCCGCCCAGCGGTGACGCCGTCTTCGCCTCCGCCGTCAGCCCCGACGGGCACCTCCTCGCGACCGCCGGCGCGGACCGGCGCGTGCACCTCTGGCGGCTGACCGACCCGGACCATCTCACTCCCGCCGCGGCACCACTGACCGGTCCCGGATCGACGGTGTACGCGGTCGCGTTCAGCCCCGACGGGCGCACCCTCGCCGCAGGCAGCGCCGACCGGCAGGTGTGGCGCTGGGACATGACCGACGAAGCGGCACCACGAGCACTCACCACGCTCACCGGGCCGGGCGGCGCCGTGCACGCCGTCGCGTTCAGCCCGGACGGGCGCCTGCTCGCCGCCGGTGCCGCGGACGACGCGGTCCACATCTGGGACACCGGCGAGCCGACCCGGGCGACGCCCGTCGTGCCGCCGCTGACCGGCCACGCCCGCAAGGTGTACAGCGTGACCTTCAGCCCCGACGGCCGCACCCTGGCCAGCGGCAGCGGCGACGGCACCGTCCGCCTCTGGGACGTCACCGACCCCCGGCGGCCCGCACCCCGCGGCGCACCGCTCACCGCCGCCGTCAGCTGGGTGAACGCGGTCGCGTTCAGCGCGGACGGTGGCACGCTCGCCGCCGGCACGTCGGACAAGAACATCGTGCTGTGGAACCTCGCGTCCGGCCGGCAGATCGCCGTCCTGCCCCACCCGTCGCCGGTCACCGCGGTGGCCTTCGGTGGTGACGGCCGTACGCTGTACAGCAGCGACGCCGACCCCATGGTGCGCGTCTGGTCCCTGCCCGGCCCGGTCCTCACCGGCGCGCTGGACAGCGTGTTCACCGTCGCCTACAGCCCCGACGGCACCCGGCTCGCCGCGGCGAGCCGCGACCGCACCGTCGCGCTGTGGGACGTCCGAGACCCGCGGCACCCGGCGCCGCTCGGCCCGCCGCTGACCAGCCCGGCCGGACACCCCGACTTCTCCGGCACCGCCACGATCGGCCCCGACGGTGACCTGCTCGCCGTCGGCACCAGGACCGGCGAGGTGCAACTGTGGAGCCTGCGCACCCCTGCGACGCCGCGCCTGCTCAGCACGCTGTCCGGCGCGACCGACCTCGTCGAGACCATCGCGTTCCAGCCCGCGGGCACCCTCCTGGCGACCGGCGGCGACGACGCCCGGGTCCGCGTCTGGGACCTCACGGACCCGGCCCGCCCGCGCCTCAGGTCGACGCTCGGCTCCGGCAACGCACTGGTGTTCTCGCTGGCGTTCCAGCCCGGCCGGCCCATCCTCGCGGTCGCGTCCTCGGACAACACGACCCGCCTCTGGGACCTCACCGATCCGGACCATCCGGCGGCGCTGCAGGAGCTCGGCGGCCTGCACGGCTACGCGTACAGCGTCGCCTTCAGCCCGGACGGGCGCACCCTCGCCGTCGGCAGCGCCGACCGGACCGTCCACCTGTGGGACATGACCGACCCGCACCATGTCACCGCGGTGGGGCCCGTGCTCACCGGCCCGTCCAGCTACGTGTACGCGGTGGCGTTCAGCCCGGACGGGCGCAGGCTCGCGGCGGCGTCCACCGACAACAGCGTCTGGCTGTGGGACGTCACCGACCGCACCGCACCGTCGGCCCTGGCCACGCTCAACCGCTCCGACAGCGCCGTGTACACCGTCGCGTTCGGACCCGACGGGCGCACGCTCGCCGCCGGCGGCGACTCGACCCGCGTGTGGGATCCCGACCCGCAGCGCGTCGCCGCCTGGGTCTGCGCGACCGCCGGCGCGCCGGTCACCCCGGCCGAATGGCAGCAGTACGCGCCGGGCGCACCGTACACGCCGCCCTGCCCTGACCGGACGCGATAGCGAACGGCCGGCTCGGAGCCAGGAGCTGCACGGCCACAGCCGGCGTTGGCGGCGATCCTGGGGCGCGTGGCCAGCTGCATGATGATGATCGGATCGGCCGCCCAGGACAGCGGGGTGGCACCGGAAAGTCCCGGCGGTCGACCGGCGGAGCAGGTTTCCCGGTCCGGGTCTTCGGGCAGAACTGCACCGGTGCCGTACTGTACCGCTGTCAAGGTCGCCGACAGCGCGGGAGCACACCGGAGGGGTGCACCGGTGGGCAACCGAAGCCCGTCGGCCCGAACGGCCGACGTTGACGCTCCGACTACGCCGCTCGGCGGCGGACCAACCAGCAGAGAGCACCGCGATGCCGACTGAGCCATCCGTCCTGCAGGTCCTGCTCGTCGAGGACGACCCCGCCGACGTGGCGCTGATGGAGAGCGTCTTCGAAGACCACAGCATCCGCAGCGAGCTGCACCACGTGGCCGACGGCGGGGAAGCCTTGGCGTTCCTCCACCGGGAGGAGCCGTACACCGACGCACCCCGGCCCGACCTGATCCTGCTGGACCTGAACATGCCGCGCGTCGACGGCCGCCAGGCGCTCACGCTCATCAAGCAGGAGGACAAGCTCAAGTCGATCCCGGTCATCGTGTTCACCACGTCGTCGACGGAGAGCGACATCGCGGCCAGCTACTCCCGCAACGCCAACGCGTTCGTCACCAAGCCGATCGACCTCGACCAGTTCGAGCACGTCGTCGCCGAGATCCGCAACTTCTACGGCCACACCGTCACCCTGCCCAGTCGCGTCTCCGACGTCAGCCGCCTCGACGCTGACGACGAGTAGTCTGGCCCGGCGATCCGGCCCGGTGCAGCAGGACCGCGCCGATCGTTCAGGTTGAGGACGCAGGAGCCTCCTGTGAAGCCCGTCAACCGGGCACGCGACGGTACGGCACGGATGGTGCCGTACCGCCGAGGAAAGGCGGCCGAACGTCCCGGCGGCGTCGGGTAGTTCGGCCATGACCCGGGCGTCGCGCCGGTGGCACGTTGGAGGGTGTGAGCCCGCCGACATGACAGGAGCCGTGCCATGACCGTCCAAGCCCGGCCGGTGCTCGTGGGTCTCGACGACGCCGACGACGAACTGGTGGCCGTGCGGGCCGGAGCCGTCGAGGCGCGGCTACGTGACCAGCCGCTGCATCTGTTCTCGGCGTTCGCCCCGCCCCCGGATGCGCTCCCCGAAGCGCGGTGGAAGCCCCGTGACGCGGCACTGGCCCGGATGATGCGGGCGGTCGCCGCCGCGGGCCGGTCGATCGACGTCGACGCCCGGATGGTCTGCGGGGACCTCGCCGGCGCCCTGATCGCCCAGGCACCGCAGGCGTCGCTGGTCGTCCTGGCCGCGGCAGCGGCAGTTCGCCCGGACAGCGACTCGGAGGCATGCCCGGTGGCTCGCAGCAGCGCTGTGCCGGTGCTCGTGGTGCCGGCGCGGCCGGCGATGCAGGGAGCCCCGGTGACGGCCGGGCTGGCCGGCGGCGCCGCATCCGACGCGGTCCTGGAGTTCGCCTTCGACGAGGCAGCGCGCCGCGGCGTGCCGCTGCGCGTGGTCCACCTGAGCGACGCCGCGACGGCGCGGCACTGGCACCGGTCCGACTTCCTTGCGGGCCTGTCCGTGCCGGCGCCGGCGGCGATCGGGTTGACGCCGACCGACCTGGCCGAGCGGCTCCTGGCGGAGGCGCTTGCCGGCTGGCCGGCCCGGTTCCCGGACGTGCCGATCGAACGGTGCGTCGTTCACGGACCCGACGTGGAGCACGGCATCGCGGCCCTGACGCGGGACGCCTGCATGATGGTGGTGGCCGCGCGGAGCCGGCTCGAGACCGGCGTGCGGATCCTCGGCCCGGTCACAGGTGGACTGC
>NZ_JBFANF010000142.1:0-7555 GCF_040674675.1 Dactylosporangium sp. NPDC049742 | reverse complement strand
CGGCGCGACCCCTGCGCAGGGCCGGCTCCCGCGGCGCGGCGGCGGCTGGCTGCTGCTGCACGCGTCCCTGCTCGGGGGCGACGCCGGCCAGGTCGCCGTGGTGATCGAGCCGGCCCGCCAGACGCACCTCGCCGACGTGCTGGTGCGGGCCTACGCGCTGACGGCCGGGAGCGGCAGGTCACCGAGCTGGTCCTGCAGGGCCGCTCCAACGCCCAGATCGCCCGGGCGCTGGGCATCGGCGTGCACACCGTCGGCGACCACCTGAAGTCGGTCATGTCGAAGCTGTCGGTGTCGAGCCGGACCGACCTGGTCGCCGAGCTCTTCGGGCGCCACTACCTGCCGGCGCGGCTCAGCGGGTCGCTGCCCAGCCCGTACGGCTGGTACCTGCCACCGGCCTGACCGGACGTCACGGGCCGCGGCGAAGTCCCGCCGCATGATCCGGTAGGGCTCGGGTAGCTGTGGGCGAGCCGGATCACGGCGCCGGAGGAGACCAGGATACGACCCCAGCACCAGCTAGGAGGACGTCATGGTAAGCCTGCCCAAGCGGAACCCGGAAAAGGACCACCTGCTGACTCCGGAGAACGCGGCCCTCGTCATCATCGACTACCAGCCGCCGCAGATCTACACGGTGCGGTCCATGGACACGGGCCGGATGGTCAACAACATCATCGCCCTCGCGCGCCTCGCCCGGGTATTCAATGTTCCGACCATTCTCTCGACCGTCAACGTGAAGTCCGGCGTGAACCCGGACACGATCCCGCAGTTGCGGAACGAGATCGCCGACCTTCCCTCGTACGACCGGACGCAGATCAACGCGTGGGAGGACAAGGAGTTCCTGGACGCGGTGAAGGCCACGGGCCGCCGCAAGCTCATCATGTGCGCGTTGTGGACGGAGGCGTGCCTGCTGTTCCCGAGCCTGGACGCGCTCAACGAGGGATACCAGGTGTTCCCGGTCGTCGACGCGCTCGGCGGCACCACGATCGAGGCGCACGAGAACGCGCTCGAGCGCATCAACCACGCCGGAGCCCAGCCCACGACGTGGAACTCGGTGGCGTGTGAGCTCCAGCGCGACTGGGCCCGCACGGAGACGGTCGAGGGCTTCCTGCAGACCGTCATCGACCAGAACGAGGACTGGGGCTGGTACGAGGAGATGCGGGGACGCGGCAAGCGGCTCCAGGTCCCGGTGGGCGCGCGATAGCCACCCGGATCATCTCCCGCACCACATCGGCCTTCGACCCGCCGGAAACGGGTCGAAGGCCGATCCTGTGGGTCATGAAGGCTTCCGGATGACCATGAACCTGTGTTCGGTGCGCCGGGCGAACTTCATGGATCCGCGCAGTCCGGGGATGCTCTCCATCATCCCGAGGACCGGGATCAGCAGGATGACGACCGGAGGCTCCCACCACTTGCGCCGGCCGTCGCCGGACACCACGGCGTTGAGCCGCAGGCCCTCCCAGTACATCCAGATCGTGTAGGCCATGTTCAGCGCCCAGAACGGAATGATGAAGAGCGCCACCGGCGAGGTGTTGCGCTCGGCGACAAGGATGCTGAGGAACATGACCACCGCGACGTTCGTGATCGGGCCGACGACCCACGACAGCACCGAGTACCCGAGCAGCAGCCGGTTCCGCAGCTGCAGCGACCGGTTGAACACCAGGGCCGTCAGCCCCCACGACCAGCGTTCGCGCTGGCGGACGAAGTCGCGGAGGCTGGCGGGCGACGCGCCGTAGCACCGCCCGCTGAACCAGGCGCTCCGGCCCTTGTAGCGGGCACTGAAGATCAGCGCGAACTGGGCGTCCTCGACGATGCTCCGGGGGCCGAAGTCCCAGCCGATCGTCGCCTCGATCGACGCCCGCACCAGCAGGAGCTCGCCGTGCACGCCGGCGCGCGGGGTGCCGCTGCCGGTCCAGGCCGAGAAGCGCCCGACGTCCTCGGCGGGCCGGACGGAGTCCGCGAGCCAGGTGAGCGTGTTCACGGCGTATTCGCGTGGGTACGTCAGGACGCCCTGAGCCAGGTGCTTGCCGTCGGCGCCGGCCTCGAACTGCTCCTCGATGAACCGGGCCATGGTCAGGGCGGTGTCGGGGCCGACACCGGTGTCGTCGTCCATGTGCAGCACCCACACGTCGTCGCGGTTCTCGCGCTCGTGGATCCGCAGCTCGTGCGAGAAGTTGGTGACCCGCGCCTTGAACTTCGTCCCGTTGGCGGTGCGGTACCGGCTCGGCACGACGACGAGCCGGATCAGCTCGCTCCGCGCGGCCAGCCCGGCGATCCTGTCGGCCGCCTCGCAGCCCTCGTCGATGACGATGTCGATCCGCAGCCGCGGGAAGCACGGGGGCAGGTAGGTGAGGTAGGACTGGACCGAGCGCTTGAGCGCGGGGTAGGTGTCGTTCCGCCCGATGGTGGGGACGACGACGATCAGGAAGCCCGCGCTCACCGTCACCCCGCGGCCGGACCAGCGGGCCTCCGACTCGCGCAGTGTCCTGCGGGTCCGCCGGATGCCGACGATGCCGGTGATCGTGGTGATGATGGGCCACGTCCACAGCACGGTCAGCGGCCAGCTGAGCGCGCCGGTGGCGAACGGGTTGACGAACCAGAAGTCACTCGCCACGACGACCAGGTAGGACAGGATCAGCGGCCAGTACCCCGGCCGCCAGCGGGCGAGGCCGCGGTGCGGCGCTCGTGCCTGCCTCGGGCCGGACAGGGTCTGCGTCACCTGGGACTGCCCTGTGGCCTGCGCTTCCCGGTCCGCGAGCCAGGCGTCGCGATGATGCCAGGCGTCCCGGTCAGGAGTCGCGGTCTTCGACGCTCTCACGTTCGCCTCCCCATGCGTGCGCGTTGTCGCTGGGCGATGGGCTACTACCCGTGGACAGCTCAGGGGTGGCTTGGGTGATGGTGCGGAAGTCGGCCCTACTTTCGGAGTAGTACCGATGTAGCGGACCCTCGCCCATACAGGTCGGCGGGGGCCGCGGTGCCCCCGCCCGCGACTGCCCTACCGGGCCGTCGCCCGGTCGCCGTAGACGGTGGCTTCCTTCGCGGTCGCCTTGATGCCGTTGGCGCTGTTGAAGAGGTGCTGCCCCCACTCGGTCAGCCGGCTGGGGTCGAAGCCGGTGGCCAGGTCGAGGTACTCGACGCCGCCGCTGTTGCCGCTCCACGACCAGCCCAGGTATCCGATCCCGCGGGCCTGCGCCTCGTTCATGATGGTGTCCTCGTCCACGTCGCCGTCGGTGTGCTTCCACCCGAACTCACCGACCACCAGCGGCAGCCCGGCGTTCTGGAAGGCGTCGTAGTAGTCGGTGACCTTCGAGGCGGTGCCGTACACGCCGTACATGTGGACCGAGAACACGATGTTGCGCCGCGGGTCGCTGTCGAACACCGACGAGGCGTTGCTGCGCATGACGCCCGACCAGTCCTGTCCCCAGTTCGGCCCGTCGACCATGATCAGGTGTCGCAGGCCGGCGTCGCGCAGCTTCCTGACCGCTCCGCTCGTCGCGCCGGCCCAGCCCGCGGTGTCGTTGTTGCCGTACGGCTCGTTGCCGACGTTGATGACGACGAAGTCCTCCTGGCCGGCCAGGACGCTCTTCAGCCCGGTCCAGTACCCGGCGGCCGCGTCCAGGTCGGTGGCGTCGTCCTTCTCGCCGTGCCCGGTGGTGTCGTGGTACTCCAGGACACAGATGAGCCGGTGCTCCTTGCACCTAGCGATGACGTCGGACACCTCGCCGGCGCCGACGTCGTTCGTCAGCACGACCCGCAGGGCGTTGGCACCCAGCCGTTTGATGTCGGCGAACGCCTGGTTCTGGTCCTTGTGCCAGGCGTACGGGTGACTGACGCCGCGCATGACGAAGCGGTTGCCGTTGCCTTCGACGATGTTCCTGCCGCTGACATGGAGCCCGAGCCCGTTGCCCGTCTGCAGCGACTGAGACGACCGGGACGGGTGCTTGACGGCGAGCATGAACGCGATGAGCGCGGCGCACACCACTCCCACGGTAATGACTGCTTTTCTCATGATCTCCCTAGGCTTCGGCCGCCGGCCGGAGAAGGCACAGGCGACTCCACGCCACGCGGCAGGCGCGCACGTGGCGGGGTTGAGTCGGGCAAGGAAGCGGGCGGCGCCGGCGGCCACCTCGCCACCGGGTGGCCACACAGGACCCGAAGGACGCCCTGAACCCGGCGACGTGCCGCCGAGTGTACGGCCCTGCCGATCACCCGCAAAGTCATCCCGGCGCGTTGCCGCACGTCAGGGGCCCTGGCCACGCGCCACCGGGAGCGCCGGCATCGCCGTGCACCTATCTGTAAAGAAACTGTACGATACTGCGCTGATCGATGAGGGTCGCGGTGGCACGGAAGGATCGGTGGCATGGCAGAGCAGATCATGGTCGCCTTCGAAGGTGAGGGTTCCGGTGTCGACGACCTGTCCTGGGGCCAGCTGGACCTGTGGATGGCGATGCGCAGGCAGAACTCCTGGCTGCCCATGGGCGGCGCGACGCCGCTGCCCGACGGCACCAGCCTCGCCGACGTCGTGGAGAACCTCCGCTACCTGATGAGCCGCTACCAGCCGATGCGGACCCGGCTGCGCTTCGACGCCGACGACCGCCCGTCCCAGGTGGTCTCCAGCTCGGGTGAGATCGCGCTGGACGTCGTCGAAGCGGGCGATGACGACGACCCGGCGGAGCTCGCCGACGCGCTGCGGCGGCGATACGAGGAGACCGACTACGACTACGTGACGCAGTGGCCGATGCGGATGGGTGTGGTGGTCCGGTCCGGGCAGCCGACGCATCTCGTCGCCATCATGTGCCACCTGGTCACCGACGGTTCGGGCGCCGCGGTGATGATCGCCGAGTCCGGCGCGCGGGTGGCCACGCCGGTCAACGGGATGCAGCCGCTGGAGCAGGCCCGCTGGCAGCGCTCGCCGGCCGGTGTCCGGCAGAACGAGGCGGCGCTGCGCTACTGGGAACGGCTGCTGCGGACCATCCCGGCCCGCCGATTCGCCGGCTCGGACGACCCGCGGCAGCCACGCCACTGGCGGGGCGAGTTCAGGTCCCAGGCGCTGCACCTCGCGACGCAGGCGATCGCCGCCCGGGCCGGCATGGACGCCTCGCCGGTGCTGATGGCCGTCTACGGGGTGGCGCTGCACCGGATGACCGGGATCAACCCGGTGGTGTTCCGGCCCACGGTGAACAACCGGTTCCGCCCCGCCCTCGCCGACGTGGTGTGCACCGTCGCCGAGAGCGGCCTCTGCGCGCTGGATGTCGCGGGGGTACCGTTCTCCGAGGCGCTGGCGCGGACCCAGCGGGCGGCGATGACGGCGTACAAGCACGCCTACTTCCATCCCGTACACCTGCAGGACCTGATCGCGAGAGTGGCCGCGGAGCGGGACCCCGACTTCGACCTCGGCTGCTTCTACAACGACCGGCGCATCACCACCCGGGCGGGCGCCACCGGCCCGGCCCCGACGCCGGACCAGATCCGCGAGGCGCTCTCCGGCGGCCACACCACGTTCCGCTGGACGATCCGGCAGGACGACCCGTTCGAGCGGCTGTTCGTCCACATCGACGACGTGCCGGACACGATCCAGATCACCGTGTTCATGGACACCCACTTCGTCTCGCCCGGCGACGCGGAGGCGTTCCTGCGCGGGATGGAGGAGGTCGCCGTCGAGGCCGCGCTCGACCTGGTGCCCCAACAGGTTCGGTGAACGCCTTCCCGGTTCAGCGGGTGCGGCGCGGGTAGGTGTCCATCTGCCCTGCGCCCGCTTCCGGGAAGGACGCCTCGATGGACGACACCGCACGGGCCGACCGGATCGCCGCCGAGCTGGCCTCCCGCGGCGTCCACGCGGTCGCCCTCACCTGGGTCGACAACGCCGGCGTCACCCGGGTCAAGGCGGTGCCGGTCGGCCGCCTCGCCCACACGGCCGCCTGGGGTGTCGGCATGTCGCCGGTCTTCGACGTGTTCCTCGTCGACGACTCGGCCACCACCAGCGAACACGTCGGCGGGCCCGCCGGGGACCTGCGGCTGTTCCCCGACCTGGACCGCGTCACCGTCCTGGCCGCCCAGCCGGGCTGGGCCTGGGCGCCGGCCGACCGGCGGACCCAGGACGGCGAGCCGTGGCCGTGCTGCCAGCGGACGCTGGCCCGCACCGCCGCCGCCCGCGCCGCCACGCTCGGCCTCGAGCTGCGGATGGCGTTCGAGGTGGAGTGGTACCTCGCCACCGTCGTCGGCGAACCGGCCGCGACCGGCCCCGCCTACGGCGTGACCCGGGTCGTCGAGGCGTCGGCCTACCTCGACGAGCTGTTCCAGGCCCTCGACGCGCAGGACGTGCCCGTCGACCAGATCCACCCGGAGTACTCGCCGGGCCAGTTCGAGGTGTCCGTCGCCGCCGCCGACCCGGTGCTCGCCGCCGACCGGACGGTGCTGGTCCGCCAGACCGTCCGGGCCGTGTCCCAGCGGCACGGCCTGCGGGTGTCGTTCGCCCCCGTCGTCACCGCCGGTCAGGTCGGCAACGGCGACCACCTGCACGTCTCGGCCCGCCGCCACGGGCAGGCGCTGTTCAGCGGCGGAGACGGGCCATACGGGCTGCGCCCGGCGGGCGAGGCCGCCCTCGCCGGGCTCCTGCGGCGGCTGCCGGCGCTCGCCGCGATCGCCGCCCCCGGCGCCGCCAGCCGGCTCCGGCTGGAGCCGCAGCGCTGGGCCGCGCCGTTCCGCTGCTGGGGCCACGAGAACCGGGAGGCCGCCCTGCGGCTGGTCACCGGCAGCCCCGGCGAACGCGACCGGGCCGCCAACGTCGAGGTCAAGTGCTGCGACGGCGCCGCCAACCCGTACCTCGTCGTCGCCGCCGTGGCCGAGATCGTCGCCGCCTCGTGCGGGCAGGACCTGAGCCTGCCGGCCGAGGTGCCGGGCGACCCGGCGCTGCTGCCCGAGGACCGCCGCCCCGAACGGCTGCCGGAGACGGCCGCCGCCGCAGTCGCCGCGCTGCGCGCCGACGACCTGCTGCCCGGCCTGCTCGGACCGGCGCTGCTGGAGGCGTACTGCGCGGTCCAGCTCGCCGAGGCCGACCGGTTCGCCGGCGCGACCCCGCAGGAGATCGTCGAGGCGACCCGGTGGAGGTACTGATCGACGGGCTGATCGACGGGCACTGTCACCGGGTGCTGGCCCGCGACCTCGACCGGGCCGCGTTCGAGACCGCCTGCACCGAGGCCGACCTGCCACCCCCGCCGGGTGTGTCCTATCTGGACAGCCGGGTCGGGCTCGCCGTGCGCCGCTGGTGTGCCCCCGCCCTCGGCCTGCCGGTCCACGCGCCCGCCGGCGACTACCTGGCCCGCCGTGCCGAGCTCGGCTGGCGGGCCGCGACCGAGGCCCTGCTGCGCGCCGCCGGCCTCGCCGAGCTGCTCGTCGACACCGGCCTCGACGACCCGGACCTGCTCGGCGACGCCGGCCTGGCCGCGGCCTCCGGCGCCCGCGTCCGCGAGGTCGTCCGCCTCGAACGCGTCGCCGAGACGCTCCCCGCCGACACCGGCGCCGCCGGGTTCGCCGCCGCCTTCGCCGCCGCCCTCGACGGACG
>NZ_JBFANF010000141.1:0-8450 GCF_040674675.1 Dactylosporangium sp. NPDC049742 | reverse complement strand
CCGGCCTCTTGGCCTTAACCACCCCCGCCCGTGGGGCGGGCACATCCACGGCCCGGGCGCATCGCCGTTTCCGCATCCAGCGGCGCGCATCGCCGTTGACGCTATTGCGCCGGCGGCGCCGAGGCCGGCTTCGGGCGCGCGAGGAACGCCGTGACCGCGGCGGCGGCGAGGAGCAGGGCCAGGGCGGCAAAGCCGTACGCGAGCGTGGCGAGGGTGGCGACCGCCGCGACGAGGAGCGGGCCGCCGGCGTCGCCGAGCTCGCGGCCGAGCTCCGCGGTGCCCATCGTCTGGCCGAGGCGTTCCGGTGGCGTGCCGGCGGCGAGCGCGGCGAACCCCAGCGGGGTGATCAGGCCGGTGCCGGCGCCGATCAGGGCGGCGGCGGTGAGCAGCCCGGCGAGGCCCGGCAGCGCCGCGCAGGCCAGGCCCGCGGCGGTGAGGGCCAGGCCGGCGGTCAGGCCCGTGCGGGTCGTGAGGCGGCGCCCGTCCAGGGCCTGGCCCGCCCACGGCTGGACGACCGCCGCGCAGAGGGCGAGCAGCGACACGGCGGCGCCGGTGGCGACCGTGCCGAGGCCGGCGGTCCGGCCGTTGACGGGCAGGAACCCGACGCCGACGGACAGGGCGGCGGTCGCCGCGGCGAGGGCGCCGGTCGGGGCCAGGAACGCGCGGTCGGTCAGCCGGCGCACGAGGTCCACGACGGTCTGCCGCTGCTTCGGCAGGGGAGCGACGGCGGGCACGGCGAGCGCCGCCCACGCCGCCACGGCCGCGCCGAGGACCGCCAGGACGACGAACAGCAGCCGCAGCCCGCCGGCCCAGACCAGCACGCCGCCGAGCAGTGGGCCGAGGGCGTAGCCGATGGACTTGTGGAAGCCGTACGA
This sequence comes from Dactylosporangium sp. NPDC049742, assembly GCF_040674675.1. Taxonomy (NCBI): domain Bacteria; kingdom Bacillati; phylum Actinomycetota; class Actinomycetes; order Micromonosporales; family Micromonosporaceae; genus Dactylosporangium; species Dactylosporangium sp. NPDC049742. The sequence continues at coordinate 7,575 of NZ_JBFANF010000141.1, read as the reverse complement.
GCCGAACGCCCGGCCGTGTCTGGCCGCCGGGTTGAGCCGGGCGACGAGCGCGGACGCGGCGGGGGAGAACGCGGACGCGGCGGCGCCCTGGCCGAGGCGCGCGGCCCACAGCCACCCGGGGCTGTCGGCGACGGCGTAGAGGGCGGACGCGACGGCGAAGGCGACGAGCCCGCCGAGCAGCACCGGCCGCGCGCCGACCCGGTCCGCGAGGTTGCCGAACACCGGTTTGAGCAGCACCTCGGCCCCGTCGTACAGGGCGAGCAGGCCGCCGAGCACCAGCAGCGACGTGACCGCACCCTCCGCGAACCCGCCCAGGTTGGCGGCGATGCCGTGCGCCCCGAAGGCGGTGGTGAAGCCGGCCGCGTACAACGGCCACATCGGTCGGCGGGTCACCGGGGCCTCCGGGAAGCGGGAAGGTGCCGTCAGTATCTCCCGGTCGGGGTGGGCGGGGCGAAGGCTGACAGCAGGGTCGTGGTGATGACGTCCGGTGCCTGGTCGAGCGTGAGGCGGCCGGCGGTGACCTCGTCCGCCGCGCCGTGGATGACGTTGTAGACCACGGCGGTCATCCAGGTCACGGGCAGGTCGGTCCGGAACGTGCCGGCCTGCCTGCCGCGCTCGATGAGCTTCTCGACCCGGTCGAGCGGGCGGCGGTGGTGCTCGCGGATCTGATCGGCGGGCAGCTCCAGCTGGGCGGCGTGCAGCAGCAGCCGGGACCGCTCGACGATCCGCCACGACGACGCGATCAGCCGGGCGAGGGCCTGGCGCTCGTCGCCGTCGAGGTCGACCTCGGCGAGGGCGCGCTCGGCGTCGGCGATCACCTGGGTGAAGACGGCGTCCAGCAGTTCGGCGCGGGAGCCGAAGTGGGCATACAGGGTGACCCTGCCGACGCCGGCGGCGCGGGCGACGTCCTGCATGCTCGCGGCCGGATCGGCGACGAGGCAGGCCTGCGCGGCGTCGAGGATGGCGCTGATGTTGCGGCGCGCGTCGGCGCGGCGCGGTGTCGGTGGCATCGGGTGGTCCCGCTTCCGTGAAGTGCGGCGAAGTGAAGTCGAACACAGGTGTTCGACTTTAGCAGCGTGCGCTCTACAGTAAGCCGTACATCGCTGTACGACTTATGGGAGGCTGAGGATGGAGCACCACCACGAGAAATCCGGCAGCTGGGGCACGCTCACGCTGCTGTGCCTGGCGCAGTTCATGGTCATCCTCGACGTGACCGTGGTGAACGTCGCGCTGCCGAAGATGTCCGACGACCTGCGGCTCGACGCCGGCGCGGCCACGTGGGTCGTCACCGCGTACACCCTGTGCTTCGGCGGGCTGCTCATCCTCGGCGGCCGGCTCGGCGACCTGCTCGGCCGGCGCGCCGTCTTCCTGGCCGGGCTGGCCGTGTTCACCGCCTCGTCGCTCGCCGCCGGGCTCGCCGGCGACGCGGCCGTCATCCTTGGCGCGCGGGCCGCGCAGGGTGTCGGCGCGGCGATGCTGTCGCCGGCGGCGCTGTCGATCGTCAGCACCCTGTTCCACGGCCGGCGCCGGCACCAGGCGCTCGCGGTCTGGGGTGCCGTCGGCGGCGGTGGTGCCGCGGCCGGCGTGCTCATCGGCGGGCTGCTCGTGTCGGGCCCCGGCTGGGGCTGGGTGTTCTTCATCAACGTGCCGATCGGCATCGCGGTCGGCCTGGCGGTCCGGCTCATGGTGCCGTCGTCGCCGCGGCAGCCCGGGCGGGTCGACATCCCCGGCGCGCTGCTGCTCACCGGCACCGCCGCCCTGGTGATCTACGGCCTCGTGCAGGCCGGCACGGCGGGCTGGACGGCGACCTCGACCTGGCTGTCGTTCGCCGGCGCCGCGGTGCTCGGCCTGGCGACCGCCGCGGTCCAGCGCGCCACGCGGTCGCCGCTGCTGCCCACCGGGCTGCTGCGCCGCCGGCCGGTCATCGCCGGCAACGCCGTCATGCTGGCCGCGTCCAGTCTGCTCATCGGCGGGTTCTTCCTCACGTCGATGCTGCTGCAGCACCGCTTCGGCTACTCCGCGCTGCGCACCGGGGTGCTGTTCCTGCCGGTCACCCTCGCCACGATCGTCTCCGCGCACCTGACCGGCCGGGGGCTGCAGCGCTTCGGTGCCCGGCCGGTGATGCTGGTCGCGTTCGCCGTGGCCGCCGCCGGGTTCGCGCTGCTGGCCCGGGTCGAGCCGCACGCCCAGCCCTTCAGTGCGGTGCTTCCGGGTTTCGTACTGGCGGCGGCCGGCCTCGGCGCCGGGTTCGTCACCGCGTCCACCTCGGTGATGACCAGCGTCGACCACGCGGCCGCCGGCGGCGCCTCCGGCCTGCTCAACACCGGCCACGAGCTCGGTGCCGCGCTGGGCGTCGCGCTCGTCTCCGCCATCGCCGCCGGTGACCTGGCGGCGGCGCCGGGCGGCCCGCTGGACGGCTTCACCGCCGCCTACGCCGCGGCCGCCGTGGTGGCGGCGGTCAGTGCCGTCGTGCTCGCGGCCGCGCTGCCCGCCGGCCGCCCGGCCGTCACGGACGGCCCGGCCTTCGTGCACTGACGCGCCGCCGGTACGTGTCGCGCGCCACCGTTGCGCGAATACCCCCAGGGGGTATAGTCAACCCCGGAAAGGGAGGTCGACATGGACCACACGCATCACCACCCGGTCAGCACCGCGACGACGACGTGGGCGGCGGCAGCGCAGGCGACCCTGCACTGCCTGACCGGCTGCGCGATCGGCGAGGTCCTCGGCATGGTGCTGGGCACCGCGTTCGGGCTGCACAACGCCGCCACCGTCGCGTTGTCCGTCGGGCTCGCCTTCGTGTTCGGCTACGCGCTGACCATGCGCGGCGTCCTGCGCGCGGGCGTCGGCGTGCGGACGGCGCTGAAGGTGGCGCTCGCCGCCGACACCGTCTCCATCGCCGTCATGGAGGTGCTCGACAACGCGATCATGGTGACCGTGCCGGGTGCGATGGACGCCGGGCTGACCGCCTGGCTGTTCTGGGCCTCGCTGGCGTTCTCGCTGGCCGTGGCGTTCGTGCTCACCACGCCCGTGAACCGGTGGATGATCTCTCGCGGCAAGGGCCACGCGGTCGTCCACCAGTATCACCACGGTCACTGAACCGCGCATTTCGGACCTATCCGGTACGGTCGTGTGAAATCCTGGCACCGTGGCAGAGATCGGCGGCCGGCTGGGGTCGGTGGCCCGGCTCGCCGCCGTCCGCCGGGCCCGTGACGACTCGGCGGGGTGGCGGCCGATCATCGACCACGTCGTCGAGCTCACGGCCGCCGCGACCGGCCTGCCCGTGGCGCTGGCGTCGTTCATCACCGCCGACCGGCAGGCCGTCCTCGGCGCCACCGGTGTCGACGGCGTCGCCGCAGGTTACGAGCTGCCGCTGACGGTGCCGCTGTGCGGGCACGTCGTCGCCGGCGACCTGCCACTGATCGTGGCCGACGCCGTGGCGGACGAGCGGTTCACCGGCAGCGACGCCGTCCGGTTGCACGGCATCCGCGGGTACGCGGGTTTCCCCGTCCGGGACGACGACGGCAGCATCCTCGCCGTCGCCGCCCACCGGCCGGTCGACTGGTCGGCGGCGCAGCTGCGCTGCCTGGACCACGCCGCCCGCGTGCTCGCCGCGCTGATGACCGGCACCCACGCCGCCGACGTCGCCGCCCGCACCGACGCCCAGCGGCAGCGGGCGTTCCTGCACGCGCTGCTGGAGTGCCTCGACACCGGCGTCGCCGCCTGCGACGAGCAGGGCCGGCTGGTGCTGCTCAACCGGGCGCTGCGCGAGTTCCTGCCCGGCGGGGACGGCTACCAGGACAGCCCGTCGCAGGAGTGGGCCGACCGGGTGACGCACCCGGACGGCCGCCTGTTCACCGCCGGGGAGATGCCGTTGGAGCGGGCGATGCACGGGCAGACCGTGCGCAGCGACGACCAGATCATCCCCGACCGGAGGGGACGGCCGCGGCGGTACGCCGTGAACGCCACTCCGATCACCGACCGCGACGGCCGGCGGCTCGGCGCGGTCGCCGCCGTGCACGACGTCACCGACCAGCGCCGCGCCGAACGGTTCCGCCGGTGCGAGCTGGCCGTCGCCCGGTCCCTGCCCGCCGCGGCCGACCTGGAGGGCGCCGGGCGGGCGGTCCTCGCCGCCGTCGGCGAGACGCTGGGCTGGCCGTACGCCGAGCTGTGGCTGCACGACCCGCTCACCGACGTGATGCGCCCCGCCGCCGCCTGGACCCGGGACGGCCCCGGCCTCCCGCTGCCGGCGCACCTGCCGACCGGCGCCGGACTGGCCGGCGTCACCGCCACCGTCCGCCTCCCGCGCGACCAGCCGCCGAACGGCCTCTGACGCCCCGGTGGCGGACGCACCGATAGCCTTTGCCGTCCGGCAAGTTTCGTCACATGAATCGGTGGGGTACTGCACGGGCCGTGACGGCAACTGCGAGCGCAGGCCCGCCGCGGTGAGCCTCCTTACCGCGCACTTCGACCTCCCGATCAGCGACGGGGCGCCCGCCATCGCACGGCGGGCGATGGTGTCGACGTTCGCCGGTTGGGGGCTCACCGACGACGACTGGGTCGACCGGGCGATGCTGGCCGTCACCGAGCTGGTCACCAACGCGGTGCGGTACGGCGGCGGCCGGGTCGTGCTGGCGCTGCTGTCGGACGAGCGGCACGTGACCATCTCGGTCGCGGACGGGTCCGCGGTCGTGCCGCGCCTGCCGACCGACGCCGACACGATCGACCGGGACAGCGGCCGGGGTATCGCGATCATCGCCGCCCTCGCCGAGCAATGGGGCGTGGAGGATCACGAGGGCGGCAAGCGGGTGTGGGTGCAGCTGCCGCCGCACCCGCCGGCCTGACCTGCCCAGCCGTGCCACGCCGAGCATCTCTTGTGGACTAACCCGCCGCCGAGACGGCACGGCGCCCACCCGTCGGCACCAGCCGGGGCACCAGCCGCACCAGGACCAGCATGCCGACGACCTCGACCAGCGTCTGGGTGACGACCACCGCCCCGGCGGCGGCCAGCGCGTCCGGCAACGCCAACGCCAACGGCAGCACCACCAGCGAGTTGCGGGTCGCGCCGGTGAACACCACCGCCCGCCCCGCACCGGCATCCAGCCGGAACAGCACCGCGACACCCCACCCGGCGAACGCCATCACCACCGGGAACACCCCGTAGAACGGCACGACCCCGACCACGCCGGCGAGATCGCGGTGCAGTTTCGGCACCTGTGACGCAACCACGGTGAACAGGGTCACCGCCATCAACGGCACCATCGCCACGGCGATCTTCTCCGCCACCACGGCGCCGGAACGACGGCGCGTGGCCCACCCCTGCGTGACCCACGCCAACGTCAACGGGACCACGATCAGCCCCAGGAACGCCTGCACGAACGGACCGGTCTGCACCACGTCGGCCAGGCCCGCGCCCAGGAACAGCAGCAGGAACAGCGGCAACAACGCCAGCTGAGCGAGCAGCAACAGCGGCGTCGCGGCGAGCAGCCGCCGGCTGCTGCCGCCCGCGAGCCCGCTGAACACGATCACGTAGTCGACGCACGGAGTCAGCAGCACCAGCAGCACACCGAGCCGCACGGCCTGATCAGCGGGCAAGAACCGGAACATCGCCGCGACGACCAGCGGCACCACCACGAAGTTCACCACCAGCGTGGCTGCCAGGAACCGCCCGTCCCGCCACGACCGGATCAGCTCCCGAGCGGGAACCTGCAGAAACGTCACATACAACAAGGCGCCGAGCACCGGGTTGATCAGCCACTCCAGCCCTGGTCCCGCGCGCGGCACCAACCAGCCCGCCGCGGCCCCGGCAACGATCGCACCGAAATACACCGCGACCTGATGACGCTCCATCGACGCGGCCACGCCCCGAGAGTCCTGTGCCTTCTTCGCGGAGCCGCTCAGCTCGGTCAACGGCGCACCCGATAGCGCAGGTGAAGCACCCGGTTGCCCTGAATCGCCACGTCGGGATCCTCCAACAGGTGCTGTGCGTGGACCGACCCGAAGTAGCGCTTGCCGGACCCGAACACGACGGGCACGACGTCCATGCGCACCTCGTCGACCAGGCCCGCGGCAAGCATCTGGCCACCGACGTCGCCGGCGGCGACCTCGACCATGCGGTCACCCGCCAGCTCCTGCGCCTTGGCCATGGCCGCCTCGACGCCGTCGACGAAGTGGAACGGCGCCTCGGGGTCCCAGCCCTCGGGCGCCGGCCGGTGCGTCACGACGACCACGTGGTCGATCCCGCCCGGAGGCTTCCCGTCCCAGCCGTCCGTCAGGTCGAAGACGTGGCGGCCGGCGATCGTGACTCCGATCTGGTCCCAGTACGGCCGGGTGTAGTCGTAGGACGTCTGCGACACCTTCAACGCGCCGCTCTCGTCCAGCGGGACGTCACCGCTGGACAACCAGTCGAACAGCGGTCCGGGCTGGTCGTTCTCGTCCGCGACGAAGCCGTCCACCGACACCGAGCTGTACATGACCACCTTGCCCACGGGGCTCTCCTCTGCATTGGATGCCCCCAAGTTATCGTGCCGTGAGCTGCCGCTCTTGTAAGAAATCAATCGGCCGGCAGCGGCCAGCCGTCGAACACGTGGCCGGGATGTTCGCGCAGGAACCGCCGCCGGACTTCGACGTACCGGGTCGGCGTGAGCCCGGTGAACGCCCGGAACTCGTGGCCGAAGTGGGCCTGGTCGAAGTAGCCCGCGCGAGCGGCGAGGTCGCCCCAGTCGATCGGTCCGGTGGGGTCGATCGCGAACACGGTGGCGGCGAAGCGGTGGGTGCGGGCCAGCCGCTTCGGCGTGACGCCGACGAGCTCCTTGAACCGCTGTGCCAGATGGGTGCTGCTGACACCGGCTGCCACGCCCAGGTCGCCGATCGCCACCGCCCCGCCGGCCGCCGCGATGACGCTGCTCGTATGGCGGACCAGCCCCAGGCCGGCGGTCTCGCACAGCCGCCGCATCAGCTCCTCCTCCAGCAGCGTCAGCATCTCGTGCGGTCCGGGCGCCGTCGCCAGCCGGTCTCGCAGCTCGGCAACGGCGCGCCGGCCCCAGACCTGCTCCACCGTCACCGGCCGGTCGCACAGCTCGGCCGCGGGCATCGGCAGGAACGGCGCCAGCCCCCACGGCTTGACGTGCACGCCGACGGACCGGGTCGGGACGGGGTAGCCGAACTCGAACGCGCGGGTCGGCGTGGTGACCACGCAGCCGTCGGCGTACTCGGCCGCCTCGATGTCGGTGCTGGCGCGGATGCGGAACGGCGCCCCGAGGTTGACGATGAGCAACGCCCCCGGCATCGGCGGCAACGTCAGCCGCGCGTACGGCGGCGCACCCTCCAGGTAGTACAGGTCGTCGACCAGCCCGTCCAGCGGCGGTCGCGGCACTCTGGACACGTACTCCACGCCCACAGCATCCCCGACGCCCCGCCGGCATCGCGCGCCGGGATGGTCCAGCCGCGCTGCCGCCTCGTGGAGCGGGTCAGCAGCCGCATCCGCCGCCGCAGCCGCTGTGCCCATGCGGGCCGGGTAGAAGCCGAGCGCGGAGAAGATGTACCAGGCGGACATCTCCCCGGTGGCCTCGTCGCCGA
>NZ_JBFANF010000140.1:0-9194 GCF_040674675.1 Dactylosporangium sp. NPDC049742 | reverse complement strand
GGGTTGGGTCCGCCGGCGATCGAGCCCGCTGGCGGCTGGGGCAGCCTGGGGTCGAGCTGGTGGCCGTAGATGCGGCTGTGCTGGTTGTGTGAGTAGCGGCTGCCGTAGCCGGTGACGTAGGAGTTGTTGAGCGCGTTGCGGCCGAGGATGAAGTCGAGGCCTTCGAGGACGCCGTCGCGGTAGCGTTGGTCGCCGGTCAGGTCGAACGCGGTGGCGATGACCATGAGCTTGTTGAGGATGACGCTCGTGGTGCCCCACGTGTAGTCGTTCTCCCCGATCGGGACGCCGTAGGCCTGGTCGCGGACGGTCTGCAGGTAGTGGTCGGCGGCCTCGCGGACCGAGTTGCGGGCGGCGTCGCGGTCGTTGCCGGCCAGCTTGCTGGGGACGGTGGCCAGGTCGATCCGGCCGAGCGGTGCGACGAACTTCCAGTCGGGCCCGGTGTTGCGGAAGGCGTCGCCGGTCCAGTACGGCGAGGCGCGCAGGTGGTCGAGGAACGGCTGCTCGCCGGTCGTGATGAACAGCTCGGCAGCGGCCCAGTAGAACTCGTCGCGGACGTCGTCGTCGTCGTACGCACCGCCGCCGTCGGTGTCGTCCGGCCTGGCGTACATCGCCGGATGGTCCTGCGCGGCCTTCCACGCGGTGCGGGCCGCGGCCAGGCAGCGGTCGGCGAACGGGCCGTCGAAGGGTTTGAACAGCCGGGCGGCCTGGGCCGCGGTCGCGGCGAGGTTGAGGGTCGCCGCGGTGGACGGCGGATGCAGCTCGCGGACCTTGGGGTCCTGGTCGGGCAGGCAGGGCAGGTCCGTCCAGCCGCGGTCGTGGACCTTGTGGTGGGCCATGCCGGCGTTCGGTCTGCCGTCCGGGACCTGCATGCGGAGCATGAACTCGAGCTCCCAGCGGGCCTCGTCGAGGACGTCCGGGACCTTGTTGCCGTGCTCCGGGATGTCGAGGGTGCCGTCGCCGAGTGCGTCCGGGTTGCCGGTCTTCGCGGTCTTGGCGCGCTCGTACAGGCCGAGCAGCTGGGCGGTGGCGATGCCGCCGTTGACGACGTACTTGCCGTGGTCGCCGGCGTCGTACCAGCCGCCGTGCACGTCGAGCCGGTAGTCGCCGGTGCCGGGCTGGCACGGCACGCTGGTGTCGCCCTGGTTGGGCGGCACACCGACGTGGCCGGCCGGCCGGGCGTAGCCGGGCGCGAGCGCGTCGTCGATGGCGATGCCGCTGCGCTGCACGTAGAAGAAGTGCAACGCGTCCCGGCGCAGCCGGTCATAGATGGAGCCGGCGATCGTGAACGGGAAGCTCTGCTGTCCGCCGACACGCAGCACGTAGCCCGTGCCGGGCGCGGTCACCGTCGAGAAGTCGATGGTGTGCACCTTCTGCCCCGACGACGCGTCGACGCCGCGCGGGGTCGACCGGCCGGAGGCCACGACCTCGCCGGCGCCGGAGACGACCTGCCAGGACTGCGGGTCGGACGCGTCGGTCACCACGGTCGCGTGCTTCGGCCCGTCCGGCAGGTAGCCGACCTGGTTGACCCGCACCGGCGGGTCCGTCTCCGGGACGTACCACGGCCACGGTTCGCCGCCGACCAGCGAGACGTCGTCGAGGGTGAACGTCCACGCCTCGCCGAAGCCGCCGAGCTGGAAGGAGACCTGGCCGCGCTCGGTGGCGAGGTTGGAGGTGAACGAGTAGTGGTACTGCTGCGGGTTGGTGGTGAGCTGCAGGTCCTGCGTCCACGTCGCCGTGTACGGCTGGTCGCCGAGCTGGACCTGCGCCTTGATCGTCACCGGCCGGCTGGCCGACGCGGTGAACGAGATCGCGTACGGGGTGTTGGCGTTCAACCGGATGTCGTTCTCGCCGACGAGCACGTCGTAGGGCTTCTGCGTACCGCCCGGGACCTGCACCCTGAGCTTCCCGTCGGCCGCCGCCAGCGCCGTCCCGGCAGAGAACCAGCCGGCGGTGTCGTTGCCGTCGAACGTGCCGTTGAACACCTGCTCACGAGGTTCCTTGACCGTAACCATGCCTCGACCATGCCCCGCGAACACGGCGCAACCCCAGTCGCATGAGCCGTGGTTGACGCTCAAACAGTCGCTCGTCCCCCGGACAATCACCATCCCGGCATGGACCGAGAGGTAGCCGACGGTCACTCGCCGTCGACGGACCTTCCGGCTTCACTCCCGGTCAACTGGATCCGTGGCGGATGCCGAACGATGTCCCTGTATCGGCCGACCTCGAAGGGCAGCACCGACGAGCCCGTCCAGCAAGCGGCTGCGCTCGGGAGGCTTGGCCACGTCGAGGGGCCGGACTGCCGGCTCCACCGCGGCATACCTGCCGCCGCCGCGGGGTACGCCGTCCGGACCCGGTGAATCGGGCAGTGGCGCGTGATGCGGGAGACGACATGACCAGTTCGGACCCGCTGGTGATCGTCGGCATCGACGGTTCCCCAGCCGGCGTGGGCGCCGTCCGCTGGGCCGCCGATGAGGCAGTACGCCTCCAACGGCCGCTGCAGATCACCCACGCGCTGGGCGCTTCGGGTCGGCACGAGCCGACGCCCGAAGACCTCCAACCGGCCGTGCAGGCCGCCGCCGAGGCCCAGAGCTTCCAACCCGGCCTCCACGTCATCACCAGCACGTGGCAGGGCGAGGCCGCCCAGATCCTCGTCGAGCAGTCCCGCCACGCGAGCCTGGTCGTGGTCGGCAGCCGCGGGCCGAGTGACGTTGAGCCGCTGCCGGCGGATTCCCTGGGCGTGCGACTGGCGGTGCACGCTCACTGCCCGGTGCTCGTCGTCCCCGACGCGCAGCGCTGGGCCGACCCGGCCGCCGTGTTGCCGGAGCATCCACCGGTGCTGGTGGGCACCGACAGTTCGGACAATGCGCAGCTGGCCATCGAACTGGCCTTCGCTGAAGCGGCGTCACGTCACGTCGACCTGATCGCGGTGCGAGCCTGGCAGGAACCGCCGCGCCGCTGGGGTTTCGCCGCGAGCCCGGGCCGGTTCGCCGACCTCGCGGACCGGGCGCTGGCGGCGGACGTGGAGCCCTGGCGAGCCGAACATCCCCGGGTCCGGGTCGAGCTGCGTTGTCTTCACGGAGCTCCGGCGCCGGTCCTGCTCGCCGAGTCGCGTGACGCGCTCATGGTCGTGCTCGGCCCCCGCGGCACGGGCGGCTCCGACGAGCTGCGGCTCGGGTCGGTCACCCAGCAGCTCCTCGAGCACGCATCCGCGCCGGTGCTGGTGGCCCGCCGCTGAGGCTCTCGAAGTCCACCAGCCAAGCGGTCAGCCGCGGACTGAGCCGTCGTCGTTCACCCGCAACGGCACGACCCTCGACATCAACGGCGCTGGGCGTGCCGGACGATCCGCGCGACGCTGGATACGACGAGCATCCGTTCCTCAGAACGGAGATGGCATCCGATGAGCGAACGCATCCGGAAGACGGCGGGCGACCGCAGGCGAGCTAATCTGGCCGACTACGCCTGGGTCCGTCACGACTTCACCTGGCAGCATGCCCGGTCGTGGTTGTCCGGCCTGCCCGATGGCCGGGGGCTCAACATCGGCTACGAGGCAGTCGACCGGCACGCCGCCGGCGAGCGGGCCGGTGTCGTCGCGCTCCGCTGCGTGGACCGCTCCGGCGCCGTGCAGGACGTCACGTACGCGGAGCTGGCCCGGCGCACGAGCCGCTTCGCCAACGCGCTGCGCGCCCGCGGCATCGGCCGCGGTGACCGCGTGTTCACCCTGCTCAACCGCACTCCTGAGCTGTACGTGACGGCACTTGGCACGCTGCGCGGCACCAGCGTGTGCGCGCCGCTGTTCCCAGCGTTCGGTCCTGAACCGATCCGGGAGCGGCTGTACCGCGGCGGCGGCAAGGTCCTGGTGACCACGCCCGAGCTGTACAGCCGGCGGGTGGCGCCGATCCGTGACGCCCTGCCGGAGCTGCGTCACGTGCTGGTCGTCGGCGACGGTCCCGCGCCCGAGGGCACCGAGTCGTTCGCGGCCGCGGTCGACGCGGCGGCGGACACCTTCGAGGTGCCGCCGACCGACCCGGCCGACATGGCGTTGCTGCACTTCACCAGCGGCACCACCGGCCACCCGAAGGGCGCGGTCCACGTGCACGAGGCCGTCGTGGCGCACTACGCCACCGCCCTGTACGCGCTCGACCTGCGCCCCGACGACGTGTTCTGGTGCACCGCCGACCCCGGTTGGGTGACCGGCACCTCGTACGGCATCGTCGCGCCGCTGGTGCACGGCGCCACGGTCGTCGTCGACGCTGCCGAGTTCGACGCCCGCCGCTGGTACGACACGCTGCAACGGCTGCGGGTAACGAACTGGTACACGGCGCCGACCGCGCTGCGGATGCTCATGCGGCACGGCGCAGAGCCGGCCCGCCGGTATGACCTGTCGGCGTTGCGGTTCATCGCCTCGGTCGGCGAGCCGCTCAACCCGGAGACGGTGCTGTGGACGCGGGAGGTCTTCGGCCGGCCCGCGCACGACACCTGGTGGCAGACCGAGACAGGCGCGATCATGATCAGCAACTTCGCGGGCATGGACGTCAAACCCGGCTCCATGGGCCGCCCGATGCCCGGCGTCGAGGCGGCGCTGCTGGAGCGCGGCGACGACGGGCGGGCCCGGATCGTCGACGGCGCCGTCCGCGTCCTGGACACCCCGGGCGCCGTCGGTGAGCTGGCCCTGCGCCCCGGCTGGCCGTCGATGTTCCGCGGCTACCTCGGCGACGAGGAGCGCTACCGCGCCGCGTTCGCCGGTGGGTGGTACCTCAGCGGCGACCTGGCCAGACGCGACGACGAGGGCTACTACTGGTTCGTCGGCCGCGGAGACGACATCATCAAGTCGGCCGGGCACCTGATCGGCCCGTTCGAGGTCGAAAGCGTCCTCATGGAGCACCCGGCAGTCGCCGAGGTCGGCGTCATCGGCAAGCCCGACACCGTGGCCGGCGAAATCGTCAAGGCGTTCGTGTCGCTGAAGCCCGGGTATCAGCCGGCCGACGCACTGCGGCTCGAGCTGCTCGCGCTCGGCAGGCGCCGGCTCGCCGCGCTCGCCCCGAAGGAGATCGCCTTCGACCAGAACCTCCCCCACACGCGCAGCGGCAAGGTGATGCGCCGGCTGCTCAAGGCCCGCGAGCTCGGCCTGCCCGAGGGCGACCTGTCCACATTGGAGGTGTCGCGATGACCGCCGGAACCCAGCCGGTCATCCAGTCGGCCACCCAGCCGACGGGTCCGGCAGACCCGCGCGTGGACCTGCTCCGGCAGATGGTCAGGGTGCGCCGGTTCGAGGAGCGGTGCGTGCAGCTGTACAGCGCGGCGAAGATCCGCGGGTTCATGCACCTGTACATCGGCGAGGAGGCCGTCGCGGTCGGCGCGATCGGGGCGCTGTCCGCGGACGACGCCGTCGTGTCCACGTACCGCGAGCACGGCCACGCACTCGTCCGCGGTGTCAGCGCCGAGGCGGTCACGGCCGAGATGTTCGGCCGGATCACCGGTTGCAGCCGCGGCCGGGGCGGCTCCATGCACCTGTTCGACATCAGCCGGCGCTTCTACGGCGGCAACGCGATCGTTGCCGGCGGCCTGCCGCTCGCGGTCGGGCTGGCGCTGGCCGACCGGATGCTGGGGCGTCCCGCGGTGACCGCGTGCTTCTTCGGTGACGGCGCGGTGGCGGAGGGCGAGTTCCACGAGTGCATGAACCTTGCCGCGCTGTGGCGGCTGCCGGTCCTGTTCTGCTGCGAGAACAACCGTTACGCCATGGGCACCGCGCTGGAGCGCACCCACGCGGTCACCGATCTGGCCGCGCGGGCCGGCTCGTACGGGATGCCGTCCGCCGCCGTGGACGGCATGGACGTGCTCGCCGTGCGGGCCGCCACCGCCGGCGCCGTCGCGTCCGTGCGCGGCGGCCGCGGCCCGTTCTTCCTGGAGCTGCGCACGTACCGGTTCCGGGCCCACTCGATGTACGACCCGGACCGGTACCGCGACAAGGCGGAGATCGCCCGGTGGAAGCGGCGAGACCCCATCGACCGGCTCCTCAAGCAGCTGCGCGCCGACGGGGTCGTCGACGCCGCCGCGGTGGTCGCGATGGAGACGGCGGTCGCGGCGGAGATCGACGCCGCCGTCGCCGCCGCCGACGCGGCACCGGTCGAAGACGTCGCCGACCTCACCCGCTTCCTCCTCGCCGAGCGAGGAGCCCGCAATGGCTGAGACCACCTACCGGGAGGCGCTGCGGGAGGCGATGCGCGACGCGCTGCGGCGCGACGAGCGCGTCTTCCTCATGGGCGAGGACGTGGGCCGCTACGGCGGCGCGTTCGGCGTGAGCCTGGGCCTGCTGGAGGAGTTCGGCCCCGAACGGATCCGCGACACGCCGCTGTCGGAGTCGGCCTTCGTCGGCGCGGGCATCGGCGCCGCCATGAACGGCATGCGACCCATCGTGGAGATCATGACCGTCAACTTCAGCCTGCTCGCCCTGGACCAGATCATGAACAACGCGGCGACGCTGCGGCACATGTCCGCCGGCCAGTGCGGCGTGCCGCTGGTGATCCGGATGACGACCGGCGGCGGCCGGCAGCTGGCGGCGCAGCACTCGCACAGTCTCGAGGGCTGGTACGCGCACATTCCGGGGCTGCGCATCGCCGTGCCGGCGACGGTCGCCGACGCCCGCGGGATGCTGTGGACGGCGTTGCAGGACCCGGACCCGGTGCTCGTCTTCGAGCACGGCTCGCTGTACAACACCAGCGGCGACCTGCCCGACGGCGCCGGCCCCACCGATCTGGACCGTGCCGGCATCCGGCGGGCCGGCCGGGACGTCACGATCGTCACGTACGGCGGGACCCTGGGCAAGACGTTGACCGCCGCCGAGGAGCTGGCGGACGACGGCATCGACGCCGAGGTGATCGACCTGCGGGTGCTCCGGCCGCTCGACGACGTGACCCTGATGGAGTCGGTCGCCCGTACGCACCACGCGCTGGTCGTCGACGAGGGCTGGCGCTCCGGCAGTCTCGCCGCGGAGATCACCACGCGCATCGTGGAGCAGGCGTTCTACGAGCTCGACGCGCCGGTCGGCCGGGTCTGCTCGGCGGAGGTGCCGCTGCCGTACGCGCAGCACCTCGAGGCGGCCGCGCTGCCACAGCCGGCCGGTATCGTCCGCGCCGCGCGGGATCTGGTCGGCGCGTCGTGAGCGAGTTCCGGATGCCGTCGCTCGGCGCGGACATGACGGACGGGACGCTGCTGGAGTGGCTCGTGCACCCCGGCGATCCCGTCCACCACGGTGACATCGTCGCGGTCGTCGACACCGACAAGGCCGCCATCGACGTCGAATGCTTCGCCGACGGCGTCGTCCAGGACCTGGTCGTCGAGCCGGGGCACCGCGTCCCGGTCGGCACCGTGCTGGCCACCATCGCCGACGCCGCACCACCGCCCGCCGCGCCACCTGCCGACGCACCGCCGCCGGCCGCCGTGCGGGCGCCTGCGTCGCCGCCGGCGGGCGACGGCGGCGGGCCGTCCCTGGTCCTGTCGCCGCTGGTACGCCGGCTCGCTGCCGCCCGTCACGTCGACCTCGCCGCGCTGCACGGCAGCGGCCCCGGCGCCCGCATCATGCGCATCGACGTCGAGCGGGCAGCGGCCCCTCCCACCCGGGTGCGGAGCACGCCGCTGGCGCGGCGCCTGGCCCGCGAGCTCCGGGTGGACCTTACCGCCGTGCCCACCGCGGCGGACGGCGCCGTGCACGCCGGCCAGGTGCGCCACGCCGCGGACACCGTGGCCCGGGGTGCACCGAGCGCCCCGGTGGCGGCGACCGCCGCGGCAGACCGGACCGCCGCCATGCGGACGACGATCGCCGCGCTCATGGCCAGGTCCAAGCGCGAGATCCCGCACTACTACCTGACCGAGAGCGTGGACCTCGCCGCCGCCATGGCGTGGCTGCGCGAGTGCAACCGCCGGCTGCCGGTCGCCCGGCGGATCGTGCCGGCGGCGCTGCTGCTCAAGGCGTCCGCGCTCGCCGCGCGTCAGGTGCCGCAGCTCAACGGCTTCTGGAGCGAGCACGGGTTCGTGCCTGGCGGCGGTGTCCACGTCGGTGTCGCGGTCTCGCTGCGGGGCGGCGGGCTCGTCGCACCCGCCATCCATGACGCCGACCAGCTCGATCTGGGCGCGCTCATGGACCGGATGCGGGACCTGGTCACCCGCAGCCGCGGCGGCCGGCTGCGCGGCTCGGAGATGGCCGACCCGACCATCACCGTCTCCAACGTCGGCGAGCAGGGCAGCGAGTCCATCCTCGGGGTCATCTACCCGCCCCAGGTCGCCCTCGTGGGGTTCGGGCGCATCGTCGACCGGCCGTGGGCGGTCGACGGGCTGATCGGCGTCCGGCCCATCGTGCGCGTCAGCCTCGCCGCCGACCATCGGGCCACCGACGGTGCGGTCGGCTCCCGCTTCCTCGACCGCATCGCCCGGCTCATGCAGAAACCGGAGGAGCTATGAACCGCGACGAGGCAACCGAGGCGATCCGTGCGGCGTTGCGCGAGGTCGCACCCGACGTCGACCCGGCGGCCGTGCCGCCGGACGCCGAGCTGCGCGAGGCGTTCGAGCTGGACTCGCTGGACTTCCTGCGCGTCGTCGAACTGCTCACCGGGCGCACCGGAGTCCGCATCGACGAGGACGACTATCCACGGCTGACCACGATCAGCGCGGCAGCCGACTGGCTCTGCACGGCCGCCGCCACCTGACCGCAGCCTGCCGGGCACCGCGGCGCCCCCGCGGAGGATCTCACCCAGGTCGTACCCTCAAAAGGAGGTCACCATGGTTGCCGAACACACCATCGTCGTCGGCGTCGACGGCTCCCCGTCGAGCCTGGAAGCTGTCGACTGGGCAGCCGCGGAGGCGGTGCGCCGGGGCCAGCCGATGCACATCCTGCACGCGTTCCAGTGGCCGCCGCCGATCTACGCGCCGGCCGTCCCGCCGTCGCCGTCACCGTTCGAGCTCGGGATCCAGGAGGCGGCCGCGGAGATCGTCGCCGAGGCCGCCGACCGGGCGAGAGCGGCCGCGTCCACAGTGCGGCTCACCACGGCCACCCGGCCGGAGCCGGCCTCGGTGGCGTTGCTGGACACCGCCAGGACCGCCGCCGAGCTGGTGGTCGGCAGCCGCGGCCACGGCGGCTTCGCCGGTCTCCTGCTGGGATCGGTCAGCACGCAGGTCGCCACGCACGCCCCCTGCCCGGTCGT
>NZ_JBFANF010000139.1:0-9401 GCF_040674675.1 Dactylosporangium sp. NPDC049742 | reverse complement strand
ATTCCTGGACACTGACCTGGAGCCTGTTCAGCCGGCACGGCTGGATCGGTGCACAGACGCCCGGCGGACCGCATGGATGCCCTCGATGCGTACGGATGGCGGGACGGTCCGCCATCGACGACGACGAACCCGAACGCATCCAGCCGCCGGACAGCGCCGGCATCGACCAAGAGGCGTCTGACGGAACCCGGAGTCCGGCGCCGTCGCGGGCACGCCGGGCGGCGTCGTCATTGTTCTCACACGGTGACCGCGTCAGCGTTGATCCGCTCATGACGCAGCTGCCGGCACCCTGACTGGCGCGAGGTCGACTCGGCTGATGGTCCGTTGCCGCGGACGCTGCCCTGGCAGCGGTGGTTCTGGCCGCGCTGCTCATGAGGCTGGAAGTCGGTGGCGTGTGACGAGCGGGGGAGACCTACGATGGCCACGCCGTTTCGGGGTATGGCCTTCGTGCTGCCCAGCCGCCGGTCACCACCGGGTTCCCGTTGTGGCTGCGCATCCTGCACTTCCTGAACCTGCTGTTCATGCTGTTCATCATTCGGTCCGGGATACAGATCCTGGCCGACCACCCACGGCTGCAAACGGACGCCGGGTCCACGCCGGGCCGGGAGCTGCTGCGGCTGCAAGGACCGGTGCCGCCCGACCGGATGACCCAGGTTCCGCCCGAGCGTGCGTGGACCGCCAAGGACGACGCGGTCACCCTGCCCCGCTGGCTCGGCATCCCGGGGTTACGGCACTCGATCGGCCTGGCCCGCTGGTGGCACTTCAGCTGCGATGGGTCCAGGCCATCGAGTTCGTCGAGAGCTTCGAACATCTCGGCGCGGGACAGGGCGGCTACAACGAGGACCACGAGTTCTATGGGTACCGCATGCCTATCTGAACGGCAGCCGCCAGGGAATGCTCCGGGTGGGACTGTTCGCCAGGCGCTTGGGTAGGGCGTCGTTACAACCAGCACCACGACCGGACGGTGCCGCGAATGGAATCGAACAGGAGCTCCAGCACTCACATCGTGATCGTCGGCGGCGGCTTCGCCGGCGTGGCCTGCGCGAAGGTGCTGGCCGAGGACTCACGGACCCGGGTGACCCTCGTGGACCAGAACGGGTACCACCAGTTCCAGCCGCTCCTCTACCAGGTGGCCACCGCGGAGCTGGCCGGCCGGGACATGGCGTTCGACCACACCGAGGTGTTCCGCGGCCAGGACGCCGTGACTCTGGTGCGGTCGGAGGTGGTCGCCGCCGACGCGGACCAGCGCAGCGTGACCCTCTCCGACGGCGGGACCATCACCGGCGACTACCTCGTGCTGGCCGCCGGGGCGCAGCCGAACTTCTTCCACACCCCCGGCGCCCAGGAGTTCGCGTTTCCGCTCTACAGCCTCACTGATGCGCGCCGCATCCGCGAGCGGGTGCTGCAGCTGTTCGCCGACGCGTCCGCCAAGCCGGAACTCATCGACGAGGGCGCGCTCAACTTCGTCGTCGTGGGCGGCGGGCCCACCGGGGTGGAGATCGCTGGCGCGTTGTCAGAGCTGGTCTATGACGTGATGCCACACCGCTACCCGAACCTCGCAGTGGCCGGCGCGCGGATCGTCCTGGTCGACCTCGGCCGGGCCCTGCTCGCCCCGTTCAGCGACGAGTCGCACACATACGCGGCCACGCAGCTCCAGCAGCGCGGGGTCGAGCTCCGGCTCGGCACCGCCGTGACGGAGGTGGCGCGCGACCACGTGTCGCTGCGGGACAAGACCACAATCCCGACCCACCTTGTCATCTGGGGTGGCGGGGAAAGCGCCTCCGCGATCGCGGGCAACGCCGGCGTCGGTCAGGGCCGGGGCGGGCGCATCGACGTGCGGCCCGACCTGAGTGTGCCCGGGCATCCGAACGTCTTCGCCGTCGGGGACGTCGCCAACATCCCCCACGGGGACGAGCGGGCCCTGCCCCAGCTGGGCAGCGTCGCCCAGCAGTCAGGCGCCTGGGCGGCGAAGAACATCATCGGCGACATCGGCGGCACGGGTCGGGAACCGTTCCACTACCACGACAAGGGAATCATGGCGATGATCGGCCGGCAGGCGGCCGTGGCTGAGATCGGCCCGCACCGGCACGAGCTGCACGGCCGGTTCGCCTTCGCTTCCTGGCTGGGTGTGCACGCCGAACTGCTCGCCAACACCCGGGCCGAGCTCGAGGCGTTCGTGGCCTGGGCCGAGGAGTTCTACTTCCGGCCGCACCACCGCTCGGCCGAGCTGCTGGACCCGGACCAGGTCGAGCTGCCCAGAATCGACTGGGGACAGTCCCGATAGGACGGTGCCGGATGACCGGCCAGCGGACCGCGAGACCCAGCAGAAGCAGGCGCCGCTCATGCATGGGCGGCGAGGTACACCGCGCCGGCCGGCGCCTCCATCGTGCTCGCCGAGGTCAGCTGCAGCAGGTGGTTCACGACGGCAGTTGGGGACCGGCCGCATCCGACCAGTTGATCGCCGAGTACGGCGGCTGGCGCGAGCCATGGGACGGACAGCAATGACCGCCGTGCTGAAGGAGCCGGTGACCCGTCCGGAGCTGTCGCCGTTCCCGAAGATCGCCGACTACGCGTTCCTGTCCAACTGCCACACCGGGCCCTGGTGGCCGTGGACGGCACGGTGGACTGGTTGTGCGTGCCGAGGTTCGACTCGCCGAGCATCTTCGGCAGTCTGCTCGACCGCGAGGCGGGCAGGTTCCGGTTCGGCCCGTACGGGATCGAACACCCCACCACGCGTGTCTACGTGCCCGGCACCAACGTGGTCGAGACGACCTGGAAGACGGGGACCGGCTGGATCGTCGTCCGGGACGCGCTGAACGGCATGTCGGGCAAGGAGGGCACGTTCCTCATCTGCTCCTTCTGGCTCGTCTCCGCCCTCGCCGCGGTCGGCGAGACGGCCCGGGCCCGGGACCTGATGGACAAGCTGCTGAGCATCGGGTCCGCGCTGGGCCTGTACGCCGAGGAGTACGAAACCTCGACCGCCCGCCACCTGGGCAGCTTTCCGCAGGCGTTCTCGCACCTGGCACTCATCGAGGCGGCCGGACGCATCATCGTCGCCGAGCGAGTCAAGGAGTACACATGAACGGCGCATACGACGTCATCATCATCGGCAGCGGGGCCGGCGGTGGCACCCTGGCCCACCACCTGGCGCCGTCGGGCCAGCGGATCCTGCTGCTCGAGCGGGGTGACTGGCTGCCCCGGGAGCAGCCCAACTGGTCGACCGCCGACGTGTTCGTCGACGGCCGCTACAACTCGCCCGACACCTGGTTCGACGAGCGCGGGAAGGCGTTCCAGCCGCAGATCCACTACTACGTGGGCGGAGCCACGAAGATGTACGGCGCCGCGCTCTACCGGTTGCGTGTCGAGGACTTCGACCGGGTCTTCCACCACGACGGAATCTCGCCCGCCTGGCCCATCCGGTATGAGCAGCTGGAGCCGTACTACACGAGGGCCGAGCAGCTCTACCAGGTCCACGGCGCCCGTGGCGAGGACCCGACCGAACCACCGGCGAGCGCGCCCTACCCGTTCCCGGCGGTGAGCCACGAGCCACGCATCCAGCAGCTCTCCGACGACCTCGCCGCGGCCGGCATGTTCCACGACAGCCAGGCGGTGCTGGCCCTGTCCATCGAGCCCAACCCGACCGTCTTCCAGAAGACGCTCGCCGTCAACGACTTCTACTTCCGTGGGCCGGACTTCGACTACCCGCTGGGCAACATCCAGATGATCGGCAAGTCACAGCCCGCCATGTACCGCGGTGAGAAGCCCATCGAGACGAAGTTCGCACCGAACTGGGCACTGCGGGAGGTAGCCGAACACGCGGTCGACTTCTGGCTGTCCACAGAGGACCTTCCGAGTCCCGGCAACCGAGTCACCCTCGACCCTGACGGCAACGTCCACCTGCGGTACAGGCTGACCAATCCCACCGCCGGCGACCGCCTCTTCCGTCAGCTCAAGTCGATGCTCGGCATCATGCGCATGCACGAGGACCACCTGGCCCGCCGGTGGGCCTACATGAAGTCCGACATTCCGGTGGCCGGCGTCGCTCACCAGGCCGGCACCTGCCGGTTCGGCAACGATCCGGCCAACTCCGTCCTCAACGCCAACTGCCAGACCCACGAGGTCCAGAACCTCTACGTCGTCGACACCAGCTTCTTCCCGAGCATCGGGGCGGTGAACCCCGCACTGACCGCCATGGCCAACGCGATGCGGGTCGGCGACCACCTGTTGGAGCGCATGGGCGCGGAGGGTGTAGTTCAACGCGTGCTGTCCAGGTAGACCTCGACGTCGTAGATGAGCCGAACGGGTTCGCCGTTGGTGGTGCCGACGAAGACCGGTTCAGCGGCGGGAGTGCGGCCGTGGCGCCAGACCTCTTCGCGTGCGGCGTCCCGGGACTCGTGGTGCACCTTTCCCGCCTGGTGGAGTTCCAGCACGCGGCGTGCGGTGTTCTTGTCGCTGTCCAGCTGGATCCGCATCAGTGGCATTGGTTCGTACCATCCCTTCTGGCCGGGTAGTTAACAACGCAATACCAACTTACCGACGTAAAGTTACCTCAACACCGTACTAGGATCGGGGAGTGGACGCGAACGCATTGGGTGAGCCGTCGGCCGGAGAAAAGAACGGTCGACGTGGTGGAACTGCTGGCGCAGTGTGGCTGCGTCAGGAGCCGGACCGGCCGCGCCGGGCGGCCCCGCTGACCCGTGAGCGCATTGTTGAGGTGGCGGCGGCTCTGCTCGATGAGCGTGGCATCGACGGATTGACGATGCGAAACCTGGCGCAGCGTCTGGCGGTGACCTCGACCGCGCTCTACTGGCACGTGAAGACGAAGGACGATGTCCTGGACCTGGCCCTGGACCACATCTTCGGAGAGATGCCGCTCCCGGATGTCGGCGACGACTGGCGTGATGACGTGCGTGCGTTGACGTTCAGGTGGCGCGCGATCATGCTTCGCCATCCCTGGGCTCCGAGTCTGATCGGGAGGCCGATGCTAGGGCCCAACGTCCTGGCGCGCACCGAGTTCCTGCAGTCGGCGCTCGTCCGTGGCGGTTTCACCGGCTTCCAGTTGGCAGCCATAACCCGGTTGCTGGCCAATTATGTGATCGGCGCAGCCATCACCGAAGCCACCTGGCGCCAGGCTGAAGATCCCGAGGCGCGGGCCGAAGCCCGGCGCCAGTTGTTGGCTCATCCCGACGCCTACCCCACCCTCATCGCCTCCGGACACCTTGAAGACGGGCGATGGAACGACGACGACCTCTTCGAACGTGGCATCGACGCCATACTCGCCATCTGACCAGCAGCCGCTCGTGGGTCTTGCTGCCAAGGCGGGACGTCTTGGTCTTGGCTTCGGCCGCCCGGAGCAATCCCGGAGCATGGGGCTCGGGAAGCAGACGCCGTAGTTCACCCCTGGGCCGCCGTGGCGTTTCGGCGCAGATGCGCTCCGGTGTCCTGACGTTCGCTCAATGATGAACGCCGTCGTCGTCTTGCTGTGCGTCCACCGCCGCCTTCCGGCGCATCCCCTGCCGCAGCGCACGCACTCCCGGATGTCTGAACGCGAGCTTGGCGCCGCCCTCGACGTGCGGTGACGGCCTGCGGCCGGGGTGTCAGGGAACCGGCGGGGTGGGTTGTCCTGTGTGGACACTCGTCACCGGTCACGAGAACCTCCCTGGGTCAGTAAGCCGCGGAGTCGCTCGAAGCAGTTGGCCTCCGCGACGCGCGCCTCGATGCAGTGCAGAGCGCGGTGGGGGCTTGACGTCTTATTGAAAATGAATATCGTTTTGAATTCGAGCTGCTCGGCCGGCGGGCATGCGTCAGTACCCGGTCCGTGGGAGATCCCCTGGCGCTACAACCCCAATTCGTGCCATGTGAACAGACTCGCAGGTGGGGCGATTACAGCCAAATCATCACTAGGGTGCTCGGTAGGGTTTTCCCTCGCCGCACGCCGATCGGCGTCCGTTCTGCGAGGTGAGACAGCGTTTCCGGTGATCACGGGCCATTTGACTTCAGTGGATGCAGCCCAGAATGCCCCTTGATTGGTGCGGCATTATTTCCGGCAGGCAAACGGCTAACGCACGGCCGTCTGAAAATTAGGAGGGCTGGGCGTGTATCAGCGTGTCCACGAACAGGTCGAAGAGCAGGTAAGGCGCACGCCGGACCGGGTTGCCGTCATCGCCGGCACCGTCCGGATGTGTTACGCGGAGCTTGACGCTCGCGCGAACCGGATCGCCCGGGAGCTGGCCGGGGCAGGGGCCGGTCCCGGTGAGCTCGTGGGCGTGTGCCTGGGACGCGACGAGCACCTGCTGCCGGCGCTGCTGGGCGTGCTGAAGACCGGCGCCGCCTACGTGCCGATGGACCCGGCGTACCCGGCCGAGCGGCTGGCGTACATCGCCGACGACACGAAGATGCGGCTCGTCGCCACCACCCGTGCCTCGGCGTGGCCCGGCCTGGACGCCGTCGCGGTGGCGGTGGACGAGATCGCCGCGGACGCCGACGCGAACCCGCTCGACCGGCCCGGTGACGGTACCGACGCGGCGTACGTCATCTACACGTCGGGCTCCACGGGAAAGCCCAAGGGCGTCGTCGTCGAGCACCGCAACACGATGAACCTGCTGCGGTACGAGGCCGAGGCGTACACCGCCGAGGAGCTGCGCGGCCTGCTCGCCACCGCGTCGATCTGCTTCGACCCGTCGATCACCCAGCTGTTCCTGCCGCTGGTCACGGGCGGCACGGTCATCCTCGCCGACAACGTCCTCGCGCTGCCCGCGCTGCCGGCCCGCGACGAGGTCACGACCGTCTACGGCGTGCCGTCCGCGCTCGCCGCGCTGCTGCGGTCGCCGCTGCCGAGCGGTGTGCGGGCCGTGTTCGCCGGCGGGGAGCCGCTGACCCGGGCGCTCGTCGACCGGATCTACGCCAACCCCGGCGTGCGGCGGGTGCTCAACCTGTACGGCCCGACCGAGTGCACCACGACGTGCGCGATCGCCGAGGTCGGCCGCGACGACGTCGGCGAGCCGCCGATCGGGCACCCGATCGCTGGCGCCGTCATGTCCGTGCGCGACGCCGACGGGCAGCCGGTCGCCGACGGCGAGCTGGGCGAGCTGTGGATCGGCGGCCCGGTCGTCGCCCGCGGCTACCTGAACCGGGACGGCGGCGGGTTCGGCGACGGCTGGTACCGCTCCGGCGACCTGGTCCGCACCGACGGCGCCGTGCTGCGGTTCGCCGGCCGCGCCGACGACCAGGTGAAGATCCGCGGGTACCGGGTCGAGCCCGGCGAGGTCGAGGCGGTGCTCGTGCGCCATCCGGCGGTGCGCCGCGCCGGTGTCGTCGCCGCTGCCGACGAGGACGGTGTGTCGTTCCTGGTCGGGCACGTGGAGGCGACCGGCCTCGACGAGCAGAGCCTGCGCGCGTGGCTGCGCCGCCGGGTGCCGGAGCACCTGGTGCCGACCCGGTTGGCGATCACCGAGCGGCTGCCCCTGAGCCCGAACGGCAAGATCGACCGGGCCGCCCTGCCGGCGCTCGCGGCCCGGCGTGGGACCGAGACCGCGTTCGTCGCGCCCCGCACACCCGCCGAGGAGCGGCTCGCCGCGATCGTCGGCGACGTGCTGGGCATCGACGAGATCGGGGTCGACGACCGCTTCACCGACCTCGGCGGGCACTCCCTGGCCGCCGCTCGCGTCTGCGCCCTCGCCGGCCGCGAGTTCGGCACCACGGTCGCCCTGGCCGACTTCCTCGCCGAGCCGACCGTCGCCGCCCTCGCCGCCCTGGTCAACGGCGGCCGGACGCCCGCGGCGGCCCCGGTCCGGCACGAGGGGCGGGCGGAGTACCCGCTCACCGCGACCCAGCGCGGCCTGTGGACGCTGCGGCAGGTCGGCTCGGTGCCGGCCGTGACCACGGTCGCGTTCCGGGTCCGGCTCACCGGGCCGGTCGAGGCGCCCGCCCTGCGCTCGGCGCTGGCCGCGCTGGTGTCGCGCCATGAGGTGCTGCGCAGCCGGATCGTCGAGCGCGACGGCGAGCCGATCGCGCTCGTGGGCGACTGGACGGACGTCCCCGTCATCGAGCACGACCTGCGCGACCGGCCCACGGCAGAGCACGACCTGCGCGACCGGCCCACGGCAGAGCACGACCTGCGCGACCGGCCCACGGCAGAACACGACCTGCGCGACCGGCCCACGGCAGAACACGACCTGCGCGACCGGCCCACGGCAGAACACGACCTGCGCGACCAGACTCCGGCCGAGCGCGCCGGGCGGGCGGACGCGATCGCCGAGGCCGCCGCCCGTCACGCCTTCGACCTGACCGGCACCGCGCCGCTGCTGCGGGCCGAGCTCATCCGGCTCGCCGCCGGGGTGTCGGAGCTGGTCGTCGTCGCCGACCACGTGGCCTTCGACGGCTGGTCCACCGGCACGTTCCTCACGGAGCTCGCGACGGAGCTGGCCGCGCCCGGGACCGTCGAACCACCGCCGGTGCAGGTCGGCGACCTCGCCGTCACGCCCGACGGCGCGACGGACGCGTGGCGGGACGAGCTGGCCGGCGTGTCACCGCCGAGCGAACTGTTCTCGGGCACCGGCAGCTTCCGCGGCGAGCGGATCACCCGCCCGGTACCGCCGGCGACCGGCACCGCGGTCTTCGCGGACTGGCTGACCGCGCTCGGGCTGCTGCTCGCCGGGTTCACCGCCCGCCGGGACGTGCTGGTCGGCGTGGTCGCCGCCCGGCGCGCCGGGCCGGAGCTTGACCGGGTCATCGGCCCGCTCGTCGACGTGCTGCCGGTCCGGCTGCGGCTCGAGCCCGCGGCCACCGTCCGGGACACGGTCGCGGCCGCGTCGGCGACGACGGCCCGCGCGCTGGACCGGCCCCGGCCGTCCACAGAGGACCTGTTCGCGGCCGTCGGCACCCAGTCGCGTGGGGCGATGCTCACCCCGGTGGTGCTTGCCGCGCAGCCGGCCGGGATGCCGGTCCGGGTCGAGCGGGGCGGGGTACGGCTGGAACTGCTCGGCGAGCTGGGGTGCGGCGGGGCGCAGAACCCGCTGACCGTCTTCGTGAACGAGACGGCCGACGGCGTCGAGCTTCAGGTGGAGTACGACACCGGCCTCACGAACCGCGAGTGGGTGGAGGCGTTCGCGGACCGGCTCCTGCGCGTGCTCGCCGAGGTCACCGCGGACCCGGATCGCCCGCTGCACCGCCTGCCGCTGGTCACCGCGGCCGAGGAGGCGCGGCTGCTCGACCTGGCCGCCGGCCCGCCGGTCCCGGCCGGCGCGCCGGCCACGGCGGTCGAGGCGATCGAGCGGCAGGTGCTGGAGCGCCCCGACGAGGTGGCCGGCGTCGGCGCGGGCCGCCACCGGTCGTAACCGCAGGGGGTGGACCTCTCCGCCGGAGTCACAGCGCGCACTAGCGGAGAATGGGAGAGGCCCGCC
>NZ_JBFANF010000138.1:0-9504 GCF_040674675.1 Dactylosporangium sp. NPDC049742 | reverse complement strand
CGTCCCTGGTCGTGTCCCTCCCCGTCGTCATCGGCTTCACCATCCTCCAGCGCTATCTGGTCGCCGGCCTCACCGCCGGCGCCGTGAAGGGCTGAACACCCCGCCCCAGTCCAGGAGATCCACATGTCTCTGTCCCGCCGCACCATGCTCAAGATCGGCGGTCTCGGCGCCCTCGGGACGACCCTCGCCGCCTGCGCCCCCGCCACCAACACCCCCGCACCCGCCGGCACCGAAGGCCTCAAGGACGACGGCGTCAAAGAGTTCCCGCTGACGAGCTGGTCGTTCAACGAGGCGGTCACCAAGGAACCGATCCAGGCCCAGATCGACAAGTACACGGCCGCGAACGCCGGGACGAAGATCAGCACGCCGTCGTACCCGTACAACGACTACCTCAACCAGTTGCTGCTGCAGGTGCAGGGCGGGCAGCTGACCGGCGCCGTCCAGCTCGACGTCGCCTGGCTCGCCACCCTCGCCGCCACCGGCAAGCTCCTGGACCTCAAGAGCGTCGCCGCCGGCCTCGACTACTCCCCGGCGGCCCTGGCGCTCGGCCAGTCCAAGGGTGTGCAGTACGGCCTGCCATGGACCTTCGCCGGCATCGGCCTGATCAGCAACAACGAGCTGCTGACGAAGGCCGGGGTGACCAGCCCGCCGAAGACGGTCGCCGAGTTCGAGGCGGCGCTCACCGCCGTCAAGGGCCTCGGCGGCGGGGTCGTGCCGTGGGCCGGCATGACGAAGGTCGACCAGTTGAAGGACATCATCCCCTGGATGTGGGAGTTCGGCTCCCCGATCGTGGAGAACAACAAGGTCGTCATCGGCGACGACGGCAGCGTCGAGGCGCTCACCTGGTACAAGAAGCTCTACGACCAGAAGCTCATCGCCCCCGACGTCAACCGCGTCGACGCCCGCGCCCTCATGTCCCAGGGCAAGACCGCCTTCTACGAGGACGCCATCGGCGGCCGCGCCGCCGTCACGAAATCCTCACCCGACAAGGACCTCGGCACGAAGATGGTCCCCGTCGCCCGCCCCGTGAAGAACGCCGGCGACAAGCCCCGCCACCTCGCCTGGGGGCAGGTGATCGCGGTGATGAACGGTGCCGGCGCCGCCGCCGCCGCGAACTACGCCAAGACCGTCACCACCGACCCCGGCTACAACGTCGACTGGTTCAAGAAGACGGGCCTGCCGCCGACCACCAACGCCGGACTCGCCGACTCCGCCGTCAAGAACGACAAGTTCGCCACCGACTTCACCAGCCAGATCGGCGCCAACTCCAGCGCCAGCCCGTTCTGGATCTACCCGCAGTTCTCCCAGATGGAGAAGGTCCTGGCCGAAGAGGTCCAGTCGATCCTCATCGGCAAGAAGTCGCCGAAGGACGCGCTCATGTCCGCCCGCGACCGGATGAACGCCCTCATCAAATGAGCTTCGACGACCTGCTCCGCGGCCGCCCACTGGTGGCGATCCTGCGTGGTGTACCGGTTGCGCGGGCCCTCGAGATCGCCCGCGCCGTGTGGGACAGCGGCCTCGGCGTGGTCGAGGTCCCGATCCAGACCCCC
The DNA here is from genome assembly GCF_040674675.1 of Dactylosporangium sp. NPDC049742. Lineage (NCBI taxonomy): Bacteria > Bacillati > Actinomycetota > Actinomycetes > Micromonosporales > Micromonosporaceae > Dactylosporangium > Dactylosporangium sp. NPDC049742. The sequence continues at coordinate 7,954 of NZ_JBFANF010000138.1, read as the reverse complement.
GAGGCGGTCGAGTGCCTGCGCGCGCTCGCCGCCGAGGGGCACCCCGTCGGCGCCGGCACCGTCCGCACCGCGGCGCAGGTCGAGGCCGCCGCCGAGGCGGGCGCGGTGTTCACCGTCGCGCCCGGCCTGGACCTCGACGTGGTGCGGGCCAGCCAGGCGGCCGGCCTGCCGCACCTGCCGGGCGTCGCCACCCCGTCCGAGGTACACCATGCGCTGCAAGCGGGTTGCGAGTGGCTCAAGGCGTTCCCGGCCGGGGCGCTCGGCCCGGCCTGGCTGCGCGAGCTGCGCGGCCCGTTCCCCGAGGCGAAGTTCGTCGCCACCGGCGGCATCGGCGCCCACAACGCACCCGATTACCTGGCCGCCGGCGCCCGCGCGCTGGGGGTCGGCGGCGCCGTCACCACCGACGGCGGCCTGCCACCGCTCCTGGAGGTCCTCCGCCGAACCTGACCGACCCACGCTCCGAGGCGCCGCCGCGGACCAGCCACACCCCCGAGGCACGGCCGCACCGAACCCGGTGCTCTGCGCCGCAAGCGGTGATGTGTCGCGCCGCAAGCGGTGTGCCGCAGACGGTGCGCCGCGTCGCCCGCAGCGATGCGTTGCGCCGCACGCGGTGTGCTGCGCCGTCGGCGGTGTGCCTGGCCGCGCCGGCGCCACGTGAGCAAGCCCTGAGGAAGAGGCCCATGCACAGAGCCGCCCTGGTCGCCGCCACCGCCATGGCGACGGCCCTCGTCACCGTGCCCGCAACCGCCGTGCACGCCGCCCCCGCCACCGTCACCCTGGTGCCGTACGGCATCGACAGCTCCAACCAGGCCGCCTGGTGGTCGCCGCTGGACACGTACACCCCCGGCAACGACTACGCGTATCTGGCGTTCAACGAGCCCGGCTCCACCGCCGGCACGCACCGCGTCGCCATCGCCCGCCGCGACACCGCCGGCGGCTGGACGAGGCTGCCCGTCATGAACGGCGCCGCCCAGGCCGAGTACGCCGACGACATCGGGCACAACCAGCCGTCGGTCGCGCGGGACGGCAGCGGCCGGCTGCACGTGTTCGCCAGCATGCACAACAACGCCTGGCGCTACTTCCGCTCCGACACCGTCGGCGGCGCGCCCACCAACCACGCCGCGGACCTGCCGGACCAGGGGATCGGCGTCACGTACCCGGTGCTGACCACCGCGCCGAACGGCGACCTGTACCTCATCGCGCGGCTCGACGGGAGCACCGCCCGCTCCGGCCGGCTGTACCGGTGGAACAACGCCGCCGCGACGTGGACCCGGGTGGCCGTCTTCGCCGAGTCCGCCAACCGCGCCGTCTACCCCGACGACCTGCAGTTCGACGCCGCCGGCAACCTCCACGTCCTGTGGGAGTGGGGGCTGTACCCGGCGACCGCGTTCCGCCACCAGCTCAGCTACCTGCTGTACCGGCCCGCGACCGGCACGTTCGCCGACCACACCGGCGCCGCGGTCACCGTGCCGGTCAGCACCGCCACCGCCGACGTCATCCAGCCGATCGAGGCCGGCGAGGTGTACCAGGGCAACGACGGCACCGGACCGGCCGTGCAGAGCGCGAAGCTCACGGTCGACGGCACCAGCCCGAAGGTCGCGTACCGCTACCGGAGCGCGACGAACTTCATGGTCCGCTACGCGTACGTCTCAGGCACCACCTGGGTCCGGGACACGGTGTACTCCGCCGCGCAGACCAGCGCCGCCATCGACATCACCTGGCACCCGACGGAGCAGAAGCGCGTCTACTACACCACCGCGGCCGGCGTGATGTACGTGGCGACCAAGCCCGGCACCGCGTGGACCGCCGCCGCCGTCGCGCCCGGGATCCCCGTGCAGCGCTTCGCGGTCGAACGCACCACCGCCGGTGTCGACGTCCTCTACCTCGTCGACCTCACCAACCTTCGCCTGTACTACGGGAGGAACTGATGCGCCGCCTGCTCGCAATCGTGTTGCTGGTGCCCGCCGCCGCCGTCCTGGGCACCGCCACGGCCGCCCACGCCGACCCCGCCGGCACCGGCTACACCCTCGTCTTCGAGGACCAGTTCAACGGCACCGCGGTCGACACCGCGAAGTGGAACTACCGCACCGACTCCAAGGCGTACAGCACCCAGCGCCCGCAGAACGTGTCCGTCAGCGGGGGAGCGCTGAACATCGCCCTGAAGAAGGAGACCTACGGCGGCAAGGACTACACCGGCGGCGGCGTGGTCAGCAAGCAGACGCTGCGCTACGGCTACTACGAGACCCGGGCGAAGCTCAACGACGGCGCCGGCTGGCACAGCTCGTTCTGGCTCATGGCCGGCGACGGCTCGACGACCTTCCCCGCGGCGCAGCGCACCGAGATCGACGGCTTCGAGATCGACTCGATCAGCCCGACCCGGATCCACCACGGCGTGCTGACCTGGAAGGGCAACGGCGTGTCCGCCGGGAAGTCGTACGGCACCACGTACACCAGCGCCACGATCGACTCGAGGGACTGGCACGTCTACGGCATCGACTGGTCCGAGACCAGCACGAAGTTCTACGTCGACGGCGTGCTCAAGTACACCGCGCCCTACCTGCCGACGGACTGGACGCACGACTACACGAGCATCTGGCTCACCAGCATCGCCTACGGCAGCGTCCCCGACGCGAGCAAGTTGCCGTCGGCCGTGCAGTTCGACTACGTGCGCTACTGGCAGAAGGACTACTACGTCGACGACGACGGACCGGCCGCGTACGGCTACAGCGAGACCGGCACCTGGTCGCCGTCGACGCTGACCGGCTGGACGACCGGCTCGCCGACCCGCTACGCGGCCTGCAACTCGGGTGGGAACACCGCGACCTGGCGCCCCAACCTCCGTGCGGCGGGCACCTACAAGGTCTCCTACTACAAGGTGACGGCCGCCAACAGCGACCCTGCCGCGAAGCTCGCCGTCGCCGGCACCCAGACGACGGTCAACGGCACCTCGGCCCCGTCCGGCTGGGTCGACCTGGGCACCTTCGCGCTGCCCGCCGGCACCGGCACCGCGGTCACCCTGACCAGCTCGGGCACCGGCTGCGCCCGCGCCGACGCGGTCAGGTTCGTCCGGGTGTGAGCCGCCGCGCCGGTCGCCACCGGGCCACGCCGCAGGCCCGCGAGCGACCGGCGCGGCCACGCTGCGACCCCCGGGCCGGAGATTGTTGACTTGCGGAATACTTGCTCGGCAAGTACCGTTGCAGCAGGCGACAAACCCGTTCAGCCCTGGAGGCACAAGATGCCCGCGATCACCGTCGAAAACGTCCTTGCGCTGCCGCGCGTGTCCACCCCGGACCCGGTGTCGGCGCGCCCCCGCCCGGTGGTGTCGGTGACGACGGCGCCGAAGGGATTCGAGGGCGAGGGCTTCCCCGTCCGGCGCGCGTTCGCCGGCGTCGACCTGCGCACCCTCGACCCGTTCATCCACATGGACCAGATGGGCGAGGTCGAATACGCCCCGGGCGAGCCGAAGGGCACCCCGTGGCACCCGCACCGGGGGTTCGAGACCGTCACGTACATCATCGACGGCGAGTTCGTGCACAACGACTCGCACGGCGGTGGCGGCGTCATCCGTGACGGCGACACGCAGTGGATGACCGCCGGAAGCGGCTTGCTGCACATCGAGACCCCGCCCGAGCACCTCGTCGTCAGCGGCGGTCTCTTCCACGGCTTCCAGCTGTGGGTCAACCTGCCGCGCGCCGACAAGTTCGCCGCCCCGCGCTACCAGGACATCCGTGGTGGCCAGGTGGCGCTGCTCAGCTCGCCCGACGGCGGCTCGCTGCTGCGGGTCATCGCCGGTGAGCTCGACGGCCACGCCGGCCCCGGCAACACCTACACGCCGATCACGATGATCCACGCGACGATCTCCCCCGGGGCGTCGCTGACGCTGCCGTGGCGCAAGGACTTCAACGCGCTCGCCTACACCCTCGCGGGCAAGGGCAGCGTGGGCACGAAGGGCCGGCCGGTGGAGCTGGGCCAGCTCGCGGTCTTCGGCGAGGGCGACAGCATCACCGTCACCGCCGACGCGAAGCAGGACCCGCGTCACCCCACGATGGACGTGCTGTTCCTCGGCGGAAAGCCGATCCGCGAGCCCGTCGTGGCGTATGGTCCGTTCGTCATGAACACCAAGGCCGAGGTGGTCAAGGCGTTCGAGGACTACCAGGCCGGCCGGCTCGGCACGATCCCGGCCGCGCACGCCGCAGTGCGAGGAGAGGCGTCCTAAGTGGACATCGAGGTCGTCGACGACCCGCAGCAGCACCGCTTCGAGCTGCGGGTCGACGGAGCGCACGCGGGTGCGGCCTACTACCGGCTGCACCCGGGTGAGATCGTCTTCACCCACACCGAGGTCGACAAGGAGTACGAGGGTAGGGGCCTGGGCAGCAAGCTCGCCGCCGGCGCCCTGAACGCGGCGAAGGAGCGGGCACTGCGTGTCGTCCCGCAGTGCCCCTTCATCGCCGCCTACCTCAAGCGGCACCCAGAGCTCAGCTGAGCGGCTGCAGCCCGATCGGGTTCGGGTGCCGCAGCAGCGCCGACGCCTGCACGGCGACCGGGCGCAGCAGTTCGGCACAGCGCGCCGTGGCGGCCTCCCCGAGGGCCCGCCACGGCGCCGCGGCCAGGGCGTCCGTCGTGCGTTCGACGGAGGTGTACGCCTCCCGCGCCCGGCCGGTCGCCTTCCCTTCCGCGTCCAGCCATCCACGGCCGCGCAGCCGGTCGATCGCCGCGGCCCACTCCTCGTCGGTCCAGCCGCGGGCGGGCTGGTAGAACTCCCGGCCGGCGCCGTCGAGCAGCGCGACCCGCCACACGTTGCACTCGGCCCCGTCCAGGCCCTCGACGAGCAGCGCCGCGAGGTGCCCGTCGCCGCGGTGCTCCCGCAGCACCGTCGCCGCCTGCCACAGCACGCCGGCCGGGTCCTCCGGCCACGGCAGCATCGCGTTGGCCGCGCCCAGCACCCGGCCGTGCAGGTCGGCCGCCTCCGCCGCCGCCCGCAACAGGCTTGCGACCTCCGTCAGGTCCCCGTCCACCGTGAGCAGGACCCGCCGCGATCCTTCCAGCCGCGCGGCGAGGGCCGCCTCCGGCGTGATCCGCGTCCACACGTCCGGCAGCGCCCGGGTCACCATCCGTGGCGCGAACCCGTAGAACGCCGCGATCACCGGCCCGGCCGGCACCGCGCCGAGCGGGGCACTACGGCCGGCGAAGTACCCCCGCCAGAACCCGCGCAGGCCCGCCTCCTCGAACGCCGCCAGGGCGTCCGGGGCGAAGTAGGTGACCGCGTGGACCGGTTCGAACAGGCTCCACATGCGACGTTCGGTCGACAACTCTGTCATGGACCTGACGGTATACGCGAACACGCCCGGCGGAGCCGGGGACTTTTTCACAGCGGGCATTCCCGGGAACGGCTGTGACGTCGTTCACGAGGGCGAGGTGTACGGAACCGTTTCGTACTCTCTCGGAGCGGGAGTAGGGTTCGAGTACGAAACGGTTCCGTACACCTGCGATCCAGGACTTGCGGAACCCGGCCCTCGCACCTTAGGAAGTGGTCATGTCTCCCGCGCCGAAGCCCGAACGCCGTGAAGCGATCTGCGAAGCGGTCTTCGAGCTGCTCGGCGAGGTCGGATACGACCGCATGTCGATGGATGCCGTGGCGGCGCGAGCCCGCGCCAGCAAGGCGACCATCTACCGGGGCTGGCCCAACAAGCCCGACCTGGTGATGGACGCCTTCGAGCACCGGTTCGGCGGCTCGTACGAGCCGCAGGACACCGGGACGCTGCGCGGCGACCTGATGGCGCTGCTCACCGCGGCGTGCGAGGTGGCGAACAGTCCCGACGGCGACGTCATGACCGGTCTGCTGACCGCGGCCACCCGGAACCCGGAGCTGGCCGATACGTTCCGCCGCTGCGTCTACGAGGCGAAGCGCTCCGCGTACGACACCATCGTGCGACGCGCGGTGGACCGTGGCGAGCTGCCCGCCGGAGCCACCTCCGACCTGCTGCAAGAAGTCCTGCACGCGCTGGTGCTCAACCGGACCATGTGGCACGAGGGGCCGCTCGACGAGGCGTTCGCCACGCGGGTCGTCGACCGGGTGCTGCTGCCCGTCCTGCGCCAGCCTGCCTGACCCGTATTCCTGCCTGTTGAAGGCCCGCCCGCCGACCGGGTGCGGTCGCGATCAACCATGCCTTGGGAGGCACAAGCTCATGTCGAACCAATCGGGGGACACGGCCGTCGCGGTCGACCCCAAACGCGCGACCGGTGCGGCCACGGCCGACCCCAAACGCTGGCTGGCCCTGTCGGTCATCGCCGTCGCGCAGCTCATGGTGGTCCTCGACGCCACCGTCGTGAACATCGCCCTGCCGTCGGCGCAGGAGGCCCTGCACATCTCCACCGCCGACCGCCAGTGGATCGTCACCGCGTACACCCTGGCCTTCGGCGGCCTGCTCCTCCTCGGCGGCAGGATCGCGGACTTCTTCGGCCGCCGCCGGACCTTCCTCATCGGCCTCCTCGGCTTCGCCGGCGCCTCCGCGCTCGGCGGCGCCGCGGTCAACGCCGAGACCCTCTACGCCGCCCGCGGCCTGCAGGGTGCCTTCGGCGCGCTGCTCGCCCCGGCCGCCCTGTCGCTGATCACCGTCACCTTCACCGAGGCGAAGGAGCGGGCCAAGGCGTTCGGCGTCTTCGGCGCGATCTCCGGCGGTGGCGCCGCCATCGGCCTCATCTCCGGCGGCCTGCTCACCCAGTACGCGAACTGGCGCTGGACCCTGCTGGTGAACATCCCGATCGCGATCATCGCCTTCGTGGCGGCACTGCCGGTGGTGCGGGAGAGCAAGGCCACCGGCGACACGAAGTACGACATCCCCGGAGCGGTGCTCGCCACCCTCGGCCAGGTCGCGCTCGTGTACGGCTTCACGAAGGCCGCGACCGACGGCTGGAGCTCCGGCGTGACCGTCGGCTGGCTCGTCGCCGCCGGCGTCCTGCTCGCCGCGTTCGTCGTGTGGGAGTCGCGGGCGAAGCACCCGCTGCTGCCGCTGCGCGTCCTGTGGGACCGCAACCGCGGCACCTCGTTCGTCGTGTCGGTCCTGGTCGGCGCGGGCATGCTCGGCATGTTCCTGTTCATGACGTTCTACCTGCAGCAGACGATGGGCTACTCGGCCCTCAAGAGCGGCGTCGCCTACCTGCCGTTCTCCGCCGGCATCATCGTCGCCGCCACCCTCGCGGCGCGCTTCCTGCCCCGCGTCGGCCCGCGCGTGATCATGTCGATCGGCGGGGTCATGGGCACCGCGGCGATGATCTGGCTGACCCGTCTCGACCTGCACTCCGACTACGTGGTGGACATCCTGCCCGCGTTCATCGCGATGAGCGTCGGCATGGGCCTCGTCTTCGTGCCGCTGAGCAGCGTCGCCCTCACCGGCGTCGCCAACCACGACGCCGGCGTGGCGAGCGCCCTGGTCAACACCACCCAGCAGGTCGGCGGCTCCCTCGGGACCGCGCTGCTCAACACCATCTTCACCACGGCCGTCACCGGCTACCTCACCACCCACGGCGCGGAGCCGCTCCAGCAGGCCGAGGCGGCGATCCACGGGTACAACGTGGCCTTCACCGCCAGCGCGGTCCTGCTCGGCGTCGCCGCCGTGCTGGTGATCCTGTTCATCCGGCGCACCCCTGCCGACGCCAGCACCGCCACCGACCAGGAGCAGGTGCCGGTCCTGGTGCATTGACGTCGCCTGTACGACAAGCCATAACCCTTTCGGGCGCAACGCCCGGGCCCTGGCATCACCTCGGGTCGCCAGGTCCCGGGCGGGTCGTGGGGGGGGGGGGGGGCCCGCCCGGTCATCAGCCCCCCCCCGGGGACCACCGGGGGCGGGGGCGGGCGCCCCCCCCCCGCGGGCCCCCGGCGGCGGGGCCCCCCCCCGCCCGAGCCGGTCACCGTGGGGACCATGTCTGCCCGTCGACCCGGAGCGAGTTGGCCGAC
>NZ_JBFANF010000137.1:0-9643 GCF_040674675.1 Dactylosporangium sp. NPDC049742 | reverse complement strand
CGGGGGGGCGGCCTCGGTTTAAACTACGTTTTTTTTTCTGTCGAAACCGTGTGGGCCGCGGTGGTCGTCGGGGGGGTGCGGGGTGGCCCCGTTTGCCTTCGGGCACCCCGTCGCCGGTGGCCCGGACCGCCGCTCCCCCAACGGTCCGGGCCACCGCGCTGGCAGTCTGTCAACGCCGCGGTACGGGCGCCAGATGCCGGGACCGATCTGGGACGGCGGGACGGCGGAAACGGGCTGACCTGCGGGGATGTTGCGGTCTTGGGACGGCCGATAGGATGCAGCCCGCCCCGACACCTGGAGAGATGACGGCGATGCCGCACCGTCCCGGCGAGCTTGCCGCGCTGCTGACCGCGCTGAAGGACCGCAGCGGGCTCAGCTATGCCCGCATCGGGCAGAAGACGAACCTGAGCAAGTCGGCGGTGCACCGGTTCGTCGCCGGGGCGGCGGTGCCGCAGGACTTCGGCACGGTGGAGCGGATCGCCACGGCGTGCGGGGCGGACCGTGACGAGCTCGACCGGCTCTATCCGCTGTGGGCCGCGGCGCCGCGACAAGCCCCGGCCGCCACCGCAGACCCGGCCGCCGGCTCAGAACCCGCCGCCGGCTCAGAACCCGCCGCCACCGCAGGACCCGCCGCCTCGTCGAAGGCCGCCGTTGCACCGGTGCCGCGGCGCCTCGCCCTGTACGCCGGGCTGGCCGTGGCGCTGCTGGTGCTGGCGGGTGCGGTCGCGGCGGTGTGGTGGCGGGGCAGGGAAGACCGGCCGCAGACCGCGCCGCCGAGCGCGACCCCGCAGTGGATCAGCGGCCCGAGCTGGACGCTGCCCGCGCGACCGGTCCCGCCGGAGTACTTCGGGGTGACGATCAACAGCGCGACCGGGCACATGCCGGGGTTCACCATCGGCGCGGTGCGCCTGTGGGACAGCGAGACGGGCTGGTCGCGGGTGAACCCGGCGCGGGACCGGTTCGACTGGACGATCCTGGACCGGCTCGTCGAAGGGGCCGCCGCCGCCAGGCTGCCGGTGCTCTACACGATGGGCGGCACGCCGGCCTGGGCGGCGCCCAACGGCAAGCGGTCGGTCTACCCGGACAACGCGAAGTCGTCGCCGCCGGACGACCTGGCGGTGTGGGACGCGTACGTCAGCGCGCTGGTCGGCCGGTACAAGGGCCGCATCGCCGCCTACGAGCTGTGGGTGCTCGCCAACGACGCCCGGATGTACACCGGCAGCGTCGAAACCCTGGTCGAGATGACCCGCCGGGGCAGCGCGATCATCCGCGCCACCGACCCCGCCGCCACCGTGGTGTGCCCGGGCATGGGCAACCTGTGGAGCGCCGAGGGCCAGCAGGTGCTGCGGGAGTTCGCCCGGCTCGGCGGCTACGAGTACTGCAACGCCGCCGCCGTCAAGCTGCACCAGCGCTCGCCGGAGGACCCGCCGGAGACGATGCTGGAGCTGACCACGCAGATCGACCGGCTCTTCCACGAGGCCGGCCTGCACCCGCCGCTGTGGAACACGGGCACGACCTACGCCATCCCGCTGGAGGGCCAGCTCGACCGGGCCCGCGCCCGCGACTACGCCGTCCGCTTCTACCTCGTCGGGCTGCTCGCCCGCACCACGAACCTGTACCGCATGTACTTCTACAACTGGGGCGGCACGAAGATCCCCATCGTGCTGCAGGCCGACGAGGGCGAGCCGACCGAGGCCGCCCTCGCCGTGCAGCAGTTGCAGCGCTGGCTCGCCGGAGCGCAGATCCGCTCCTGCGGCCACGGCCAGCCCGCCGGCCTGCCCGAGCACGCGTGGCAGTGCGAGTTCATCGTGCCGACCCCGGCCGGCAACCGGCGCGCCGTCATCCGCTGGACCCACACCGGCTCGGTACGCCTGCACGCCGAGGCCACGGCGGAGGCGCTGCTCCGACTCGACGGCACGACGGAGCCCCTGGTTGGCGGCGCCGAGCTCACCCTGACCGAAACCCCCGTCATGATCCGCTACAGCGACCTGTGACATTACTCCCAGACCTCCGGCACCCTGCGCCGCGGCGACCCGGGCCAGATCGAACGACACCGCTGCACCGCTGATCGCATTCGTCAAGAGAGAGTCAAGCCCGGAGAACCGCACCGGCGGGATCGACTCCGATCTCGCCGGTGCGGGCAGCGATCGAGCAGTCCCCCGTCGGCTGTGTGGGTCAGCGGCGAAGAATACGTCCAGCTCAGAGCTCGGGCGGCGGCGAATACGGCTGGCCCTGTACGGGGTGCAGCCCATGACCCTTCGGCCGCGGTCCGGTGGTCACCGTGACCGCTGGCCCGATCCGACCGATCATCCCTTCCGCCCAGCCGCACCATCGCGCACTGGTCCCTGCCCCCGTCGGCCCGGGGCGGCTGCGTGGTCCGCTGCCGCTCGCCCGGCTGGCGGAGCGCCCGGCCGGAACGCTCCGGTTCGGGCTCGCCACGATCGACATGGTGGCGAAACCTCGTCGGCTGCCGGGCACGCGAGGTGCGCTCGCCGACGCGAAGCTCGCCGACCTGAACGCGGCCGCAGCGTCCAGCGGCAACGATCCGGAGGTCGACGTGCTGCTGCTGCGCCTGCACACGGAGACAGCATGCCGGCGGGGCGGTGCACTCGCGTTGCGGCCGGCGGACCTGGATGAGGAGCAGTGTCTGATCCGGCTGCGGGAGAAGGGCGAGACGGAACGGTGGCAGCCGGTGTCCCCGACCTTGATGCAGTATCTGCTGCAGCACGCCAGGGAGCGAGGAGCGGATCGAGACAGTCAGCTGTTGCGCTACCGTAACGGAACCCCGATCACCCGCCGTCGCTATGACCACCTGTTCACCAGGATCCCCCCTGGTGACGCGGCGCGGTCGCCGGATCACCGGGACGGCGACGGCGCCGCCCCGCTGCCGCCCACGCAGGGCCCGGGGCACTTCGTGAACACGATGGCCCGGAACTGCAGCACCGTCTGGGAGCCCCGCGACACCGCCTCCAGCCCGCCACCGCCACGGCTCTGGATGAACCCTCCGGGCTCGAAGGTGAGGTCGACGACGTTGCGAAGCCCGGCCGGGGCGGAAGGCTTCCGCCCCGGCAGGGTCCAGGTGCCGACCGCGTCGATCCGGTCCCGGTTCCTGTCGAAATCGGGGGTCAGCGCGCTCTGGAAATCGAGGAAGTACTCCGGCGGCACGTTCAGCCCCTGCATCGTGCCGTCGGCGGCGAACACGAAGGTGGCGTCCCGCCCCGCGTTGCGCCAGGCGCCGACGACCATCTCCGGGGTGACGTCCACGGCCAGGGCCCGGGCCGGGGTCCGGCCCGGCCCCGGGTCGGCAGTCTGACTCCCACAGGCCATCAGTACCAGCGCCACCAGCGCGAGCGCCATCTTTCGCATCGACTGTCCTTCCGTGCCACTAGAGGAAGTTCTTCGCCACTTTCAGCGCGGCGTAGATCGCGGCCGAGCCGAACGGATCGCGCTTGTTCGGGTTGCCCCAGGGGACACCATCTCGCGTGCCGACGTGCTCGGTTGGCTGGTTGTCCGCGGTGAAGGGCTCGCGCCATCGCACGGATTGCTGCAGCCAGTGCTCGCCCGGTCTGGCGTCATGGCCGTCGCCGGCCGACAGGTCAAGACCGTAATCCGCCACTTTGCCCTTGTCGAGTTTGGCGGAGTTCAAGGTACTGGCGTTCGTCAGGTGGAACTCGACCACCGGGCCGCCGTTCGCGTCCTTGCCGACGACCTGCCACGTCAGGTCGTAGGACCCGAGGAATGACGCCGCTTCCTGCATCCCCTGCTCCCCGAACGTATAGATGCTCATGGCGGTGTTGTATGCATTCCATTCGCGCTCTTCCGGCGTGAACCTGGCGAGATGGAAGTCCGTCGTCGTGTGGCCGTACAACTTCCCGGCGGCCAGTTCCGAAGCGATGATCTGCCGTGCCACGTCGATCGTGTAGAGCTGCTGGATCTGCTCCGTGAACGGGTCACCGTCCTGGAAGTACTCGGTCGTCGAGCATGCCTTCGACTCGTCCTCGCAACCTTCCATCTCGTTCAGCACCCATTCGACGCCCAGGTCGTAGGCCGTCTTGTAGTTCTTCGGACGGCAGTACTCGGGGGTCGCGCTGGAGCACTTCGGCTTCGGGTTCCCGGGAGGCGCCGCGGGCGGCGGACTCTGCGGGTTCATCATTTCGTCCTGGCTGTTGGGGTTGGTGCCGTTGGGGTCCGACTGCACCAGCGGGCTGTTCCCCGAATACCCGTACCCGTTCATCTGCTCCGGGTTGTCGACGTCCAGCACCGGGTCGGGTGAGATGAACCGCCCGATCACCGGGTCGTACTCGCGGGCGGAGAGGTGGACCAGGCCGCTGGCGTCGACGGTGCCGCCGAGGAAGCCCCGGTCGTCCGGCCACGCGGCCGGCGCGGCGCCGCGGACACCGCCGTAGGGCAGGGTCCGCCGCCAGGCGATGGCGCCGGTGGTCGCGTCGATCGCGCAGCTGTTGGTGTTGTGCGGGTCGGCGACCGTCCAGCTCAACGCCGACGGCGTCCGGGTGGCGATGCTGTACCCGGCGAACGTGTAGTACCGCGTGCCGGTGACGACCCGGGTCGCGAGGTCCAGCCGCAGCTGCATCGTCCCGAGGTACAGCGTCGTCGCGCCGGGTTCCTTGCGCAGCAGCCGGTTGCCCGAGGCGTCGTAGACGAACGTGGTGCCCGGGCCGCTGCCGCTGGAGTACGTCGCCAGCTGCCCGTCGGTGTTCCACTGGAACGACTCCGACTTCGCCGGGTTCTGCCGGGTCAGCAGCGCACCCCGCTCGTCGTAGGTGTAGTCGGTCGTCGTCGCGGCGCTGCCCTGGTCGATGGAGCTCAGCGTGTGCGGCTTGGGCTGTCCGGTGCCCGCGTAGTGGTAGTTCGTGGTGACACCGGGCCCGGCGACCGGGTAGTTCGTCTCGGTGAGGCGGCCGCCGCCCGCGTCGAACGTCCACGCCTGGTGGTATGGGGCGGGTCCGCCGACCCCGGTCGAGGCCGCACCGTTCGGGCACCGGGTCCAGTCGGCGGTGGCCGTGCTCCACGCCTCGGTGAGGTGCCGCGACCCGTCGTAGAGGAAGCACTGCGTGTCGACCGGGCCGCCGGCGGGCGTGTCGGCGATCGCGAGGACGTTGCCTGCGTCGTCGTACTTGTAGTGCTGGTCCAGGTCGACCGCGGCGACGTCCTGGCGGTCCAGGCGGATGCCGCTCTGCCGGTTGGTGCCCCGCTCCCAGCTGAAGGTCAGCCACGCCTTCTTCCCGGTGCCGTTCCACAGCATCATCCGCAGCAGCTCACCGGTGTCGGCGTAGCTCGTCGGGTTCTCCTGGGTGCTGACCACGTAGGAGTTGAGGCCGGTCATGGACAGCGGCCGCTGCAGGTTGTCGTAGCCGAAGACCAGGTTCTCGGCCGGCAGTCCACCCGCGGCCGGCATGCCGATCCCCTGCACGCTGTCGTCGGCGTTGTACGTGGAGACGAAGTCGTACGTCCTGGCCAGTTCCGTGCCGGCGTCGGCCGGGATGGTGTAGGTCGTCTTCGTCACCCGGTACAGGTTGTCGCGCTGCGGATAGGTGATCGTGTACGCGGCGCTGCCGACGTACCGGACCGTCCCCGCGACCTGTCCCTTGTAGAAGGTGTCGTAGACGGTCGCGGTCTGCTTGACGGATCCGGTGACGCCGACCTTGCCGAGCCAGGTCTCCGTCAGGCGGCCCAGCTTGTCGTAGACGTTCGAGGTCAGGACGTGCCGGGCGTCCTCCACGGTGGCGATCCGGTTGAGCTTGTCGTACGTGAACTTCGTCGTTCCGGCGTCGGGGTCGTCGGTCTGGATCAGGTTGCCGCGGGGGTCGTAGGTGTAGCTCCAGACGTTGCCGAGCACGTCGGTCATCGACGCGACCTTGCCGTTCGGGCCGAAGGAGTACCGGGTCGTCTTCGACGGCCCGGACGCCGTGTGCCCGGCGTACTCGATGAGTTCGGTGGTGTGGCCCCGGGCGTCGGCCACAGTCGTGCGCGGCACCCCACCCATCGGCGGCACCGTGCTGGTCCGGGCACCGTCGTAGCTCGTCGTCGTGCGCCACTTCTCGTCGCCGGCGACGGTGAAGATGTCGGCGATCTCCCGGTCGGCGCCGTCGTAGAGGTGCTTGTTCGCCCCGTTCCTCGACCCCTCCGGGACGGTCAGCAGCAGGTCACCGGCGACGCCCTGCACCGAGTAGGGCTCGGTCTGGGTCTCCACCTTGCCGTTGCGGTAGACGGTGTCGATGAGCAGCAGCGTGTTGTTCGCACCCGCGGACTGCATCTGGCGCACCCGCAGCTGGCTGTCGAGCAGCTGGTAGGTCGTGACGTACGTGCCGTCGTTGCGCACCTTCGCGGTCGAGATGACGCTCGGCTTGTCGGCGCGCAGCAGGTAGCTGTACTTCGTGTTCGGCGTGTCCGGGTACAGCGACCTGGGCCGGGTCGGCAGCCAGACGCTGATCAGCCGCCCCAGCGGGTCGTAGGCCAGGTCGGTGCGCTTGCCGTTGACGTCGATGACCGCCGTCGCCTGCCCGAACGCCCGGGACGTGTCGGTGGCCGTGCTCTGCAGCATCGGGTTCTTGACCGTGGTCCGGACGCCGAACCCGTCGCTGTAGACGTAGGCGTTCTCGGTGATCGACCCGCCGGGGTCCTTGACGGTGAGCTGCCGCCCGTACTCGTTGTAGGTCATGGTGGTGGCCAGATACTTCGTGCCCGTCGCGTCGACCGTGTCCAGCGACTCCGACGTGGTGATGTCGCCCTTGCCGGGTGCGGCGCCGTAGGCGAGGCCGTCGAAGGTGTTGCGGTCGGAGCTCAGCAGCTGGGTGACGCGGTCGGTGATCGCGTCGCACTTGACCGAGAACTTCTCCGTCAGCTTCGGCAGGTCGTACCGCCAGGTGTTGCCGTTGTCGGCGTACTCCATCGTGGTGCACACGTCGTCGGTGGTGGTGCCGACGTCGCCCTGGTCGTCGGTCTTGACGGTGCGGCCCCAGGTCTGGTCGAACGTGCTGTCGGTCCTGGTCTCCCGCCAGACGGGGTTGCCCTGCGCGTCGGGGCTCAACGCGGTCCACACCCGCTGCGACGCCGTCTTCGTCATCGTCGCGTGGCGGGTGCCCCAGTCCTCCGTCTGGGTGTGGGTGTACCAGAACTTCGGCTCGCTCACCGTCTTCGAGATGACCTCGGCGCCGTTGTAGGTGACCGTCTCGTACTCGGTGCCGCTGAGTTCGTCGGCGTCGGTGAAGACCGTTCCCGAGTCGGTGGTGACCTTGACCGACCGGTGGCCGCCGCCGGCGCCGGCGGGCTTCTCGTCGCCGTCCATGCCGCGCAGGAAGTAGTGCTCGACCTTCGTGGTCAGGGTCTGCAGGTCGCCGGTGCGCACGGTGACCTTCGGGTAGCCGCGCCACTGCGACCAGGTGAGGTCCTCGGCCTTGGTGATGCCGTCCGGGTCGGTCTTGCGCCAGGCCGCCCCGACGATCGGGTCCTGGGTGCCGAAGCCCTGGTTGCCGTACTCGTACACGGTGCGCACGTCGGGGCTGCCGCCGGTCGGGTCCGAGGCGATGACCTCCTGGACGACGTACTTGTGGAACCAGTCCGTGAGGTCGTCGTCGGTGCCGAACGGGTTCCACAGCACCGGGTAGCAGCGTTTCGTGCTACTGCCCGCCGTGGGCAGGCTGCCCGCGGCGCAGTCCGCCGGGGCGTAGGTCACCTGGATCTGCGCGCCGGTGTCGGTGATGACCGAGCTCAGCCGGAACCGGTTCAGCGGCGCCAGCATGTCGGTGTCGGTGTCGATCCGGTTCGGCAGCTGGATGCCCACCAGCTGCACCGGCGGCATCGTGGCCGTGCCGCCGTAGAGTCCGGCGTGGTCGATCTTGTCCAGCCACAGGGTCTTCGAGCCGTCGCCGTTGTCGGTGTACGAGTGGCTGAGCGTCCACTGCTCGACCGGCGTCCAGCCGCTGCCCTCCCGGATCTCGGTGGTGATGCCGGTCAGGCGCTTGCGGGTCCAGAACGTCGGCGCCGCCTGGGTGTCCTTGCAGTGGGTGCCGAGCGCGCAGTTGCGGTCCCACGGCACGTCCGGCCACGAGGCGGCGGTGTCGTCGGTCAGCTGACCCTCCGCGCAGGTGATCACGCCGGCCGCGATGCAGCGCTCCGCGGTGTCGAAGCGGACGCGGGCCGGTGCGTTCGTCGTGTACACCTGCCCGTCGCGCTGGCCGTAGTCGATCCGCTTGAGCCAGCCGCCGCGCACGTAGGTGAGGCCGTTGGCGTCGGTCTTCGCACCCTTCGCGTACGCGTTGAGCTCCTTGCCGTAGTAGTACGAGATGACGTTGCCGTGCGGGTCCTTGACGTAGTCCAGGTTCCACCGCCAGCCCTGGTCGCAGAACGAGTCCAGCCAGCCGGAGCTGTTGTAGCAGGGCTCGTTGACGTCGTCGCCGGAGACCGGGATGGTCCACGCCGAGTTGGTCTCGTCCTTGTTCGCGCTCCAGCCGGGCAGCCGGTTCAGGCCGAAGTAGTACTCGGTGCCGCCGGTGGTGGTGACCTTCCAGTATTCGCCGTCGTTGTCGCCGTTGGTCGCGCCGGTCTTGCGCTCGACCTTCGTGCCGTCGTCGCTGGACAGCTTCCACAGGTTGTCGTTGACCTTGATCAGGTCTCCGGAGTGGCCGCTGAGCATGATCGAGCCGTTCTGGAAAGCCCAGCACTGGTCGTTGTAGTGCTCGTGACCGTCGTCGTCGCACGCCTTGTACTTGCGCTCGATGTAGCCCGGCTCGTACGTGAAGCCTTCGCCGACCCACGAGCCCTGGTTGTTGGTGGCGGAGGTGCGCCCGTCCACGGTCTGCGAGGAGTAGCTCAGCGTCGTCTGCGGTTCCAGCCCGCCCGGCGTCTTCGGTGCGCGCATGTCGTAGCTCCACGACAGCCCGCCCGACGCGAGCGACACGTCCCACTTCGAGGACGGCGACAGCTTCGTCGCGTCGTAGGTGCCCTGGGCGGAGGTGTCGCCGGCCTCCGCGGCGAGCACCGTCATCGCCTGGCCGGCGCTGACGGTCGCGCCGAGCTGCCGCTGCGCGGTGTTGTTCGACGACGACACCGGGGTGCGGACCTGGCACTCGGGCCGGTCCGGGGTGGTGAGCACGCAGGCGGGCAGCTCGACCAGGTGCAGCCGGGCGCCGTAGTCACCGCCGTACGCGTCGGCGAACCCGCCGTAGGCGAGCTTGACGTTGACCGGTCCGGCGGAGCGGCCGCCGTCGGCCCGGTGCACGGTCAACAGGGTGCCCTGCACGCGGGCCTTGATCGCGGCGGCGTGGTCGAGGACGCCGAGGCGGACCTTCGACGGCACGAGGTCGGCGGAGATGGAGCCGCGGCCGGCCGGGACAACCGCGTCGGCCGACACCTGCAGCCCACCGACGGTCGCGGTCTTCGCGCCGGCGGTCAGGTCGAGGTCGATGCTGGCCGCGTCCGGCCAGTGCACCGGCGGCGCGGCCCGCAGCGCAGCGGCGGCCGCCGGGTTCGCGACCACCTTGCGCTGCACCTGCAGCGGCTTGGCGATCGGCGCCGCCTGCCGGGGCACGGCCGGTGGACGCCTTCATGGAGGCCTGGTCCGCCCACCGCAAGGGCCGCCACCACCGCCTCGTCGTCACCGGCACCCCCCCCGTCCCCCTCCCCG
>NZ_JBFANF010000136.1:0-9950 GCF_040674675.1 Dactylosporangium sp. NPDC049742 | reverse complement strand
CTGACCACCGCGGTCCGCGTCGCGCTCACCGCCTAGAGCTTCAGCGGCGCCGGGTAGCCGCGCGGAGGGTCGGGCAGGTTCCACGGCACCCGGTCCTGCACGTCTTGCTGAACAACGCCGGCGTCACGCTGCCGCGGCGGCAGGTCACCGCGGACGGGTTCGAGACGACGTTCGCGGTCAACCACCTGGCGCCGTTCCTGCTGACGGCACTGCTGCTGCCGCAGTTGCGGGCGGCCGGCGCGGCGCGCGTGATCGGCGTGACGTCGGCCGCGCACCGGGCCGGTCGCATCGACTTCGACGACCTGCACGGGGTTCGCCGGTACAGCCAGCACAAGGCCTACAACCAGTCCAAGCTCGCCAACGTCCTGTTCGCCCGCGAGTTCGCCGGGCGCGCCGAGGGTGCGATCAGCGCCGTCGCCGTGCAGCCGGGGTTCGTGCGCACGGCGATGGTGCCGCCGTTCCCGTTCAGTCTCGCCGGCTTCCTGCGGTCGGAGCCGGAGCGGCCCGCCCGTACCATCGCCGCGATCGCCACCGCGTCGGACCTCGCCGCCGGCGGTGGTGCGGTGTTCGGCGGCGACGGCCGCCCGGTGCGGGTCACGGGCCGGGCCGCCGACCCGTCCACCGCCCGCCGGCTGTGGGACGTCAGCGCCGAGCTGACCCGGCTCGCCGGATCGCGGCCGAGCCGAGGTCGTTGAGGACCGTCAGGTCCGGCGCCCCCAGCCGGGCGTCGGACATGACGACGACCACGACGTAGTGACCGGCGGCCGCGACGAAGTACCCCACGTAGCGGTCGCCCTCGTCGTAGTTGCCGGCGAACAGGGCCATGTCCGGGCCCAGATGGTCGACGGCGATCGGGTGGAAGCCGTTGCCGCCGCTGCCGGCACCGCAGCGGTCCAGCTGTGCCTTGAGCTCCGTCATGTACGAGCGGGCGCCGTCGCCTCGGTAGCGCGCGACGTGCTCGTACACCCGGAACCGGTCGCCGAAGTCGGCCGCCTGGCTGTGGCCGGCCACCGGGTGGGGCACCGGCGTGTCCGCGCACGGCTGTGGCAGCAGCGGCCACGCGAAGCCGGCCTCGACCGGCCCGGGCACCGCGCCGCCGAGGTCGGCCGGCTGGAGCATGACGCTCTGCGGCACCAGCCGGGGTGCCTTCGGTGCTTTGTGCATACCTGTACAGATGCCGCGGGCGCCCTGTTCGTTGCGTCGCTTGACAATAGGCAGGTAAAAAACTGCATAATGGGGTCGTGGACCTGGTGTTCAAGGCCCTGGCCGACCCGACCCGCCGGAGCATGCTCGACAGCCTGCGCCGGCAGGACGGGCAGACACTGAGCATGCTCTGCGCGGGCCTGTCGATGGCCCGCCAGTCCGCCACGCAGCACCTGCAGCTGCTGCAGGACGCCAACCTCGTCACCGTCGTGCGCCGGGGGCGCGAGAAGCTGCACTACCTCAACCCCGTGCCGATCCACGAGCTGCAGCGCCGGTGGATCGCGGCATACGAGGAGCCCCGGCTGCGCACCCTGGACGCCGTCAAACACCTCGCGGAGGGAAGTCCGATGAAGACCGAGATTCCGACGTACGTGTACGTCACCTACATCAAGGCCACCGCCGAGCAGGTGTGGCACGCCCTGACCGACGCCGACCTGACCGCCGAGTACTGGGGGCACGCCAACGTCTCCGACTGGCAACCCGGCTCGACGTGGGAGCACCGCCGCACCGACGGCTCCGGCGTCGTCGACGCGGGCGGCACGATCCTGGAGGCCGTCCCGCCGACCCGGCTGGTCATGACGTTCGACAACTCCACCGTCACGTTCACCGTCGAGCCGAGCCAGGACATCGTCCGGCTCACCGTGACCCACGAGAAGCTGGCGACGAAGGAGGATCTGGACGCGATCTCCCTGGGCTGGCCCGCCGTCCTCGCGAACCTCAAGTCGCTGCTGGAGACCGGCCGGCCGCTGCCGCAGGCCCCGTGGGAGATGCCGGCCTAGCGGGTCGGCGAACTCCTGCCGATCGTCATGAACGGAAACGGGCAGTCGGCGCAGCTGCAGTTGGTCAGGCTGTCGCAGCGGGCGTCGACGACCTCCGTGAGCGTGGCCCGGATCGCGGTGAGGTCGGCGATCTTCGCGTCGACCTCGGCGATCTTGTCCAGCGCGCGCTGCCGGAGGTCCGGGGTCGGGTGCCGGCGGCTCCCGGCGTCGAGCAGGTCGGCGACCTCGTCGAGGGTGAACCCGAGCCGCTGCGCGGCCTTGATGACCGTGAGCAGCGCGACGGTGTCCGGCGGGTACAGCCGGTGCCCGCCGTTGGTGCGGACGGGGTCGGCGAGCAGCCCGCGGCGCTCGTAGTACCGCAGCGTCTGGATGTTCACGCCGGCCTGCTCGGCGACCTCGCCCGAACGCAACCCCGCCTGCTCCTGTGGCATGGTTGGAGCGTAAACCCGTACCCGGGTACCGGATGCAACCAGCCACGGAGGTCGGGACGATGGTGGACGAGCGACGGGGCCGGGCGAGCCGTGACCTCGTGTACCACAGCCCGGATGAGCTGATCCCGCCGCCGTGGCCGCCGCAGGAGGGCCTCGATCCGCCCGGCGCTTTTGAGCCCCGCCGGCCGGACCCGCGCGACGGCGGGCCCTCGGCGGGCGGAGCACCGGCGGGTTAGGGCGCGCGGCGGGCGCGCTTCGCGGCGTACAGGGCGGCGTCCGCGCTGGTGTACAGGTCGCGGGCGGTGTGCGCCTGGCTCGGGGCGTGCGCCGCGCCCGCGCTGATCGACACCGGCACGACCCGCCCGTCGGGGAGCGTCAGCGGGCGGGCGCGCACCGCGTCGACGAAGTCCTTCGCGCGGGCGGCGGCGAGGTCGAACGAGCAGCCGGGCATCAGCACCGCGAGCTCGTCGCCGCCCAGCCGGGCCACCACGTCGACGGCTCGGCACCGCTCGCACAGCGTCGCCGCGATGTGCGTGAGGGCGTCGTCGCCGACGGCGTGGCCGTACGTGTCGTTGATCTCCTTGAACCAGTCGACGTCGATGAGCACCAGCGCGGTCTCGGCGGCGTCGCGGTCGACGGCGCGCTGGACCGCGTCGTCGAGGATCCGCCGCGTCGCCAGGCCGGTCAGCGGGTCGACGTCCGCCAGGCGCCGCAGCCGGCCGACGAGCCGGTCCTGGGCGACGCCGGCCCGGGCGAGCGCGGCCGCCATCAGCGTGAGCGTGCTGCCGACGAACGCCAGGTCGAGGGCCGCGTCGCCGACCGGCAGCAACGACAGCGCGACGACTGCCTCGCCGGCGAGCGCCGCGGCGGTGACGGCGACGACGCCCGGGATGCGCAGGTGGACGGCGGCGAAGAGGACCGGCAGGTAGAAGTACAGCAGCCCGGTGACGCCGGCGTTGCCCGTGCCGAGGTCCAGCAGGACGATCGAGCCGCACCCGATGACGGCGGAGGGCATCTGCAGCAGTCCGACCGCCCGGCGCGCCCCGGCGAAGAGCAGCACGGCGCACACGGCGGCGAGCGCGGCGCCGAGCGTGGTGAGCACCGGATCGACCGCCCGCGGGCCGAGGACCGCCTCGCCGACGTAGATGACCGACGGCGTCGCCGCCAGCAGGCCCGTCGCCAGGTTGCGCTCGGGGCCGCCGCGGCGGGGCCCGGCGGCCCGCAACACGGACCTGACGCGTGCGGAAGCCGTCACCCCTTCAGAAGCCGTCACACCGTCAGATGTCTTCACGCCTTCAGATGCGGAATGTGGCGACGACGGTCCGCAGCTCCGACGACATCCGCTCCAGCTCGCTGTTGAGGCGCAGCGCGTCGGAGACGCCGTCCTGGGTCGTGCGGGCCGCGTCCGCGACGCCGGTGATGCTGCGGGCGATGTCCGACGAGCCGGTGGCGGCGGCGTTGACGCTGCGGTCCATCTCCGCGGTCGTCGCCGCCTGCTCCTCGACGGCCGCCGCGATCGTCTGCTGATACTCGTTGATCTTCGAGATGATGCCGGTGATCTGCCCGATCGCGTCGACCGCGTTCTGCGTGTCCAGCTGGATCGCCTCGACCCGGCGGGAGATGTCCTCCGTCGCCTTCGCGGTCTCCTGCGCGAGGTCCTTCACCTCGCCCGCGACGACCGCGAACCCCTTGCCGGCGTCCCCGGCGCGGGCCGCCTCGATCGTGGCGTTGAGGGCGAGGAGGTTCGTCTGCTCGGCGATCGACGTGATCACCTTGACCACGTTGCCGATCTCGGTCGACGACTCGCCGAGCCGGGCCACGGTCGCGTTCGTCGACGTGGCCGCCTGCACCGCGTCGTCGCCGACCCGCACCGCCTGCGCCGCGTTCTGCGCGATCTCCCGGATCGACGCGCTCATCTCGTTGGACGCGGTGGCGACCGTGTCGACGTTGCGCGACACCTGCTCGGCGGCGGTCACGATGCCCTGCGCCTGGCTGCTGGACTGGTTGGCGTTGCGGGCGAAGCCCTGGCTCACGTCGCGCAGCTCCCCGGACGCGCCGGACAGCGCGGTGGCCGAGGCGTCCAGGGTACGGACGACGCCGTGGATCGACCCGGTCGCCTGGTTCAGCGCGTCGGCGATGAGCCCGAACTCGTCCTTGCGGTTGAGGTCGAGCCGGCGGGTCAGGTCGCCGGTGACCATCGCGTCCAGGTGCGCCAGGACCTTCCCGGCGGCCTGCAGCAGCGGCCGGATCCCGAGGTACGCGGAGAACGCGTTCATCGCGGTCAGCACCGCGATGAACGCGACCGCCGTCCCGAGGCCGATCTCGACCGCCCCGGTCGCGTCCAGGAGCCAGAAGCCGAGGGCGCCGACGCCGATGGTCGACACGGCCTGGCCCATGACCCCGACGAACATGATCGACCGGGCCGGCCGACGGGTCTGCTGGAAACTGTCCGGCACAGCGCTCTCCTCCGCACGACGTGACCTTCGGCGGATCGGCACCGTTCAGGCCGCGTTGAGGAAATCCAGCCCGAGTCCTCGCCGGCCGATCTCGTTCAGGTCCGCCTCCTGGAAGCGGTTGGGCCAGTCCTTCTCGTAGTGCTCGGCGGGGAAGTCGCCGGGGCTCTCACCGGTGCGGAACGCCTCGCGGACCGACGCTGCGTACCGCTCGTTGCGCGGGCACCAGGGGGCGGCCGGGATGTACATGACGTTGCCCCAGCCGCGCTGCGCCTCGACCGGCGCCACGCTGTGGATCATGTCGCAGTGCCACCAGACCGAGTCGCCGGCCCGCACGTCGGGGATGCCGGACAGCGCCTCCATGAGCGGTGCGTGCCACTTGTGCCCGGCCGGGAAGACCTGGTTGACGGTCACGCCGCACATGTCGTCGTCCGGCACGTCCGGCAGCAGCGGGCGCAGCATCAGGTACGCCATCGCCTCCGGGATCGGCACGGTGTGCAGCACGCCCTGGTCGTGGTCCATGTCGGACAGCGCCGTCCAGCCCTGGAACGTGCGGAACGCCGAGCACATCGTCGATCCGGGGTACTGCGGGCCGTCGGTGCGGTGGGCGGCGTCCCACGGGTCGTACTGCTCGACGCTGCCGTCGAACAGGTGCCGGAACGCCTGCTGGTAGGCCTGCGTCATCCACAGGTCCAGGGTGCCCGGGTCGAGGTGCGTGCCGAGACCGGCGGAGTCGGCGCCCTCGGGCCGGCGGCGGATCCGGTCGGGGTAGAGCGAGTCGCGCCCCGGGTCGAACCACTGCACGCCGTCCGACTCGTGCTTCCACTGACTGTTCAGGAACGCCTGCACCGTGGCCATGCGCTCGCTCTGCCGCGCCTGCATCTGGGCCGGGGACCAGTAGATCGGGTAGATCTCGGGCTTGGAGCCGACGCTGCCGAAGAAGTCGTCGCCGGGGCCGCGGTACTGCTCGAAGAACCGGTTGCTCTCCACGTAGTCGACGATGTCGCGGTCCCAGCCGAGGGCCTGCTCCCGCGCGAAGTGCCCGCGCACGACGAGGCAGCCGCGCCGCTTGAGGCGGGCCACGTCGGCGGCGGAGACGGTGCCCGCGGCGATGTCGGCATAGTCGATCACCGGCCAGATCGTCTCGCCACGCCGGCGGGCCGCGCCGATCTCGTCGACGGCGTCCTGCACGCGGCGCTCGACGACCGCGAACACCTCCTCGACGGTCCGGCCGGACGCGGCGATGCGCTCGCGCAGGGCCGTCTTGATCTCGCGGGTCGCCGCCCTGAGATCGGCGGGCGTGTCCTCCCAGTGCGGCAGTGCCACGGTCGTCCCCTTTCTAGGTAGGTGTCTTTACTTGTAGCACTGTACGACCGGTCGCACTTCCAGGCAAGGCTCCTGACTAGAATGCGGTTCGTGGATCTGGTCCGTTCGGTGACCGACGAGCACGTGCTGCGCGCCCTCATGGAGCACCGCCGCCTGACCAGGGCCGAGCTCGCCACGGCGATCGGCATCTCGAAGCCGACGGCGGGGGAGAGCGTGCGCCGCCTCGAGGAGCGCGGCCTGGTGTCCGACACCGGCGAACGCACCCCGGGCGGCCGCGGCCGCGGCCGGGTGGGCTCCTACTACGCGCTCGCTCCCGGTGTGGGGCTGGCCCTCGCGGTCACCATCGCGCCGGAGGGGGTCGTGGCGTCGTGCCTGAACGCCCACGGCGACACCCTCGCCCGCGACACCCGCCCGATCGGCCGCCCCGCCCACCCCGATCAGGTCGCCGCCGCCCTGCGCGCCGCCGTCTCCGCGGTCACGTCCGCCACGTCGGCGCTTGCTGCCGATGTACCGGCGGCCGCCGCCACCCCTGCCACCACCGCGCCTGGTGCTGCCGGCCCGCCCGGCGCCGTCGATGCGTCCGGCCTGGCCGACGCGCCCGGCGGTGTCGACGCGTTCGGCGGCGTCGGTGCCTTGGGCGGGGTCGGTGCCTTGGGCGACGCTGGTGCCTTGGGCGACGCTGGTGGTGGCGGCCCGGTGCGGGTGGCCGTGGTCGGCGCCGCCGACCCGGTGGACCGGGCGACCGGCCGGCTGGTGCAACTGCCCGACGCGCCGTTCCTCGTCGGCGAGCTGGACCCGGTAGCTGTCCTGACCCCGTTCGTGACGGGGCCGGTGATCGTCGACAACGACGTCAACTGGCTCGCCCGCGCCGAACGCGACCAGGCCGGCAACCACGGCGACTTCGCCTACCTGTACCTCGGCGAGGGCCTCGGCTGCGCGATCGTCAACGACGGCGAGATCCGCCGCGGCCGGACCGGCCTGGCCGGCGAGATCGCCCACCTGCTGACCACCGGCCCACAGGGCCGCGCCGTCCGCTTCATCGAACTGTTCGCCGAACTCGGCCTGCGCCGGGACAACTCCACCGCCATCGACGTCGCCCGACTCCTGGACCGCTGCACCCCAGGCTCACCGACCGCCACCGCGGTCTGCGACGCGGTCGCCGGCGTCGTCGCCGCGACCGTCGCCCTCGCCGACCCGCAGGAGATCGTCATCGGCGGCACGTGGGGCCCGGCGCTCATCGAGGGCATCCGCACCGCGACCGCCCGCACCCCCCGCCCCGTCGCCCTCCGCGCCGCTACGGTGACCACCGACCCGGTCCTGACCGGCGTCCGCGCCGAAGCACTCGCCCGCCTCCGCGCCGCCATCACCACCGCCGCGCTGTAGCCGTGGGTGCCGCCGGCCGTCCGGCCCGCGGAAAGGAGGCGCCCGCCGTCGGCGGGCCGCGGCTGCTGGCCGAGCAGTCGCCGGGTGCCGCGCGGTTGTCCGGCCGGCGGGAAGGAGGCGCTGGCCGGCCTCCGGGTCCGCATCGCCATCGCCGTGCCGGAAGCGCCGCTGTGGCCGCCGGCTGCAAAAACTGTCATCGTCGGCACGTGGGGCCGGCGCTCGTCGAGGGCCTTCGCGCCGCGACCGCCCGGACCCTGCGCCCTGTCGGTCTCCGCGCCGCTACGGTGACCACCGACCCGGTCCTGACTGGCGTCCGCGCCGAAGCGCTCGCCGGCCTCCGCGCCGCCGTCACCGCCGCCGCGCTGTAAGCGCTGGGTGCCGCTGGTTGCCCAGCCTGCGGGAAGGAGGCGCTCGCCTCGCCTCCGGCCCGCCGTGTCGTGAGCGCTGGGTGCCGCCCGGCTGTCCGGCCTGCGAGAAGGAGGCGCTCGCTGGCCTCTGAGCCGCCATCACCACCGTCGCGGCGGCCGCCAGTTGCAAACCGGCACCGGCGGCACGTGGGGGCCAGCGCTCATTGAGGGTATCCGTGCCGCGGCCGCCCGCACCCCCGCGCCCCGCCGGCCTCCGCGCCGCGACGCTGACCACCGGCCCGGTCCTGACTGGCGTCCGCGCCGAGGCGCTCGCTGGCCTCCGGCCCGCCGTCACCGCCGCCGTGCAGGAAGCGCCGTGGTGGCCGCCGGCTGCAAAATCGTCGTCGGCGGCACGTGGGGCCGGCGCTCATTGAGGGCATTTCGCGCCGCGACCGCCCGCACGCCGCGTTCTGTCGGCCTCCGCGCGGCGACCGTGACCACCGACCCGGTCCTGACTGGCGTCCGCGCCGAGGCGCTCGCTGGCCTCCGCGCCGCCATCACGACCGCCGCGTTGTAAGCGCTGGGTGCCGCCCGGCTGTCCGGCCTGCGAGAAGGAGCCGCTCACCGGGCTCCGGGCCGCCATCATCGCCGCCGCGTTGGAAGCGCCGCGGTGGCCGCTGGTTGTAAACCGGCATCGGCGGCACTTGGGGACCAGCGCTCGTCGTCGGCATCCGTGCTGCGACCGTGGCAAACGACCCGGTCCTGACCGGCGTCTGCGCCGAAGTGCTCGCTGGCCTCCGGGCCGCCATCACCGCCGCCGCGTCGGAAGCGCTGGGTGTCGCCGGCTGCCCGGCCCGCCTGAAGCGGCGCTCACCGATCTCGGGGCCGCCATCACCGCCGCCGCGCCCGGAAGCGCCGGCCGCCGGCGGCTGCCTGGCCCGCGCGAAGGAGGCAGTCATCGGCCTCCGGGTCGCCGTCGCCATCGCCGTGCCGGAAGCGCCGCGGTGGCCGGCTGCAATCCGTCGTCGGCGGAACGTGGGCGCCGGCGCTCATCGAAGGCATTCGCGCCGCGACCGCCGGTACCCCGCGCCCTGTTGATCTCCGCGCCGCGGCTGTGACCGCCGACCCGGTCCTGACCGGTGTCCGCGCCGAGGCGCTCGCCGGCCTCCGCGCCGCCATCACCGCCGCCGCGCTGTAAGCCGTGGGTGCTGCCGGCTGTCCGGCCCGCGGGAAGGAGGCGCTCGCTGGCCTCCGCGCCTCCGTCACCGCCGTGGCGCCGTAGGAGCCGTCACCGCCGCCGCGGTGTGGAAGCGGTGTGGGGCGTGCCCGCCGGCCGCTTGGTGCAGGAGACGGCGGCGGCCTGTACGTGGCTGGCACCGTTGTCGTGTGTGTTCCCGGCCGGTGGTCAGAGGGTGTCGCGCAGGAGCAGGACGGGGCAGTCGGCGCGGAGTAGCAGGTGGTGGTTGACCGGGTCCAGGGATGGGGCGGAGCCGGCGTCGAGGACGACGAGCTGGGCGCTGCGGGACGCTGCCACCAGGACGTCTGCCGGGTTTCCCGTGGTGGGCTCGATCTCCGCCGGCACCGTCGGGAACAGGGTCCGCAGGTGGGTGACGGTCTCGGTCACGTCGGACCGGACCAGCGTGCCCAACCCGGACGGAGAGGCTTCCGTCGGCGGTGGGGTCGGGGCGTGGATCGCGACGAGGGCGCAGCCGCGCCGGTGGGCCTCCTCGAAGCCGGCGGTGAGGACCCGTTCCGCCGTCGCGGGGTCGGCGATGCCGGCGACCACCGTCCCGATCGCGGTGTCGGCGCGGCCGCGGACCACGACGATCGGGCCGGTCGCGTACGTGGCGACGTGCACCCCTACGGACCCCAGCAGGGCCGCCGCGAGGGCGCCGCGGCCCTGTGAGCCGACGACGAGCAGCGCCGCCGACCGGGCCTCGGCCAGCAGCACGTCGCCGGGGGCGCCGGGCAGGGCGCTGCCCCGCACGTCGAGGGTCGGCTGGCCGCCGCGGGCGTCGGCGACGGCGG
>NZ_JBFANF010000135.1:0-10528 GCF_040674675.1 Dactylosporangium sp. NPDC049742 | reverse complement strand
CCCCGTGCTGCTCGGCGGCGCGGTCGCCATGGACAGAATTTTCGCCGAAGAGAGGTAGGCGAACGCCGGACCGGAGTCGGACAACGGCGGGCGCAACCAACCGATGGTTGCGCCCGCCGTCACCTACTCCTCAGTAGCCGGATCGCCGCTCTTCGGCCCGGTGTACCCCTGGGCGAGAAGGTGGCTGTCGAGAACGTCGTAGAGCGGAGTTCCAGCGTTCACGTGCAGGTGGCGCTCTTTGCCGTCCGCGTACACCGCCATGTAGTGGATCTTGCCCTCCTCGCCGCGATGACGCCAGGCGCGCAGCACGACGGGGTTGGAGATGCGAGGCATTGCGATGGCCCTCCGATGTGGGTGACGGGATCAAAGGTTCGATGCAATGTCACTCACTTAGTCACTGAGGGCAAGGAAAGAGGCCATGTCGATCATCTCGACATGGCCTCTGACCTGCGGTGGGCGATACTGGGATCGAACCAGTGACCTCTTCGGTGTGAACAAGGTCAACTTCTCCTCCGGACCTGCCCGCGCGGACAAAGACGCAGGTCACGGTATAGGTCTCCGTTGGTTCGCGGCGGCGCTCTGGGGCCTGTTGGGCAACATCGTCTCCCAGATTTCTCCCAGCGGCGTCCGCAGGGTGACGCGGCTCTGGTGGGCGCTTCCGCAACATGCTTCAGACCGGGAGGACTCGGAGCCCGCCCCGGGCTTCCCGGCCCGCCGTAGTCCAGGGCGCGCGGCCCTGGCCGCCGGAGGCAAGCGGGCATCCCATCGACGCTGCCGTCAGCTACCTTTTCCGCATGGATCAGACGGACTGGGTGGTGGTGTTCTCATGGCGCAGCAACGTGCCGTCGCGCGATTGGCACTGGGCCTGGGAGGCCTGACTGCACAGCTGGGGTATCGACTGGGACCCCTTCCACCCTGACGAGGTTCGCAAAGTCCATTATCAGGTTGCGACGGCAGACGGACAGAGGGCCGGCTGCCTGTGGGAGTGGCACGTTCGCGCGACAGCACTGAGCCGACTTGGTATCGAGCCGCCCACGTGGCCGACGCTCTGACCGCGCAGAATGCAGTACAGCAGGCCGTCGAGGAATGCACGTGCGGGCGATCGTCGCAGTCGCGGTTGGGATGAGCGCAGCGTATGTGCTGTTCGAGTCCATCGCCGGCGACGTGGGCCGGGCGGCGAGCCCGCCGCTGGTATGCGGTTTACGGGAACGCGTACCTGATCCGCTCGATGAGCGTCGCCGGCAGCTCGATGCCCTCGGCGCGGGCCCGGGTGGTCAGCTGCTCCAGGACCGCCGCCTCGACGGAGGTCTGGCCGAGGATCGTGCGCACCGCCGTCTCGACCGGCACGAAGCGGCCGCTCAGGATCGAATAGGTCTGGTACGCGCTGAACGGGTCGGCCTGCTCGTTGAGCCTGACGATCGCCGGCAGCTGCTCCCACTCGGCGGGCAGGTCGCCGTGCCACCGCGCCGGCCTGGCCGGGTCCTCGCTCTGGTACCGCAGCATGCCGAGGCGCAGCAGCTGCCAGACCGCGGCGAGCAGCGGGCACGACCAGAGCCGGCCGCCGGGCTCGTCGCTCCACAGCTCCACGTCGAGGAAGATCGAGTGCCGGTTCGCGGCGTTCTCCTGCGGCTTCTGCCACTTCGCGGCGCCGTTCATCGCCGTCGGCACCGACTGCGGCGAGCGCACCCCGTTGCACAGCCAGCCGGACTCCGACGACGGCGGCCGCCAGCCGTTGGTGAGCGGCGGCGGGTCGTCGACGATCCGGGAGACCAGCATGTCCGCCAGCGGGATGCCGCGGTCGGTGGTCGCGCAGCCGGACTCGCGGGCCAGGTAGTCGATCGTCAGGCCCGCCTCGGTTGCGGCCTTGACCAGCAGCGGGATCAGCTCGGCCGGCGTGCTGAAGCGGGTGAAGTAGTCGTCGACGAGGAAGCAGGTGCTGATCCGGGGGCGGGTGCGGCCGGCCCGGCGGGCGGCGGACTGCCGCGCCGCCTCGACCCAGGGCGCGATCTCGGCGAAGTGCCGGCGCATCGCGTCGATGTCGCCGCCGTTGAACTGCTCGGCGTAGAGGTGGCCCAGCTCGATCGAGACGTGGGACAGCGGGATCGACGCGACCTCACGCTGCGCGACCGACTCCCGGAACACCACCTCAGATACGCTCATGGCGTCCCCCAAGCGGAGTCGATCATGATCTTTTCCGCGAGCAGCTCGAATGCGTCCACGGTCGCCGCATTCGCGATCATGCGGTCTGAAACGTCGTTGTCCGAAATAAGCTGTTCCCGCCACTGTAGCACGGGATCGAGCGGGACTTCGCCAAGCGTCAATGTCCGACCGACCTTCTGCTGGTTCGCCAATTCCAGCAGATCCTGGTGTACCTCTTTCAGCCACGACGCCTGCGCCGGCCGGAGTCCCTCCAGGTTCGCCGATTCGTCGGGCCCGTCGGGATTGACCACCGCCGTCCGGACGAATCGCAGCGAATTGGTGAGGTGCTCCGGCTTGTGCTCGTATTGCTTGCCGACCGCGAGAATGCCGCCCTCGCCGTACACGAGGTTGGCCGCCGCGAGCACGTGCTGCCGGGTCCACCGGTGGAAGATCAGCCACCGCTGCCCGACGTTCTGCAGCTCCGGCCGCGCGGTCGCGGCGAGGACCATCTCCGTGGCGTAGGAGCGGCCCGAGCTCAGGTCGATCAGCGCCAGGTCGAACTCCTCCTCCACCTGGAGGAAGAGCTTGACGCAGCGGTCGACGATGTCCTTGTCGATCGGGAACTCGCCCTTGCCGCGGTCGCCGGGGAACAGCACCATCCGGCCCGCCTGCGCCGGCCGCTGCCGCAGGCTCTTGCGGTCGGACTCGGCCCACACGTCCAGCCGCTCCGGGCTCGGCCGCGAGCCGTCCAGGTAGGAGTGCAGCCCGCCGCGGCTGGTGCCGCGCAGGATCGAGTTGATCTGGAAGATGGCGCCCGTGGTCGGCGAGCCGAAGTCGAAGTCCAGGTAGCACACGTCGTTGCCCGCCAGGGCGCTGCGGTAGACGAGATTGCTGCTGGTGACCGACCGGCCCGTGCCACCCTTGTCCGACGCCGCGAAGACCAGCATGCGTCAGTCCTCGGAGACGTTCTTGCGGGCGTTCTCGAGCTGGTCGAGCTTCTGCAGCGCCTCGATCGTGAGTGCCGTGGAGGTGCCCGGCCGCGACGACACCAGCTCCCGGGCGCGCAGCAGGTCGGCGCGGACCCGCTGGAGCTCCCGGCTCAGCGGTCCACGGCCGTCGATCGACCCGGCCAGCAGTTCCTTGTCGAACAAGTGGTCCGCCTCATTCAGAAGGTCGAGCGCCAGACTGTGCAGCGCGTCGCTGCGCAGCGTCGGCCGGACCACCGTCTTCGCGGCGCCGACGAGCGCCTGCACCACGCGGACGGTGTAGTACCACGAGGGCAGATCGTAGTGCGTGTCGATTCCGGCGAAGGCCGACTTCGGCTGGTCCCACAGGCCCTGACCCGGCGCGTCGTTGATCCTGCGCCGCCCGAGGTGGTCCCACACCCGGTCGGCGAGGTCGATCAGCTCCGACCGCTTCTGCGACTCGCCGAGCAGGCCGGCGATCGCGTGCGTGCGCTGCATGAGCAGCGCGGCGAACTCCGTGATCGGCCAGTGCAGCGGCGGGCCGACCGTCTCGGTGCCCTCCAGGTTGAGCAGCACGCCCGGCACGTGCAGCAGCAGCATCGGGTCGTCCTTGAGCGGGCGGGTGATCAGCCGGGCCCGCTCGGCCAGGTTGATCAGCACGTCGCCGATCCGGCTCAGCTCCGTGTCGGAGCCGCGTTCGCGGGCGAGACCCTTCACGGCGAGGGAGGTGACCAGCAGGGTGAAGTAGACGGACTCCACGTCGTCCACCGTGCGCCACGGGATGTCCTCGACCGGCCACCGGCCGGTGCCGAACGTCGCCACGGCCGCCCAGTAGGACCGGGTCAGGTCGTACCGCAGCTGCAACGCCTGCGCGAGCCGCAGCTGCTCCTCGTTGAGCAGGTTCAGGATGCGCGTGCGTTCGGACTGCAGGTCCTCGATCGCGTCGAGGGCGGTGACGGTGAAGTACAGGTAGGGCTTGTCGATCGCGACCCCGTCGGGCTGGCGGCCCACGTCCTCGACGGTCTCGATGACCGGCGCGTTGGCCACGACGCCCCACGACCAGCCACACTCGAAGAGCCGGTCGGACTGGGCGAGGTCCTCCGGCGCGTTGCCGGAGCCGATCGTCACGTTGCTGAAACTCGCGATCGTCTCGCGCAGCTCCCGCCGCAGCTGGGAGACGACGGCCCGGGCCGGTAACCCGCTCTGGTTGATCGTGCCGTAGAGGATCCGGCCTTCCTCGTCGTCGGCGGTGAAGACGTTGACGGTGAAGCTGCGCAGCAGCCCGATCATCGCCGCGCTGAGGCGGACCTGGGCGCGCGCCTTGAGATCCTGCAGGTCGGCCTTCACCTGCTCGCGCTGGGTCTCCGGCTCATAGACCGTCACGAATCCCAATGTCGCCAGTGACAGCGTCATCGACGTCGAATACGAGTCGACGATCGACAGGTCCACCTGCTCCTTGGTGACCTCGACGCCGGGCCGGGTCTTGAAGTAGCTGCCACCGGCGAAGACCGGCGTGCCGGTCTCCTTGTCGGAATAGGTGGTGAAGTACTCCCGGAGCAGCCCGATCAGGTAGGGCGCGATATCCGTCGCGCCACCCATCGGCCGCAGGGCCGCGATCATCGCCTCGCTGGTCTCGTCGGGCCGCTCCAGCCGGAACGCGTCGACCTGGGTCGCCGGCAGCAGGAGGCACAGCAGTTGCTCCGCGTCGCTGATCGAGTTGCGCCCGTCGCGCCCGCCCCATTCCCAGGTCTTGTTTCTCAGGGAATTGCGGACCACGGCCTTCCAGATCGACAACAGCTCCTGACGCGGATGGACCCTCATCGACCGCACCACCATCTGTTCGGCGGCGCGCCGTCGGCACCGCACTCGTGAGAGTCGCAGTCTATTGGCGCCCGCAAGTCCTGGCCTACCGTTCCCCCCAATTGTGGCGGAACGTCGGACGTGAATGCCGTTCCGGTTTCAGCGAACCGCCGGGACAGGCTCCGGCGCCGCCTCCGGGGCCACCGCAGAGGCCACCTCGGAGGCCACCTCAGGGGCCCGCCGGTGGATCGCCGCGGCGCCCAGGAGGGTCGTGCCGGCCAGCACCGGCCAGAGCACGCCGGGGCCGGCGTCGAGCAGGGCCAGCAGCAGCGCCGGCGCCGCGGCGTTGGCGAGTCCGGTGGACAGCTGCCACTGCCCGAGGGCGTGGCCGAGGCGGTGCGGGGGCGCGGCCGCGGTGACGAGCGCCGTGCCGCTGCCCGCGTAGAGGATCTCGCCCAGGGTGTACGCGACCGCGACCGCGCACAGGGCGGCGAGCGGTGCGCCGGCCGCGCCGCACGCCCAGAAGCCCAGGTACGACGCGGCGAGCACGACCCCGGACGCGGCCAGCACGGCCCGCCTCGACAGGTGCCGGAGCCGGACCACCAGATGCACCTGCAGCGCCACGACCAGGACGGTGTTGCCGGCGAACAGGATCGCCGGCCACGCCGGGGACGCGCCGAGCTGCTCGGTGAGCACGACCGGGAGCGCCACCTCCAGGACCGCGAAGCACAGCGCGAACGGCAGGTTCGCCCACACCAGCACCGCCATGCCCGGCACCCGGCCCGCCCGGGCCCGCCCGGTGCGCACGAGCGGGGCGGGCGGCACCACGACGGTGCACACCAGCACGGCCGCGACCCCGTAGCCGGCCGCGGTGCCGGCGGCCAGCAGGCGCAGCACGTCCGGCCCCCCGGCGACGGCGAGCGCCGCCAGCAGCGCGCCCGCGCCGAGGCCCGCGTTGCGCAGCGACCGGGCCGCCGCGAGGGGCGCGTCGGCCGGCTCGGGCGCGGCCAGGGTGGCGACGAGCGCGGCGTGCGCCTGCGGCCAGACCTGGTTGCCGATCCCGAGCAGCAGCGACGCGACCGAGAACGCGGCCACGCCGTGCGCGGCCAGCAGCACGCCGACGCCGGCGACCCGGACGACCAGGGTGGTGACGACCGGCAGGACCCGGGCGCGGAACGGGCCGCCCCCGGCGTCGAGCCACCGGCCGGTGAGCGGCACGGCGACCAGGCCCGCGAGGAGACCCGCGGACAGCGCCAGACCGGTGGCGGCGGCAGACAGGTGCAGGACGCTCAGGCCGTACACCACGAGAAACGGCCGCAGGAGACCCGCGCCGACAGCGTCGACGGCGAGCGCGGCCGCATGGCGGGGACCGAATCGCATGGCGGCAACGGTGCGGCGCGCGACCCGGCGCGATCACGCGGGTTGACGGGACCCGTCAAGCGTTGCCCCGTGCGCGCCCGGGCGCTGGCACGATGGGGGGGTGGCGTTGACGATCGACATCACGGGGATGCCCGCGGAGCGGTGCGTGTTCGCGCCGTCGCCGCTCGCCGAGCTCACCTCGATGCTGCACGTCCTCGCCGAGCCGGCCCACCACCCGGCGCTGCAGGCGTGGGCGGGCGCGACCCTCGCCGGGCTGAAGCCGGCGCTCGCCGACCGGCTGCTGGAGGCCGAGTTCCTGTGGCGGTCCTCGCGCGCGGACTTCCTCGTGCCCGGCCGGCCCCGCCCGACCCTGCCGGCGGAGCTCGACGCGGTCGACGCGATCCCCGACGAGACGTACGTGGCGGCGGCCCTCGTCATGAGCTGCGGCTCGCCCCGGCTGCCCCGCGACCTCGACCGGGCGCTGGAGCTGGCCCTGGCGCGGGGTCCGCGGCAGGCGGCGTTCGCGGAGCGGCTGCTGGCCGACCCGTCGGCGGTGCGGGCCGCGGTACGGGAGCTGCTGGAAGCGTGCGCGGAGGCGTTCTTCCTCGACGCGTGGCGGCAGGTCGAGCACCAGCTCGCCGCCGACGCGCGGCACAAGGCCGACCTGTTCGCGCGGCACGGCATCGCGGCGGCCCTCACGGCGGTGTCGCCGGCGGTCACCCTCGACACGTCCGCGGGCGGCACCAGGATCCGGATCGACAAGCTGCAGGACAGCTCGACGAGCGCCGCCGGCGACGGCGTCACGTTCATCCCGTCGGTGTACGGCCGCCCGCACCTGCTCACCGTGCACGCGCCGGGGTGGCGGCCGGTGGTGCAGTACCCGGCGGCGTCCCAGGGACGGCCGCTGTCGATGGACCTCGTGCGGGCCCGGCTGGACGCGCTCGCGCACCCGGTGCGGCAGCGGCTGTGCCGGACCCTGGCGCGCGGGCCGCACACCACCGGCGAGCTGGCCGAGGCCTGGCACCTGACGCCGCCCGAGGTGTCCCGGCACCTGGCCGTGCTGAAGAAGGCGGGGCTGCTGCAGACGACGCGCCGCGGCCGGTACGTGCGGCACACCCTCGACCTCACCGCCACCGCGGCGCTCGGGGCCGACCTGCTCGCGGCGCTGCTGCGATGAGCCGGTCCTGGGAGCCCTTGACAGCCGGGCAGTGGAGGCCATCAATTAACAGGAAACTTTACTATGAGTTTTCCTGTTGGAGGACGCCGTGCAACGTCCCGCCCTGCTCGCCGCCGCACTCGCCCTCGCGACCGTCACCGTGGGGGCCGTCTGGACCATCGCGGCGCCACCAGCCGACGCCGCCGTGGTGAGCCTCCAGGACGTGGTGCCCGCGCCCGCGTCCGTCCAGCCGGCCGGCGGCGTCACGTTCACGCTCGGCTCCGGGACCGACATCCAGACCGAGTCGCTCGACGTCGGCAACGCCCTCGCGGCCCTGCTGCGCCCCTCGACCGGCTACGCGCTGCCGGTCACCACGGGCAGCGGCACGCCGTCGAGCGGCATCGCGCTGCTGCTGTCCGGCGCGGACGCCAGCGTCGGCACCGAGGGCTACCAGCTCGACGTGACCGCGTCGCTGCTCACCATCCGCGCGCAGACGCCGGCCGGCCTGTTCCACGGCGTCCAGACCCTCCGCCAGCTGCTGCCGCCCACCGTCGAGGCCCGGACCGTGCAGAGCGGGCCGTGGACCGTCGCCGGCGGACGGATCGTCGACCGGCCGCGCTACGCCTACCGCGGCGCGATGCTCGACGTGTCCCGGCACTTCTTCGGCGTCGACACCGTCAAGCGGTACATCGACGAGATCGCCCAGTACAAGCTGAACGTGCTGCACCTGCACCTCAGCGACGACCAGGGCTGGCGCATCGTCGTCGACGCGTGGCCGCGCCTGGCGACCGTCGGCGGCAGCACCCAGGTCGGCGGCGGCGCCGGCGGCTACTACACCAAGGCCCAGTACACCGACCTCGTCGCCTACGCCGCCGCCCGGCACATCACGATCGTGCCCGAGATCGACATGCCGGGGCACACCAACGCGGCGCTCGCCTCCTACGCGGAGCTCAACTGCAACGGCGTCGCGCCCGCGCTCTACACCGGCACCGAGGTCGGCTTCAGCTCCTTCTGCGTCTCGAAGGAGGTCACCTACACCTTCGTGCAGCAGGTCCTGAACGAGCTCGCCGCCCTGACCCCCGGCCCGTACCTGCACCTCGGCGGCGACGAGGCGCACAGCACCAGCGAGGCGGACTACCGCACGTTCATGAACCGCGTCCAGCCCTTCGCCGGCGCGCTCAACAAGACCGTCGTCGGCTGGCACCAGATCGGCCAGGCGGACCACACCGCCGGCCGCGTCGCGCAGTTCTGGGGCACCGGCACCTCCGACGCCGACCTCAGCTCCGCCGTCAGCAAGGGCGACAAGATCCTGCTCTCCCCGGCGAACAAGACCTACCTCGACATGAAGTACACCAACGCGACGCCGCTCGGCCTGACCTGGGCCGGCCTCATCGAGGTGCAGACCGCCTACAACTGGGACCCCGGCACCTACCTCCCCGGCGTCCCGGCCGCCTCGATCCTCGGCGTCGAGGCTCCACTGTGGAGCGAGACGCTGCGCACCCTCGCCGACATCGAGTTCATGGCGTTCCCGCGCATGCCCGCCCTGGCGGAGCTCGCGTGGTCGCCGCAGTCCGCGCGCAACTGGGACACGTTCAAGGTGCGCCTCGGCGCGCAGGGCCCGCGCTGGACCGTGCAGGGGATCAACTACTACCGGTCGCCGCAGGTGCCGTGGTCCACGCTGCCGTCCGCCTCGCCCACCGTCTCCCCGTCCGCGTCGCCGTCGGTCTCCCCGTCCGCGTCGCGCTCGCCGTCGGCGTCGGCCTCCGTGTCTTCGCCGCCCGCCGGTGTACTGGCCAACGGCGGCTTCGAGACCGGATCCCTCGCGCCGTGGACGGGCAGTCGCTGCTCCGTGGTCACCAGCCCCGTCCGCTCCGGCACCCGCGCCCTCGCCGGCGCCGTCACCGCGGGCGACACGGCACAGTGCCAGCAGACCGTCACGGTCCAGCCGAACCGCACCTACCGGCTCACCGGCTACGTCCAGGGCAGCTACGTGTACATCGGCGCGACCGGCACCGGCGTCAACGCCAGCACCTGGACCCCCGGCACCGGCAACGCCTACGCCCCGCTGTCCGTCACCTTCACCACCGGCGCCACCACCACCTCCGTGACGGTCTTCGTGCACGGCTGGTACGGCCAGCCCTCCTACTACGCGGACGACTTCAGCCTCACCCTCGTGTAGCCCGCCACCCGCTGGGTACACGCCGGTACATGCCCACCGACGACATCGTGCAGGGCGTCTCCCCAGGCGCCCTGACCGAGGAAGCACTGCTCCGCGAGCTGGCCAGCCTGCACGGCACCCGCCACGACGCCCTCCGCCACGGCCCCGACAGCGCCCTGGCCAACCACACCCGCCGCACCACCGAACTCGAAGGCGAATACCTCCGCCGCCACCCTTCCCGCGAAATCAACCTCGCCCGCATCCGCTGACACACCCCACCCGACCCCCCAAAGATGCGACGGACGGGGTGGATCAGGTAGAGTGCACAAACGTCACGGGCGATTGGCGCAGCGGGAGCGCGCTTCGTTCACACCGAAGAGGTCACTGGTTCGATCCCAGTATCGCCCACGACAGGTCAGAGGCCGTTTCCGCGAGTCGGAAACGGCCTCTTCTGTATCTCTGCGTGACTAACTGCGTGACTATCAGGGCTGGATGGTCACTCCGCCACCTGGACCGGCAGGTGGACCCGCAGCGCCGGTCCCCGCCGTCGCGGGTCCCAGCCGGCGTCCCTCGCATCGGTGATGCACCGTGCGACCAGTGCCGGCGTCACCACGCCGCTTGGCAGCTCCAGCCAGTTGTCTGGCCGCGCAACCGCCAGCGTCACAAGCAGCCGACCCGCCGGATCGTCCGCGAGTTCGACGGCGAAGGAGAGTGGCGATTCACCCAGGCCCTGGCTGTATGACGGTCGTCGGCTGACCGTCCACCGGTACACCACGCCGTCGACCACGATCCGGCGCGAGTTCTTGCGGGCGAGTGCCATTTCCACCCTCCATTCCGGCCGACGGTACGGCGGTGAACGGCCCACGTCGAGTCGGTTCCGTTCACCGCCTACCTGGTCAATCGGTTCCGAAGATCTCGTCCATTGCAGTGGCACCTCCGAGTAGGACCGGA
>NZ_JBFANF010000134.1:0-10563 GCF_040674675.1 Dactylosporangium sp. NPDC049742 | reverse complement strand
GGCGCCCCGAGGACCGGCGGCGCCGGCAGCGGCGCTCCGGGCGGCGGCAGCCCCGGCGGCGGCGGGACGGCCGCGCCTGCACCGGCGGGCTCCTCCGGCGGTGCCGACGCCACCGAACCGGCGCCCACGACCGAGCCGCCGCCCCCGCCGCCGGCCTCGGACCCGCCGCGCTCGGAGACCCTCTCCTCCACCGGCGGCACGGTCACCGCCACCTGCGACGGCGCCGGGCGCGTGCGGCTGACGTCCCCGGACCCGGCGGACGGCTACAAGGTCACGACCTTCAACGGCGGCCCGGCGGCCACGGCGGAGGTCGCCTTCAAGCGCGGCAACGTCACCATCAGGATGTCCGTCACCTGCGACGGCGGCGCCCCGACCGCCACGACGACGAAGACCACCACGACCGGCTGACGCGGGCGGCATCACGCGTACGGGTCGGTGATCTCCCGCAGGTCGGTGAGGATCGCGCGGAGCTGGGTCATCCGGCGGGCGCCCAGGTGGGCCGCCCACTCCGCCTCGACCTCGGCGACGGCGGCCGCGGCGACGGTGACGGCCGCGGCGCCGCGGGCGGAGACGCGGACGAGCCGGGCGCGGGCGTCGGTCGGGTCGGGGGCGCGCTCGACATAGCCCGCCCGCTCCAGCTGGTCGACGAGGAAGCCGGCGGACTGCTTGGTGATCTGCGCCTGCTCGGCGAGGTCGGTGAGCCTGCTGCCGTCCTCCGCGATGCGCTGGAACACCTTCGCTTGCGCCGGGGTGACGTCGCCGAACCCGGCGGCGGCGAGCGCGGCGAAGACCCTGTTCTCCATCGCCCGGTACGGGATGAACAGCAGCAGGCCCGCGTTGAGCGACACGGTCACCGTCCTTGACGTTGGTCAGCCTCTCTGACTACATTGGTCAGAGAATCTGACTATAGCAGCGGAGCCGTCATGGACGCCGAGATGAGCTGGCAGGTCATCGCCGAGCAGCGCCGGAGCCTCGCCGACCTGCTCGAAGGCCTCACCGCCGACCAGTGGGGCGCGCCGTCGCTGTGCGCGGGCTGGACCGTCCGCGACGTGGCCGCCCACGTCGCGCTGGCGTCGCAGCCGCCGGGCCTCGCCACCATGCTGCGCGAAGCGGCCCGGGCCCGGGGCAGCTTCGACCGTCTCAACCACGACCTGGCCGTCCGGCACGCGGCCCGGTCCACCGGGCGCCTCGTCGCCGAGCTGCGCGAGCACGCGGACTCCCGCCGCCTGCCGGCCGTGACCAGCTACCGCAACATCGTGCCCGACATCCTCGTGCACTGGCAGGACATCGCCGTCCCGCTCGGCCTGCCGCACCCGGTGCCGCCGGCCGCCGCGGCCGCCGCCGCGACCCGGGTGTGGACGATGGGCTGGCCCTTCTGGGCCCGCCGCCGGCTGCGCCGGGTCCGCCTGGTCGCCACCGACACGACCTGGGCCGCCGGCCCCGACACCGGCGACGAGGTCCGCGGCCCGATCTCCGCGCTGCTGCTCCTGCTCACGGGCCGCACCGCCGCGGCCCTGCCCCACCTGTCCGGCCCCGGCCTCGCCACCACTGTCCGGTAGCCACCCGCCGCCACCCGCCGCCACCGGGAGCCGCCTCCAGAGCCGCCTCCGGGAGCGGCCCGCGGGAACGGCCTGCGGGAACCGCCCGCGGCGCCTCGGAAGCAGGCCTCGGCTTCGCCACCGCCCGGAAGTCGCCCCGCCGCCCACCGTGAGCCGGCCCCAGGCCACGAAGGCGGTGCCCGTCGCCCGGTGGGAGCGGGCCCGGCGTGCCACGGAGGTGGGTCAGCGGCGCCGGCGTGGGCCGCGCAGCAGCGGGCGGGCGACGCCGAAGACGAGCAGCAGCGCCAGCAGGAGCGATCCGCCGCCGACGACCGCGGCGCGGATCGCGGGAGTGCCCAGGCCGTCGCCTGAAGCCCGCGGCGGCGGCGCGTGGGTGGCGGGCGGCGCAGACAGGGACGGCGCCGCGGTCGGGCCGAGCGGGCCGAGCGGGTCGGCGGTGACCGGCGGGACGGTGGCGGTCAGGGCCGCGTACGGGTCGATCAGCCCGTGGCCGAAGCTGTCGTCGCGGCCCGGCGCGCCCTTGTCGCGGGCGGTGGCGAAGAGGCGGTTGACGACGTTGGCCGCGTCCAGCCCGGGGTGCCTGGACCAGATCAGCGCGAGGAGGCCGGAGACGATCGCGGCGGCGCCGCTCGTGCCCGAGCCGATCGCGAAACCGGAGGGGTAACGGGACTTCGGGGCGGCGCCGATGATGTCCTGCGCCGGCGCGGCGATGTCGACGGTCGGGTCGGCGATCGAGCCGTCCCACAGCCCGCCGGTGCGGGTCGTGCCGGCGACGGTGATGACGCCGGGGTAGCGGGCCGGGAGCGGCACGTGGTCGTCGCCCTGGGGGCGGTTGCCGCCGGCGGCGACGAGGACGGCTCCCTTGGCGCGTGCGTACGCGATGGCGTCCAGCTCCGGCTGCTTCAGCTCGTCGTCGGTGAGCGTGAACGACATGTTGATGATCTTCGCGCCGTGGTCGGCGGCGTAGCGGATCGGCTCGGCGAGCGTCCCCGCGGGCGCGCCGCCGGCCGCCCTGTTGCCGATCGGGATCGCGATCGGCAGGACCTTGGCCTTCGGTGCGATGCCGAGCACACGGTTCGCCCCGTCGCCGCCGCGGCCCGCCAGGACCGTCGCCATCTGGGTGCCGTGGCCGTCGGGGTCGTCCCACCCCTTCTCGCTCGCCACGCCGTTGGTGCCGGCGCCGGGCAGCAGCGCGCCCGACAGGTCCGGCTGGGCGCCGTCGACGCCGGTGTCGAGCACCGCGACGACGACGCCGTCACCCTTGCTGACCTGCTGGGCCTTCGCCATGCCGAGCGCGCCGAGCCACCACTGCTGCTCGCGGACGGTCTCGGCCTGTGCCGGCGCCGGGACGCCCCCGATCAACACCCCGGCCACCAGCGCTGCCACGGCGCTGCGCGTTCTCACGCCGCGACCGTACCGGCAAGGTCAGGACCACCACCACTTCTGGTTGGCGCCGCCGTAGCAGTCGTACTGGCCGACCGGGGCGGTCACCCACGCGGTGACCGGATTCAGACAGCCAGCGGCGCCGGCGACTCCGCGCCCGGGATCAGCAGGCGGGGCGCGCCCGTGCCGTCGGCGGGCACCGACCAGACGTCGGGGCGGCCGTCATCCTGGCGCAGCGTGTACCCGAGGGTGGACCCGTCCAGCCAGGCCGCCTGGTCGTCGACGCTCGCCTGCTCCGCGGTCTGTGTCAACCGCATGGTGGCGAGGTCGAGCACCGACAGCCGCCAGCCGCGCTGCGGGTCGGCGTCGATCGCCTGCTTGAACGCGATCCGGGTGCCGTCCGGCGACAGCGAGGGGCACTCGACGTTGTCGCGCAGGGTTTCGACGGTGCGGGCGGCGAGGTCCCCACGGACCAGGTACCGGCGGCCGGCCGTCGACATCGTCGCGTAGAACCGGTTGTCGTCGGCGGCGAACGTGACGCCCCAGAAGTTCACGTCGACGTTGCGGTAGGGCTTACCCTCGTGGATGACGGTGAGCTCCTCCAGCGAGCTGACGGTCGTGCCCGTCCGGGTGTCGAGGATGCCGGTGCGGGTGGAGAACCCGCTGCTGGTGTAGGAGTCGCCGCCGACGAAGACGGTCCACGCCACGAACCGGCCCGACGGCGAGACCCTGGCGCGGTTGGGCAGGCCGGGCACGGCCACGGTCTGCCGGGGGCGCAGGTCGGCGTCGAGGACGACCACCTCGTAGGCCCACGCGGTCTGCGGTCGCAGGCACACGCCCGTGCCGGCGGCCGCGTACACCCGCAGACACTCCACTGTGGACACGGTGCGCGGACCGGTGGGGTCCGCGGCGGCCACGGTCGCGAGGTGCCGGTCGGTGATCGTGAGCAGGCGCGGCCCCGGCGTGAGCGTGACGGCGGCGTCCTGCCCGGTCCCGGTCCCGGTCGCGGCCGCCGGCTCGGCACGGTCGGCGGCGAGCGCCGTGTAGCCCGCCGCGACGCCCGCGAGCACGACGACGGCGGCGGCGAGCACGCCGATCCGTGCCTTGTTCGACAGCTGTGTCATCGCACCGGTCCCCGTTTCCTCAGCAGCAGCAGTGTCCCGACCACGACCACGGCCACCCCGGCGGCCGCGGCCCGGCTGGCGGTCTGCGGGCCCCACGCCTGCCAGGCGAGTCCGAAGAGGACGGACGACACCAGGTACGCGAGCGCCTGCCCCGTCTGGACGACCGCGATGCCGGTGGTGCGCAGCCGTGCCGGCAGCACCGGCCCGGCGAGGGCGATGAGGACCCCGTCGGTGGCGGCGTAGAACAGCCCGTGCAGCGCCAGGGTCAGCACGAGCAGCGGCCACCCGCCGACCGGGCCGAAGAGCAGCAGGTAGGCCAGGCCCAGCGCCGTGTAGCCGCCGAGGACCACCGGCAGCCGGCCGATCCGGTCGGCGAGGATGCCCAGCGGCGCGGCGAGCAGCAGGTACGCGAGGCTCGTGCCGACCGCCAGCATCGGGAACCACACGAGGCTGAGCTCCTCGCGGCGTTGCAGCATCAGGTACACGAAACCGTCGCCGATCGTGGCGAGCCCGAGCAGGCAGGAGGCCGCCGCGAGCCGCCTGACGGGCGCGTCACGCAGCAACCCGAACGCGGCCTTCAGCGACACCTTGTCCGCCGCGGATTCGGGCACCGCCGCGGGCTCGGGCACCGCCGCGGATTCGGGCCCTGCCGCGGGTTCGAGCGCAGCCGCAGGTTCGGGCGCTGCCGCCGGTCGTTCGCGGACGAACAGGGCCAGCACGACGACCGCGAGCGCCGCGATGCAGAAGCTGGTGACGAAGACGGCGTCGTAGGACTCGCCGGCGGCGGCGAGGACGGCGAGCGCGACGAGCGGGCCGAGGAACGCCCCGATGCTGTCCATCGTCCGGTGTACGCCGAACGCCCGCCCCAGCGCCTCCGGCGGCGTCGACTCGGTGATCAGCGCGTCGCGGGGCGCGGTCCGCACGCCCTTGCCGAGACGGTCGACGGCGATGACGGCGCCGATCGCCGGCACCGACCGCCCGGCGAGGAGCAGGCCGAGCTTGGCGACGGCGGACAGCGTGTACCCGAAGCCGGCGACCAGCTTGCGGGAGCGGAACCGGTCGGCGACGAACCCGCCGGCGAGGCGCAGGACCGCGGTCGCGCCGGTGTAGACGCCGTCCACGACGCCGTAGGCGAGCGGGCTGACGTGCAGGCCCAGCACGAGGTACAGGGGCAGGACCGCGGTGACCATCTCGGCGGACACGTCGGTGATGAGGCTGACCGTGCCGAGGGCGACGACGTTGCCGCTGACGAGCGCGATCCGCCGGCGGCGCGGGTCACCGCCCGGTGGCGCGGTGACCGGGCTGGTCACGGTCGACAGGTACACCCCGGTGGTCTCCCTCTCCTGCGGCTCCTGCGGGCAACGGTGCGCCATCGTCCGACGGCGGCGGATCTTCCCGCAACGCCCCGGAAACGGCGGGCCGGCGTGCAGCACATGAACGGGACTTTACATCGAAGTATTTCGTTATATGTTTACCTTACGGTACCGGTGCGGCCCAACGGCGTCCCTATGTTCCTTGCGCTTCTGCACACGCCCAGAGAAGGGTTTCTGGATGGGCATCCGTCTCACCCGCCCACAGGTGACGATGGCGACGGTCGCGGCGCTGGTCGCCGCCACCGCCACCGTCGTCGTGGCCGCCGCGACCCCCGCGTCGGCCGCCACGGCCACGTTCACGCCCGCCGCCGACACGTACGTCCAGAGCGACACCGCGTCCACCAACTACGGCACGGCGACGCAGATCGTCGTGGACAACTCGCCGGTGCGCCGCCTCTTCCTGCGGTTCACGGTGTCGGGCGTCAGCGGCACGGTCACCGCCGCCAAGCTGCGCCTGCGCACCATCAGCGGCAACGACGGCAGCCCCGCCGGCGGCACGTTCAAGGCCATGAGCAGCACGACATGGTCCGAGACGGGCACGACCTGGAACAACCAGCCCGCGATCGACGGCGCGACCCTGGGCACCATCGGTGCCGTCACGCGCGACGGCTGGTACGAGATCGACGTCAAGGCGCTCGTGACCGGCAACGGCACGTTCAGCATCGGCGGCAGCTCCACGAACGCCGACGGCGCCTACTACGACTCGCGCGAGAGCGGCGCCGACGCCCCGCAGCTGGTCATCACCACCGGCACGACCACGCCGCCCTCGGGCGACCCCGTGTTCGTGGGCGCCGGCGACATCGCCAACTCCGGCTCGGGCGACAGCGCCACCGCGGCGCTGATCGACAACATCCCGGGCACCGTCTACACGCTGGGCGACAACGTGTACGACAGCGGCACGGCGAGCGAGTTCAACTCGTACTACGAGCCGACGTGGGGCCGCTTCAAGGCCCGCACCAGGCCCTCCCCCGGCAACCACGACTACGTCACGTCGGGCGCCTCGGCGTACTACAGCTACTTCGGCTCCGTCGCCGGGCCGTCCGGCCGTGGCTACTACTCGTTCGACCTCGGCAACTGGCACATCGTGTCGCTGAACTCGAACATCAGCATGTCCGCGGGCTCGGCGCAGGAGCAGTGGCTGCGCGCGGACCTCGCGGCCAGCGGCAAGCCGTGCACCCTGGCGTACTGGCACCACCCGCTCTTCACGTCCAGCTCCAACCACGCCCCGTCGACCTCGACGCGCCCGCTCTAC
Organism: Dactylosporangium sp. NPDC049742; assembly: GCF_040674675.1. Lineage (NCBI taxonomy): Bacteria > Bacillati > Actinomycetota > Actinomycetes > Micromonosporales > Micromonosporaceae > Dactylosporangium > Dactylosporangium sp. NPDC049742. The sequence goes on along the minus strand of NZ_JBFANF010000134.1, from coordinate 3,872 downwards.
CAGGCGCTGTACGACTACAACGCCGACGTCGTGCTGTGGGGTCACAACCACGTCTACGAGCGCTTCGCCCCGATGAACCCGAGTGGCGCCCTGGACAACGCCCGCGGCCTGCGCACCTGGGTCGCCGGCATGGGTGGCGCCAGCCACTACGCCTTCGGCACCATCCAGCCCAACAGCGAGGCCCGTAACAGCTCCGCCTACGGCGTCCTCAAGTTCACGCTCCACGCCGACACGTACGACTGGCAGTTCGTCCCCGTCGCCGGCCAGTCCTACAGCGACAGCGGCACCGGTTCCTGCCACTGACCGCACGCTCCACCGTCCGCCGGGGTGCACGCGTTCCGTGCCCCCCGGCGGCACGCGGGCAGCCCGGCACATGACGAACGGCAGCCGGAACCTTGGCCGCCCGGCACTCCCCCGCGTGCCGCCCGCGAAAATACGGTCCACGGCATGGATCTCATGTGGTTGCAACGGTTCGGCGCCGCCAGCGGCGTCCTGCTCGGGCTGTCGATCGGCGTGCCGGGCGCGGTGGAGGCGTTCACCGGCGAGACGACGGCGACGAGCTTCGTCCTCGGGCTCGGCACCGCACTCTCCGCGCCCGCGGTCACCGCCCTCTACCTGCACCATCGCGCCGCCGCCGGCAGGTTCGGGGCGGCCGCCTACGCGGTGAACGTGCTCGGGCTTGGGCTGTTCACCGGCGTCGCGTTCGCGCTGAACCTGGTCCTGTTCCACCTCGACGAGTCCACTGTGGACACGCTGCGGGCCGGACCGTTCGGCACGGCGCTGCTGATCAGTGCCGTGGTGTTCGTCGCCGGCACGATCCTCTTCAGCGTCTCGATGCTGCGCTCCGGCGGTTTCCCGAGGCTGCCCGCGGCCGGCTACGGCGTGTCGCTGACGCTGCTCGCGGCGCTGGCCCCGCTGCCGGACACCCCGGCGACGAGCCTGGTGCACGTGCTGGCCGCGGCGTCGATCGGGTGGCTGGCACTGTCCGTGCTGCCGGCCTCCGGCGGACAGTAGCCTGAATCGCATGATGCGCCCGTCGTGGCTGCCGTTCGTCGTGTACGGCGCGGTCCTCGCCGCCGGTCTGCACCATCAGGTCAGGGCCGGCGGCGTCGCGCAGGCCGCCGCGCTCGTCGCCGCGATCGGGGCGCTCGCCGCCCTGGAGCTGGTCGAGCACCGCGTCGCGGCGCCGGCGGCGGTGTTCCTGACCGCCAGGACCGCGCTGTTCGTGCTGGTCGCGGCGCTCGACGGCGACGGGCTGGCCAACCTGCTGTTCCTGCTGGTGCCGTTCGCCGCGTACTTCGCCTACGGCAGGAAGGTCGCGGTCACGCTCGCCGCGGTGGGCGTGGCGGTGCCCGTCGCGTGGCTGAGCGTCGCCGACCCTCACTGGTACACCGGCGGCGAGCGTGTCAGGGACGTGCTGATGCTGGCCGTCGGCATGTGCCTGGCGGTCGCGATGGCGGCGGCCGCGGTCGGCGAGTCCGACTCGCGGGCGAGGCTGCGGCTGGCGCTCGACGAGGTCGCGGAGCTGTCCGCGGCGGCGGAGCGCGGACGGGTCGCCCGGGACCTGCACGACAGCCTCGGACACCATCTGACCGCGGTCAGCATCCAGCTGGAGAAGGCGGCGGCGTTCCGCGAGCGGGATCCGGTGGCGGCCGATCAGTCGGTACGGGCGGCGCGCGACTCGGCGGCCCGCGCCCTGGACGAGGTGCGCGGTGCGGTACGGGCGTTGACGGCGCCGTTCTCGCTGACCGGCGCGCTGGCCGACCTCGCCGGCGAAGGGGTGGACGTGGCGGTCCTCGGCGACGAGCCGGACCTGCCGCTGGCGGCGCGGATCGCGGTGTTCCGGGCGGCCCAGGAAGGCGTGACGAACGCCCGCCGGCACGCGGGCGCCGGCCGGGTCACGGTCCGGGCGACGTTCGGCGGCGGCACGGCGCGGCTGGTCGTCGCCGACGACGGTCACGGCTTCGCGGCCGGCGCGGCCGAGGGCTTCGGGCTGCGGGGCATGCGGGAGCGGCTCGCCACGGTCGGCGGCAGCGTCGCCGTCACCACCGGCCATACCAACGGAGACCCGGCCACCGGCGACGACACGGCCACCGGCGAGGATGCAGACACCGGCCGAAGCGGCGACGGCGGCGCGGCCACCACGTACAGCGGCGGCGGCACGGCCACGAAGCGCGGCGGCGGGTCCGGGGTCACCCTCACCGTGACGGTGCCGGCGGCATGACGGCGGTCCGGGTCCTCGTCGTCGACGACCAGCAGCTGGTCCGCGACGGCATCGCGTCGCTGCTGGGCATCCAGCCGGGGATCGACGTCGTCGGCACCGCCGCGGACGGCGCCGAGGCGGTCGCGAAGGCCCTCGACGCCGCGCCGGACGTGGTGCTGATGGACGTCCGCATGCCGGTCATGGACGGTGTCGAGGCCACCCGGGAGCTGCGCGAGCGCCTCCCGGGCTGCCGGGTCGTGATGCTCACGACGTTCGACGACGACGAGTACGTGACGCGGGCGCTCCGGGCCGGCGCCAGCGGCTACCTGCTCAAGGACCTGGCCGCCGCCGACCTGGCCGCCGCGGTCCGCCTCACGCACGCCGGGGTGGCGCCGCTCGCCGCCGGGGTCGCCGCCCGGCTCGCCGCCGCGACCCCGGACCCGCCGGCCCCGGCGGGCGGCGCGCTCACGGCCCGGGAGGTGGAGATCCTGCGTCTGGTCGCGACTGGCGCGACGAACCGCGAGATCGGCCGGGCCCTGTTCGTCAGCGAGGGCACGGTGAAGAACCACGTGTCGCGGGTGCTGACCCGGCTCGGCCTGCGCGACCGTACCCAGGCCGCCCTCTACGCCCGCGAGCACGGCCTCCTCACCGACTGAGCACCGGCCGCGTTCAGTGGCTGACCGGCACGCCGCGGACGTAGACGGCGCGGATGTCGTGCAGGGCGGCTGGGTCGCGCAGCGGGTCGCCGGCGACGACCAGGAGGTCGGCGTCGAAACCGGGCGCGACGCGGCCCTTCCGGTCGCCGAGCCCGCACACCGCCGCGGCGACCGACGTGACCGCGCGGAGCGCGTCGACCGGCGTCATGCCGATCCCGGCGAGCTGCGCGACCGCCCACCGCACGACGTCCGGCGGCTTGATCGGGGCGATGCCCGCGTCGGTGCCGGCGGTGATGACGGCGCCCGCCTCGTACAGGCGGCGACCCCCGGCGTGCAGCAGCGGCAGGCGGGACAGGACCGCAGGCGGCGGGGTGAAGCCCGGGACCGGCTTGACGCCGATCGTGATGCCGAGCGCCACCCGCCGCGCCACGACGGCGGCGAGCACCGCGTCGGGGACCGGTTCGACGCTGTCCGCGGTCATGAACGACACGTGCTCCAGCCCGTCGACCCCGGCCGCGAGGGCGTCGGTGATCGCCTGGGTGCCGTGCGCGTGCGCGGTGACGGGCAGCCCGAGCCGGTGCGCCTCGTCGACCGCGGCCCGCAGCTCGGCGACGCCGAACTGCGACCGCTCCGGCCGGGTGCCCGGCGTGAGGTTGCCGCCGCTCGCCATGATCTTGACGATGTCGGCGCCGCGTTCGGCGCGCTCGCGGACCGCGGCCCGGACCCCGGCGGCGCCGCCGGCGGTGCCTGCGGTGCCGGCGATGGCGCCGCCGAGGAAGTGGCAGTGCCCGCCGGGCGTGGTGATCGGCGGCCCGGCGGCGACGATCGTCGGCAGCGTCGGGTCGCCCGCCACCGCGTCGCGCAGCGCGAGGGCGAGGTAGCCGCGGTCGCCGAGGTCGCGGACCGTGGTCACGCCGCCGCGGGTGGCGTGCCGGGCGGCGGCGGTCATCGATGATGTTCGTCGACCACGAGATGAGCGCGGGCGCGCAGTGGGTCGCGCCGTCGTTGACCGT
>NZ_JBFANF010000133.1:0-10852 GCF_040674675.1 Dactylosporangium sp. NPDC049742 | reverse complement strand
AACGTGCCGCGCTGTGTCGGGATCACCGTGTGGGGGGTGCGGGACAGCGACTCGTGGCGGTCCAACGAGAGCCCGCTGCTGTTCGACGGCGGCGGCAACAAGAAGGCCGCGTACACCTCGGTCCTCAACGCCCTCAACGCCGCGACCCCCACCACCACGCCCACCGTCAGCCCGACCGTCAGCCCGACGGCCAGCACCTCGCCGGGCGTTCCCGGCGGCACGAACGAGATCGTGGGCTCGCAGTCGGGCCGGTGCATCGACGTGCCCAACGCGACGCAGACCAACGGCACCCGGGTGCAGCTCTACGACTGCCACGGCCAGAGCAACCAGCGGTGGACCTACACGTCCGGCAAGGCGCTGCAGGTGTACGGCAACAAGTGCCTGGACGCCAACGGGCAGGGCACCGCCAACGGCACGGCCGTCATCATCTGGGACTGCAACGGCCAGCCCAACCAGCAGTGGAACGTCAACAGCAACGGCACCATCAGTGGCGTGCAGTCCGGCCGCTGCCTCGACGTGTGGGGCACCGCCAACGGCCAGCAGGTCCAGCTGTACGACTGTCACGGCCAGGCCAACCAGCAGTTCAGGCTGGTCTCGCTCGGCGGGCCGACCTCGCCGCCGCCGTCGTCGCCCTCCCAGTCGCAGTCGCCGGGCGGGTCGTGCTCGCTGCCGTCGTCGTACCGGTGGACGTCGACAGGGGCGCTCGCCAGCCCGCAGAACGGGTGGGTGTCGCTGAAGGACTTCACCAACGTCGTCTACAACGGCAAGCACCTGGTCTACGCGTCGAACGTCTCCAGTGGAGGGTCGTACGGCTCGATGAGCTTCGGCCTGTTCACCAACTGGTCGGACATGGGCTCGGCCTCGCAGACCGGGATGAGCCAGGGCACGGTCGCGCCGACGCTGTTCTACTTCGCCCCGAGGAACGTCTGGGTGCTCGCCTACCAGTGGGGGCCCAACGCCTTCAACTACAAGACGTCCAGCGACCCGACCAACCCCAACGGCTGGTCCGCGCCGCAGGCGCTGTTCACCGGCAGCATCACCGGCTCCGGCACCGGCGTCATCGACCAGACACTCATCGGCGACGGCGAGAACATGTACCTGTTCTTCGCCGGCGACAACGGCAAGATCTACCGGGCCAGCATGCCGATCGGGAACTTCCCGGGCAACTTCGGCTCCAGCTACACCACGATCATGAGCGACTCGACCAACAACCTGTTCGAGGCGGTCGAGGTCTACAAGGTCCAGGGCCAGAGCCAGTACCTGATGATCGTCGAGGCGATCGGCAGCCAGGGCCGCTACTTCCGCTCGTTCACGTCCAGCAGCCTGGGCGGGTCGTGGACCCCGCAGGCCGCCAGTGAGAGCAACCCCTTCGCCGGTAAGGCGAACAGCGGCGCGTCGTGGACCAACGACATCAGCCACGGTGACCTGGTCCGCACCAACCCCGACCAGACCAAGACCATCGACCCGTGCAACCTGCAGTTCCTGTACCAGGGCAAGAACCCCAGCGCGGGCGGTGACTACAACCTGCTGCCGTGGCGGCCGGGTGTGCTGACGCTGCAGCGCTGAGCGTGTGGCCGCCGCGGCGGCCCGCGTCACGAGACCGCTCGGGCGTGTCCGGTGCCATGCGTCGGACACGCCCCCGCCGGCGGATACGGCAGGCCCCGCGGGACGGCGGATATCGAAGACGCCGCATCTCTTGACCAAATACGTCATACGAATTATGTTTCGCCCGAGGTTCGATCCTCGGTACCCACCCCGACGCAGGCACCGGCCGTCCCGCCCCGGCCCTGGCTGCAGGCAGCGCCTCCCCCGCCGACCGGGAGCGCTGCCGCCGACCGAAGGAGACCCACCTGTGAGCACCCGAACGAAGCCCCGCTGGCTCGCGGCGCTCGGCGCCGTGGCCGTCGTGGCCGCCGGAGTCCTCGCCGTGACGGCGATGACCGTGCCGTCGGCATCGGCGGCCACGACGGCCGGCTGCGGCAAGACCCCGACGCTGCGCAGCGGCAGCTACACCATCCAGAGCGGCGGGCAGAGCCGCAGCTTCATCCTGCGCATCCCCGACGGGTACAGCAACACCCGCCCGTACCGGCTGATCTTCGGCTACCACTGGCGCGGCGGCACGATGAACGACGTCGCCTCCGGCGGCAGCAGCGGCAGCTCGTGGTCGTACTACGGGATGCAGCAGCAGTCCGGCAACAGCGCGATCCTCGTCGCGCCGCAGGGCATCGGCAACGGCTGGCCCAACAGCGGCGGCCAGGACATCACGTTCACCGACGACATGGTCCGGATGATCGAGAACGACCTGTGCGTCGACACCACCCAGCTGTTCGCGATGGGGTTCAGCTACGGCGGCGGGATGAGCTACGCCATCGCCTGCGGCCGGGCCACCGTGTTCCGGGCGGTCGTGGTCTACTCCGGCGCGCAGCTGTCCGGCTGCAGCGGCGGCACCCAGCCGATCGGGTACTTCGGCATCCACGGCATCTCCGACAATGTCCTGAACATCGCCTCGGGGCGCCAGCTGCGCGACACGTTCCTGCGCAACAACGGCTGCGCCGCCCAGAACGCCGCGGAGCCGTCGTCCGGCAGCGGCCGGCACATCACGACCGCCTACTCCTGCCGTGACGGGTACCCCGTGCGATGGGCGGCGTTCGACGGCGGCCACGGCCCCGGCCCGGTCGACGGCTGCTCCGGCTGTGAGGACGGCACCAGGACGTGGACCAAGACGGAGGCGTGGCAGTTCATCGCCTCCTTCGCCGGCGGCACGACGCCGAGCTCCCAGCCGCCCGGCAGCCCGTCGAGCAGCCCGTCGGGCAGCCAGCAGCCGGGACAGTCGAACGTCACGGTCGTCGGCGCGGGCTCCGGCCGCTGCCTCGACGTGCCGGGCAGCAGCACCACGAACGGCACCCAGCTGCAGCTGTGGGACTGCCACGGCAACACCAATCAACGCTTCACTGCCACCGCGAGCCGCCAGCTGACGGTGTACGGCGGCAAGTGCCTGGACGCCAGCGGCCAGGGCACCGGCAACGGCACCACGGTCGTCATCTGGGACTGCAACGGCCAGGCCAACCAGCAGTGGAACGTCAACAGCAACGGCACGATCACCGGCGCGCAGTCCGGGCTGTGCCTGGACGCCAGCGCCAACGGCACGGCCAACGGCACGAAGCTCCAGCTGTGGGCCTGCAACGGCCAGGCCAACCAGCAGTGGAGCCTGCGCGCCTGACCGGTCCACCGGTGGCGCCGGCCCCGGCCGGCGCCACCCCTGCCGACAGCAGAGGAGGAACACGCATGGCAACGAGGAGCGGCGCGGCGACGATCGCCGCGGTGGTGCTGGCCGCGGCGGCCGCACTGGCCGCCCCCGGCACCCCCGCGCAGGCGGCCACCGCGGTCACGATCAACGGCTCGTCGGGCGGGCGGGTGCTCGACGGCATCGGCGCGGTCAGCGGGGGCGGCGGCAACAGTCGGCTGCTGATCGACTACCCGGAGCCGCAGCGCAGCGACATCCTGAACTACCTGTTCAAGCCGGGGTACGGCGCGGCGATGCAGATCCTGAAGGTGGAGATCGGCGGCGACACGAACTCGACGTCCGGCGCCGAGCCCAGCCACGAGCACACCCGCGGCGCCGTGAACTGCAACCGCGGGTACGAGTGGTGGCTGATGGAGCAGGCCAAGGCCCGCAACCCCAACATCAGCCTGGTCGGGCTGGCGTGGGGCGCCCCCGGCTGGATCGGCAACGGCAACTTCTGGTCCAACGACTCGATCGACTACCTGCTGGCGTGGCTGGACTGCGCGGGCACGCACGGGCTCACGATCAACTACCTCGGCGGCTGGAACGAGAAGGGCTACAACGTCGCCTGGTACAAGAACCTGCGCGCCGCGCTCAACGCCCGCGGCTACGGCGGCGTGAAGATCGTCGCGTCCGACGACTTCGGCTGGTCCGCCGCCGACGACGCGCTGCGCGACAGCGCCTTCGCAGCCGCCGTGTCCACCTTCGGCAGCCACTACGTGTGCGGGTACCGCAGCGCCCAGAGCAGCTGCCCCAGCTCCAGCAACGCGCTGGCCACCGGCAAGGCGCTGTGGGCCAGCGAGAACGGCTCCGACGACTACAACGCCGGCGCGCAGGCGCTCGCCCGCGGCATCAACCGCGGCTACGTCGACGGGCGGATGACCGGCTACATCAACTGGCCGGCCATCGCCGCCATCACGCCGAACATCCCCTGGGCGACCACGGGCGTCGCGGTCGCGTCGCAGCCGTGGTCGGGTGCATACTCGATCGGCAAGAACGCGTGGGTGATGGCGCAGACCACCCAGTTCACCGCCCCGGGCTGGCGCTACCTCGACAGCTCCAGCGGCTACATCGGCGGCAACCGCAGCAACGGCAGCTACGTCTCGCTGCGCTCGCCCACCGGCAGCGACTACAGCACGATCATCGAGACGATGGACGCCGGCGCGGCGCAGACCCTGAACTTCACCGTCACCGGCGGCCTGTCCACCGGCACGGTGCGGGTGTGGTCCACCAACGTGCGGTCGAACAGCACCGCCGAGCACTTCGTGCGCGGCGCCGACATCACACCCTCCGGCGGGGCCTTCTCCCTCACCGTCCAGCCCGGCTACGTGTACAGCATCACCACCACCACGGGGCAGGGCAAGGGCACCGCGGTCAGCCCGGCGCAGGGCAACCTGAAGCTGCCGTACAGCGACACCTTCGACAGCTACGCCGCCGGCCGCGAAGCCACGTACCTGATGGACCAGCAGGGCTCGTTCGAGGTCGCCGCCTGCGGGGGCGGCCACACCGGGCGGTGCGTGCGGCAGATGTCGGAACAGGCGCCGATCTACTGGACGTCCGGCCACGCCGACCCGTTCACCCTGCTGGGCGACCTGACGTGGCGCAACTACACCGTCTCCTCCGACGTCATGCTGGAGAAGTCCGGCTACGCGCAGCTCATCGGCCGCGGCAACACGTACGACCATCAAGGCCCGCAGAACCTCAACGGGTACTACTTCCGGGTCGCCGACACCGGCGCCTGGTCGATCCGCAGCAACAACACCAGCGGCAACTGGCGGACCCTCGCCAGTGGCACCACGGCGGCGCTGGGCACCGGGCGCTGGCACAGCCTGTCGCTGACGCTCAACGGCAGCACGCTGAGCGCGTCCGTCGACGGCACCACCGTCGGCACGGTGTCGGACTCCACGTGGGTCGCCGGCCAGATCGGGTACGGCACCGGCCAGGGCGTCACGGCGCAGTTCGACAACCTCACGATCACCCCGGTCGGCACACAGGGCGGGTCGACCGGGGAGATCCGCGGCGCCGGCTCCAACCGGTGCCTGGACGTCAACGGTGCCGGCCAGGCCGACGGCACGGTCGTGCAGGTCTGGGACTGCAACGGCGGCGCGAACCAGCAGTGGACGCTCACCTCGAGCAACCAGCTCACCGTCTACGGCAACAAGTGCCTCGACGTGGCCGGGACCACCCAGGGCACCCGGGCGCGGATCTGGACCTGCAACGGCGGCGCCGGCCAGCAGTGGCGGGTCAACGCCGACGGCTCGATCGTCGCCAACGGGTCCGGGCTGTGCCTGGACGTCAACGGCGCCGGCACCGCCAACGGCACCGCGGTGCAGCTGTGGACCTGCAACGGCGGCAGCAACCAGACCTGGATCCGGGCCTGACCGATTCACCCGCGGCGGCGCCGCGGCCCGGCCGTCCACATCGGGCGGCCGGGCCGCACCCGCCGGCATCCGGACGGAACACTTGAAGGAGGGCCACATGCAACGCACCCCACGGGCCGCCGCACGACGCTGGACGCGGCGCTGATGGGCCCGCGCCACGACACCATGCCGCCCATGGCGGGGACGGCGGACGCGCCGGGCGGACACTCCACGGCCCGCCGCGGCGCCATCCTGGCCGTCGCCGTCACGCTGCTGCTCGCCGGCGCCGCCGCCGTGACGCTGAGCCGGGCCGCCCTGGCCGCCGACACGCCCCAGCAGATCGTCGGCGCCGGCTCCGGACGCTGCGTCGACGTGCCGAGCTCCAGCACCACCAACGGCACCCAGGTCCAGCTGTGGGACTGCGGCAGCGCCGCGGGCCAGTCGTGGACCTACACCACCGCCAAGCAGCTGACCGTGTACGGCAACAAATGCCTCGACGCCAGCGGCCGCGGTACCGCCAACAACACCCCGGTCATCATCTGGGACTGCAACGGGCAGACCAACCAGCAATGGAACGTCAACGCCAACGGCTCGATCACCGGCGTGCAGTCCGGCCTGTGCCTGGACGCCACGGGTCGGGGCACCGCGAACGGCACGAAGATCATCCTGTATGCGTGCAGCGGCCAGACCAACCAGCAGTGGACGCTCTCGTCACCGCCGCCGCCGGGCGGCACAGGCGGGCCGTGCGACATCTACGCCGCCGGTGGCACGCCGTGCGTCGCCGCGCACAGCACCGTCCGGGCCCTGTTCAGTGCCTACAACGGCAACCTGTACCAGGTGCGGCGCTCCTCGGACAACACCACCCGCAACATCGGCGTGGTGGCGACCGGCGGCACCGCGAACGCGTCCGCCCAGGACTCCTTCTGCGCCGCCACGACCTGTGTGATCACCGTGCTCTACGACCAGTCCGGGCGCGGCAACGACCTGTGGTACCAGGGATCGAGCGTGGTGCCCGGCTCATCGCAGAGCAGCCCGGCGAGGGCGACCACCGAGTCGCTGACGGTCGGCGGCGGCAAGGCGTATTCGCTGTACATCAACCCCGGCAACAGCTACTGGCGCGACGGGCACCTGACCGGTGTGCCGACCGGCAGCGCGCCCGAGGGCATGTACATGGTGACCAGCGGCACCCACGTCAACAGCGGCTGCTGCTTCGACTACGGCAACAGCGAGACGACCCGCAAGGCCGACGCCGCCGGCGCCATGGACGCGATCTACTTCGGCACCAGCTGCTGGTTCGGCGGCTGCTCCGGCTCCGGGCCATGGGTGCAGGCGGACCTGGAATGGGGCCTGTTCCCGGGCGGCAGCAGCTCGTGGAACTCCAACCAGCGGGCCTTCACCAGCAAGTTCGTCACGGCGACGCTGAAGAACAACGGCACGTCCCGCTTCGCCATCAAGGGCAGCAACGCCCAGGCGGGCAGCCTGTACACCCTGTACGACGGGGCGCTGCCCAACGGCTACAGCCCGATGAAGAAGCAGGGCGCGATCGTGCTGGGCAGCGGCGGCGACTGCTGCAAGCCCGACGGCGGCGCCAACCAGAGCGCCGGCACGTTCTACGAAGGCGCGATGGTGTCGGGCTACCCGTCCGACGCGACGGAGAACGCGGTGCAGGCGAACATCGTCGCCGCCGGCTACCGCTGACCGACCCAGCCGTCCAACCCAGGTGGGCCCCGCCGCGGCGCGACGGGGCCCACGCTTACGCAGACCCAAGGAGGCCGGCGCCCCGCAGCGACGCCCACAGCGCGTCGGGGACGTCGGTCTCGGCGCGGTGCAGGGTCTGCAGGACCTCTGCCCGGCTGCGCAGACCGACCACCGTCGCGGTGACGGCCGGGTGCGCGCGGACGAAGGCGAGCGCCGCCGCGGGCAGCGTGACGCCGTGCGCCTCGCAGATCCCGGCGATGCGCCGCGCGCGGTCGATGAGCCCGGCGGGTGCCTGCCGGTAGTCGTACGTCGCGTCGGCCGGCGGCCGGTCCGTGGCGAGCAGCCCGGAGTTGTAGACCCCGGCGACCACGACACCGACCCCGGCGCGCTGCGCGGCGGGCAGCAGGTCGTGCAGCGCGCCCTGTTCGAGCAGGGTGTACCGGCCGGCGCACAGCACCACGTCGACGTCGGTCTCCTGGACGAACCGGGTGAGCATCGCCGACTGGTTCATCCCGGCCCCGACGGCGCCGATGACGCCCTGGTCGCGCAGCTCGGTCAGGGCGGGCAGCGCCTCGGTCGCGGCCTGCCGCCAGTGCTCGTCCGGGTCGTGCAGGTAGACGATGTCGATGCGGTCGAGGCCGGTGCGGGTGAGGCTCGCCTCGAGCGAGCGGCGCACGCCGTCGCGGCTGAAGTCCCACTGCCGCCGGTGGGTCGCGGCGACGTCGAAGCCGTCCGGGTCGCGCAGGTGCGCCGTCCGCGGCGACGGGACGAGCAGCCGGCCGACCTTCGTGGAGATCACGTAGTCGTCGCGCGGCCTCGCCCGCAGTGCGGCGCCGAGGCGTCGTTCGGACAGCCCCAGCCCGTAGTGCGGAGCGGTGTCGAAGTACCGGATGCCGGCGTCCCAGGCGGCGTCGACCGCCGCGGCGAACGTCTCGTCCGTGGTCGCGTGGTACAGGTTGCCGCCCTGCGCGGCGCCGAGACCCAGCGCGGTGAGGCCGACCGCCGGCCGGCGCGGGAGCGTCTCGCGTGTCACGGTGGCCGCAGCCGGTAGACCTGGCGGGCAGTGCCGACGGTCTGGGTGACACCGGACACGGCGGCCAGCGGGGCCAGGTCCGCGACGGTGAAGTCGGCGTTGATCGCCTCCATCGTCGTGGCGTTGATCCACGGCTGCGGGTGGCGGGCGCGGACCCACAGATGGTGGTGGGCGTCGATGATCTGCCTCGGTGCCCGCGGTGCGCTGTGCTTCATCGGCCGAGCCAGCCGCCGTCCACGGGCAGCGTGACGCCGTTGACGTAGTCCGACGCCGGCGCGGACAGGAACACGGCCGCCCCGCCGATGTCCTCGGACCTGCCCCAGCGGCCGGCCGGAATGCGCTCCAGGATGGACCGGTGCCGCACCGGGTCGTCGCGCAGTGCCTGCGTGTTGTCCGTGGCGATGTAGCCCGGCGCGATGGCGTTGACGTTGACGCCGTGCCTGGCCCACTCGTTGGCCAGCGCCTTGGTCAGTCCGGCCACGCCGGACTTCGCGGCGGTGTACCCGGGGACGTTGATGCCGCCCTGGAAGCTCAGCAGCGAGGCGGTGAAGATGATCTTTCCTCGGCCGCGCCCGATCATCGCCCGGCCGATCTCGCGGCTGAGCAGGAACTGGCTGCTGAGGTTGACCTGGATGACGTGGTCCCACAGCGCGTCGGAGTGCTCGGCGGCCGGTGCGCGCGCGATGGTGCCGGCGTTGTTGACCAGGATGTCGATCGGGCCGAGCAGGTCGAGGTCCGCGGCGAGCCGGTGGACCGCCGCACGGTCGGCGAGGTCCGCGCTCAGTGCGGTGAAGGTGCGGCCGGCGTCACGGACCCGCCGCTCGGCGTCGCTGCCGGAGGTCTCCAGCTGCGCGGAGACGCCGATGATGTCCGCGCCGGCGAGGGCGAGCGCCTCGGCGATGGCCAGGCCGATGCCCCGCCGGGCGCCGGTCACGACGGCGGTGCGCCCCGAGAGGTCGAACATCGGGTTCACTGCGGCCGCTCCTGCCAGTCGATGAGGACCTTCATGACGCTGCCGCCCGACTCCAGCGCGGTGAAGGCGTCGCCGACGGTGTCCACCGGTCCGATCCGGGAGATCAGCCGCTGCACGGGAACCTCGCCCGTGGCGACCAGCCGGATCGCCTCGGTCATGTCGTCGCGTTGGTACAGGCGGGCGCCGAAGAGCTCGAGCTCGCGCCAGAAGAACCGGTGCAGGTCGACGGGGCGCAGCTGCGGATGGATGGCCACCATGACCAGGCGGCCCCGGCTGGTCAGCACGTCGACGGCGGTGGCGACCCCGGCGGCCGACCCGGAGACCTCGAAGGCGATGTCGGCGCCCGCGTTCGAGGTGCGCTCGTTCACGACCGCCACGATGTCGGTCGCCGCCGGGTCCAGCGCCTCGACGCCCAAGTCGGCGGCGACGCGGCGGCGGAACCCGTCCGGCTCGACCAGCAGGACCTGCGCGCGGCGCTGCTGCGCGACGGCGGCGATGAGCAGGCCGACGGGCCCGCCGCCGACCACGACGACGTGGTCGCCGGCGCCGACGTTCGCCCGGCGGACGTCGTGGACGGCGACCGCGGTCGGCTCGATGAGCGCCGCGTGCTCCAGCGGCAGGTCCTCCGGCAGCGGGAGCACCAGGTCCGCCGGGACGTTCCACAGCGACTGCATCGCACCGGGGGAGTCGATGCCGAGGAACCGCATGCTGTGGCAGATGTGGGAGTGCCCCCGGCCGCATGCCGCGCACCGGCCGCACGACCGCGTCGGCATGACGGTCACCGGCTGGCCGACCGACCAGCCGGTGACGCCCGGACCGAGCCTGGCGACCCGCCCCGACATCTCGTGGCCGATCACCGCCGCCGCGCCGACCCGGGCGTCCATGTCGCCGTGGTAGATGTGCAGATCGGTCCCGCAGATGCCGGTGTAGGCGATCGCGATGCCCAGCTCACCGTGGCCGGGCTCCTCGTCGGGGCGTTCTTCGACGTCGAGGGTGCGCGCCCCGCGGTAGACGACGGCTTTCATCGAACTCCATCCGGTGCGGCGGACAGCCGGGCTCGTGGACCGCAAAAACGTAACTCGTATGACGTATGCAGTCAACTGGGTGATCGCGCAGGCGGGCGGCGATCGATGCCAGTGCGCCAAGACAAACATATGACGTATGTCGTCAATCATGTAACGTGCTCGATGCATCGATGGCGGCCCGGCCGCGCACCCCTCGACGGCCCGGCGTAGCGGCATCGATGCATTGCAATCGGCGCGACGGCGCGCGCCCATCTGACCAGCACTGTCAGGAGGGTTCATGAACCGAACACCCCGATACCGAAGCGGCGCGGCGGCGGTGATGCTCGCGCTCGCCGGTGGAACTTTCACGGCTGTCGCCATCACCGCGGCGCCGGCGTCGGCGGCCATCAACGCGGCCGACTTCCAGCAGGTCACCCTCGCCAAGGGCGAGCCCGAGGTCGGCGAGCCGCTGACCATCTCGGTGCTGCCCGACCGCTCGGT
>NZ_JBFANF010000132.1:0-10996 GCF_040674675.1 Dactylosporangium sp. NPDC049742 | reverse complement strand
GCCACGGCAGAGCGTGACCGTGCTGATGTTGATGGCGTAAGACATGCGATCACCTCCTCCTGGAGCGGGTTGCATGCGGCCTGAGTCAGAAATCCCCCGGATTCACCCGTGGGGAAGCGTTAAGCGCCGACCCGCTCGAACAGCGCGGCCAGGCCCTGCCCGCCGCCGATGCACATGGTCGCCAGGCCGTATCGGGCGTCGCGGCGGTGCAGCGCGTACGCCATGGTGGTGAGGATGCGGGCGCCGGTGGCGCCGACCGGGTGGCCGAGGGCGATGCCGGAGCCGTGCACGTTGAGCCGGGCGAAGTCGGCGGCGGTGAGGCCCCATTCCCGGGTCACGGCGAGGACCTGCGCGGCGAAGGCCTCGTTGAGCTCGATGAGGTCGATGTCGGCGAGCGTCAGGCCGGTGCGGGCCAGGAGGCGGCGGGTGGCGGGGACCGGCCCGAGGCCCATCACCTCGGGCGCGACGCCGGCGAGGGACCAGCCGGCGAGCCGCACGAGCGGGGTGAGGCCGAGCTCCGCGGCCCGCTGCGCGGTGGTGACGACGCAGATGGCGGCGCCGTCATTCTGGCCGCTGGAGTTGCCGGCGGTGACGGTGGCGTCGGGGTCGTCGCGGCCGAGCACGGGGCGCAGGCGGGCCAGCGCTTCGAGGGTGCTGTCGCGGCGCGGGTGCTCGTCGGTGTCGACCGTCTGCGGTCCTTTCTTCGACGGTACCGTCACCGGCACGATCTCCGCGGCGAAGATGCCGGCGTCCTGGGCGGCGACGGCCCGCCGGTGCGACTCCAGCGACAGCTCGTCCTGCTCGGCGCGGGGGATGTCGTAGTGCCGCCGCAGGTTCTCGGCCGTTTCGACCATGCCGCCCGGCACGACGCGGCCGCGGCCGCCGGCGGTGGCGCGGGCCCGGGCCAGCCGGTCGACCAGCGCGACGTGCTCGCCGGCGCCCCAGCGCAGCCCGGTGGCGTAGTGCTCGACCTGGCTCATGCTCTCCGCGCCGCCGGCGAGGACGAGGTCGCTGGCGCCGGTCTGCACCTGCATCGCGGCGGTGAGGACCGCCTGCAGCCCGGAGCCGCAGCGGCGGTCGACCTGGGCGCCGCCGACGGTCTCGGGCAGCCCGGCGTCGAGGGCGGCGACCCGGCCGATCGCCGGTGCCTCGCCGCTGGGGCTGCACTGGCCGAGGATGACGTCGTCGACGGCGGCCGGGTCCAGGCCGGTGCGTTCCATCACGGCGCGGATGACGGTCGCGGCCAGTTCGGCGGCGGGGACGTCGCGCAGGACGCCGCCGAAGCGGCCGATGGGGGTGCGCAGCGGGGCGCAGATGACGGCGTCAGGCATCCGTCGACCTCCTTGTGGTGTGGCGTGGTCAGGCGACGGTGCCTGAGTCGATGAGCCGGTCGATGTCGGCGGGGGAACGGCCGAGCTCGGCGAGCACCGCGCGGGTGTGCTCACCGAGCCCGGGCGCCGGGCGCGGGCCGCCGAGGGTGCGGCCGCCGCCGGTGATGGGGGAGCCGGGGGCCAGGTGCGGCCCGACGCCGGGCTGGTCGAGCACGTCGAAGAGCGGCCCGGCCAGCAGCTCGTCGCGGCCGTCGGTGACGATCTCGCGGAACGTGCGGAACCGTGACCACAGCACGGATGTGGGGCGCAGCGCCGCCTCGGCCTCGGTGGTGCTCCGCGCGGCGAACCATGGCTGCAGCAGGGCGTCGAGGAGGCCCTGGTGGCGGAACCGCTCCTCCTCGCGGGTGAAGTCGGTGCCGAGCGCCGCCTCGATCGCGTGCGCGGCGACGGTGAGGCCGGTCATGGTGAGCAGGTCGTTCCAGTGCCGGGCGGTCAGCGCGACGATCATCATGTGGCCGTCGCGGGTGGCGAACGCGTGGCCGTACGTGCCGTAGACGGCGTTGCCGACGCGGGGGCGGCCGGCGCCGGTGAGCTCGGCCTCGGCGAGGTAGCCGAGGTTGCCTGCGGTGGCGAGGGCGACATCGTCCAGGCCGATGACGAGGTGCGCGCCGCGGCCGGTCGCGGCGCGGTCGTGCTGGGCGGCGAGCAGCCCGACGGCGGCGTAGAGCCCGCAGGCGACGTCCCAGGCGGGCAGGACGTGCCCGGTCGGTTCGGACGTGTCGGGTGTGCCGGTGGCGAGCGGGAAGCCGGCCGCGGCGTCGGCGGTGTAGTCGACGGAGCCGCGGCCGCGCGCGCCGGCGACCTCGATGTAGATGAGGTCGTCGCGGGTCGCGTGCAGGTCCTCGTAGCGTTGTCCGGGGCGGTTGCCGGCGTTGGTGAGCACGGCGTCGGCGCCGGCGACGAGTTCGGCGAGCAGCCGCCGGCCCTGCTCGGCGCGCAGGTCGAGGGCGATGGAGCGTTTGCCGCGGTTGAGGCCGGTCCAGTACAGGCTGGTGCCGCTCGGGGCGAGGGGCCACCGGTGCCGGTCGGGGGTGCCGCCGAGCGGGTCGACGCGCAGCACGTCGGCGCCGAGCTGGGCCAGGGTGAGGCCGCAGAGCGGTGCGGCGATGTAGCTCGCCAGCTCGATCACGCGCAGGCCGTGCAGTGGCCCGTGGCCGGTGTGGTTCATCGGTTCCTCGCTCGCG
Source organism: Dactylosporangium sp. NPDC049742 (assembly GCF_040674675.1). Lineage (NCBI taxonomy): Bacteria > Bacillati > Actinomycetota > Actinomycetes > Micromonosporales > Micromonosporaceae > Dactylosporangium > Dactylosporangium sp. NPDC049742. Next base: position 8,421 of record NZ_JBFANF010000132.1, on the reverse strand, counting down.
ACCGGAAATGAAAGGTCTTGGTTATTGTACCTAGGTAAGCTAGTCTTATACCAGACCTAGAATACGGGAGTCGCTGTGACGATGACACCGGCCGGCTTGACGCCGGACAGTTTCAAAGAAGCGATGTGCCGTTACGCGTCGGGGGTCACCCTCATCACGGTCCACGACGCCGACGGTGCGCCGGTCGGCATGACGGCCACCGCGTTCAGCTCGGTGTCCAGCGAGCCGCCACTGGTGCTCATCTGCGTGCACGGCGCCACCCGGACCTACGAGCGGGTGCTGCGCTCGGGCTACTTCGGGGTCAACCTGCTCGGCGTCGACGCCGAGCCGATCGCGGAGCACTGCTCCCGCCCCGGGGGGTCGAAGGTGCTCCCGCCGGAGTGGCTCATCGACGCTCCACAGTGGACAGCGCCGGCGGTGGCCGGCTCGCTCGCCTTCGTGGACTGCGAAACCTACCGGCACTTCCCGGCCGGCACCCACCACGTCATCGTGGGACGGGTGCGCGGCGTCGGGCTGAGCCCGGCTCCCGATCCTGGCCCGCTGGTGCACTACCAGCGCGGATACCAAGCACTGCACCCGCTACAGGAGACGACGCGCATGCCATTCACCGCACCGCTCACCACCAACGGGAGCGTCCGATGACCCGTAGCGGCGACCAGTACCTCGAGGGGCTGCGCGACGGCCGCCAGGTCTTCATCGACGGCGAGCTCGTCGGTGACATCACCCGGCACCCGGCGTTCAAGGGCGCCGTGCGCTCCGTCGCCGCGCTCTACGACACCGTCGACGACAAGGCCAACCGCGACCAGCTCACGTTCGCCTCGCCGGTCACCGGCGAGCCGGTCAGCCTCGCCCACCTCATACCGCGCTCGCCGGCGGACCTGACCCGCCGCCGGGTCGCGCTCAAGGCGATGGCGGAGCAGACCTTCGGGCTGATGGGCCGCGGCCCGGAGCACGTGGCCGGGTTCCTGGCGGGGTTCGCCGGCCACTCGCACGTCTTCGCCGCCGGTGGCGAGCACTTCGCCCGCAACGTCGAGGCGTTCCACGCCAAGGCCCGCGACGAGGACCTGTACATGACGTACACCATCCTCCCGCCGCAGATCGACCGCTCGAAGCCCGCGCACCAGCAGGCCGACCCGCACCTCTACGCGGGCGTGGTGGCCGAGCGCGACGGCGGCATCGTGGTGCGCGGCGCGCAGATGCTCGGCACCGGCACCGCCATCTCCGACTACGTCTACCTGAGCAACATCGCGCCGCTGCAGCCCGGCGACGAGGCGTACGCGCTCGCCGCGATGGTCCCGGTCGGCGCGCCCGGCGTGAAGATCTACGCCCGCCGCTCGTACGCCGCGGCCTCCTCCAGCCTGTTCGACTACCCGGTCAGCGCCCGCTTCGACGAGACCGACTCGCTGCTCGTCTACGACGACGTGTTCGTGCCGTGGGAGCACGTGTTCGCCTACCGCAACCTCGACGTCGTCAAGCGCCAGTGGTTCGCCACCGCCGGGCACCTGCTGGGCAACAACCAGGCCCAGATCCGGTTCTGGACCAAGCTGGAGTTCCTGGTCGGCCTCGCCCACCGGGTCGCGGAGATGAACGGATCGGTCAACCTGCCGCCGGTCAAGGGCGCGCTGGGTGAGATGGCCGCGCAGGTCGCCACCGTGACCGGGCTGGTCCTCGCCCAGGAGCAGCACGCGACCGTCGACGAGCACGGCGTGGCCTGGCCCGGCCGCGCCGAGTGCTTCGCCAACATGGCGCTGCAGCCCGACCTGTACGCCAAGCTGCTGGTGATGATCCGCGACCTGTGCGGCGGCGGGCTGATCCAGCTGCCGTCCTCGGCCAACGACTTCGCCAACCCGGCGATCGCCGCCGACGTGAACCGGTTCGTGCAATCCCCGGGATATCCCGCCACGGAACGCGTCAAACTGCTCAAGCTGGTGTGGGACATGGTCGGCTCGGAGTTCGCCAGCCGCCACCACCAGTACGAGATGTTCTACGCGGGAGCTCCGTTCGTGGTGAAGATGCGCATGTACGACGCCTACGACTTCGGCGCGGGCCGCCGGCTCGTCGACACGATGCTGGACAGCTACGACCTGAGCGGGCTGCGCGACACCGCGCTCCCGCCGGCTGGCGACGCGCTCGACCCGGTGCGGGGGTGACCTTGGGGCAGGACCTGCGGGGCGCGTTCGAGACGCTGCGGCGGCACGGTAAGGCCGTCGTCGTCGCCGAGCCGGTCAGCTGGGAGTACGAGGCCGCGGCCGTGCTGTGGGAGCTGGCGCACGGCCCGGCCGTCCGCTTCGACGACGTGCCCGGCTACCGGGTCCCGCTGGTCGGCAACCTGCTCAACACCCGCGACAAGCTCGCCTGCGTGCTCGGCGTGGACGACCAGCGGCTCGGCGAGGTGCTCGCCGCCGCCCTCGACACGCCGGTCCCGCCGGCGGTCGTCGACGACGCGGCCTGCCAGGAGGTGGTCGTCACCGACGGCATCGACCTGACCGGGCTGCTGCCGATCCCGGCGATCAGCGAGCGCGACGGCGGCCGGTACCTCTCCGCCGGCGTGCTGCTGTGCGCCCCGCCCGGCGGCGGCCGGCAGAACCTCGCCATCGCCCGGCTCCAGGTGCAGGGCCCGGACCGGCTCGGCGTCAACTTCGCCCCCACCCACTCGTGGCAGTTCCTGCAGGAGTGGTGGGCGCGCGGCGAGCCGATGCCGGTGGCGGTCGCGCTCGGCTGCCACCCGGCCGTCGTCGCCGCCTCGCAGCTGCTCGTGCCGTTCGACGAGGCGCACGCCGCCGGGGCGCTGTTCGGCGAGCCGCTGCGGATGGTCCGCGGCCGCACGGTCGACGTCCTCGTCCCGGCCGAGGCCGAGATCGTGATCGAGGCGCTGCTGCACCCGGGCGACCGCGCCCCGGAGGGCCCGTTCGGCGAGTTCCCCGGCCTGTACGCGCCGATGCGCGACAACCCGGTGCTGCGGGTCACCGCGGTCACCCACCGGCGGGACCCGTGGCTGACGATGATCGTCGGCGGCAACCACCCCGAGCACCTCGTCACCGGCGCCGTCGCGCGGGAGGCGACGCTGCTGCGGGCGGTCCGCGCGGTCGTGCCGAGCACCCGCCGCGTGGTGCTCACCGAGGCCGGCAGCTGCCGCTTCCACGCGGTCATCGCGATCGATCAGCGCAACCCGGGTGAGGCCCGCCTGGCGATGCTGGCCGCGTTCAGCACGCAGGACCTCATCAAGCACGTCACCGTCGTCGACGACGACATCGACCCGGCCGACCCCCGGCAGGTCGAGTGGGCGGTCGCCACCCGCATGCGCGCCCACGAGGACCTGCTCGTGGTGCCCGGTATGAAGTCCAACCCGGTCGACCCGATGTCCGTCGGCCGGACCATCTCCAAGCTCGGCATCGACGCGACCCGCCCGCTGGGCGCCGACCCGGAGCGCTCGGTCCTCGTCGACGTGCCGGCCGGCGTCCGCGACCAGGTCCGCGCCCGCTGGTCCGAGCTGTTCCCCGATGCAGGTGCCTCATGATCGATCCGCAGGACGTCCGGGACCGGATCGCCCCGCGCATCCTGGTCGCCGGGGAGCCGGTCGCCGGGCTGCGCCACGCGCCGACGGTCGACCCGTCGACCGGCGCGCCGCTGGCCGACGTGCCGGTCGCCGACGCGGCCACCGTCGACCTCGCCGTGCGGGCCGCCGCGGCCGCCCAGCCCGCCTGGCGGGACCTCGGCGTGCCGGGCCGCCGACGGCTGCTCGAGGCGCTCGGCGCCGCCGTCCGCGAGCACCGCCACGAGCTGGCGATGCTCGACGCGCTGGACGGCGGCAACCCGTTCCCGGCGATGCTGTCCGACGTCGAGCGCTGCCTGCACCAGTTCGTCACCTGGCCCGCCGTGGCCGGGATGACCGGCGGCGCCACGATCCCGATCGACCCGCGGGACCTGCACTTCACCGAGTACGAGCCGTTCGGTGTGGTGGCCCGCATCGTCGCCTACAACCACCCGGCGTACTTCGCGATCAAGGCGATGCTGCCGCCGCTGGTGATGGGCAACTCCGTGGTGCTCAAGCCGGCCGAGCAGACCCCGCTGTCGGCGCTGCGGCTGGCCGAGATCGCCCAGGAGGTGCTGCCGCCGGGCGTGTTCACCGTCGTCACCGGCGGTGCCGAGGCCGGCGCCGCGCTCGTCGGGCACCCGCTGATCCGGCGGATCGGCTTCACCGGCAGCGTCGCCACGGGGCTGGCGATCCAGCGGGCCGCGGCGGCGAGCGCGGTCAAGCACGTGTCGCTGGAGCTCGGCGGCAAGAACGCGATGATCGTGTTCCCGGACGCGCCGGTGGAGGCCGTCGCCGACGCGGTCGTGGCGGGCATGAACCTCGACAGCTGCGCCGGGCAGTCGTGCGGCTCGACGTCGCGGGTCTTCGTCCACGAGGACGTCCACGACGCCGTGGTGGCCGCGGTGGAGCAGCGCATCGCCCGGTTCGTGCCGGGTGTGGCCTATGTCGACGGTACGGCGATGGGGCCGCTCGTCTCCGCCGCCCACCGCGACCGGGTGGCCGGTTACGTCGCCGCCGGTCGCGGCGAGGGCGCCCGGATCGTCGCCAAGGGCGCGGACCCCGGCCTGTCCGGCGGGTTCTTCCAGCCGCCGGTGCTGTTCGACCGGGTCGAGCCGCACATGCGCATCGCCCGCGAGGAGATCTTCGGGCCCGTCGTGTCCGTCCTGCGCTGGTCCTCGGTCGACACCGTGCTGGCCCAGGCCAACGCGGTCGACTACGGGCTCACCGGCGCCGTGTGGACCAACGACCTGCAGCAGGCGATGCGGGTGGTCCGCGGCCTGCACACCGGCTACGTCTGGGTCAACGACGTGAGCCGGCACTACTGGGGCCAGCCGTTCGGCGGTGTCAAGGACAGCGGCCTGGGCCGCGAGGAGACCCTGGACGAGCTGCGCACGTACGCCGAGGTGAAGGCGGTCAACATGAGGACACGCTGGTGATCACACTGCTGCGCGGCCCGATCGGGACGCTGCCACTGGTCGAACGCTGGATCTCCGTCGACGACCCGGCCGACGGCCTGGCCCTGGTCCCGCACGACCCCGTCGACGGCGGCCCGCTGTGCGAGGTGCGCGCCGACTCCGGTCCAGCCTCCGCCGCCGGTGCCTACCTGTTGATGGTGAGTTTCGCGGTACCGCCGACCGGGCTGGCCCAGTTCGACGACTGGTACGACACCGAGCACACCCCGCTGCTGCTGGCCGCCCCGTCGTGGCTGCGCGTCCGCCGGCTGCTCGCACCGGACGTCCCGCCGGGGGAGCGCAACTGTTTCGTGCTGCACGAGTTGGCCGACCTGCAGGTGCTCGACGGGCCTGAGCGGGCCGCCGCCGGCCGCGGCCCGAAGCGGGCGGAGGTGGCGGCGCTGCCCTGGTACGCCAGCTCCCGCCGCTGGACGTTCACGGCGCTGCGGTAACCAGACACCAGAAAATGCAGCGGCGGCACCGGGTGCGTCCCAGTGCCGCCGCCGCCGTTTGGGTGGCCGGTCAGAAGTCGCGGAGGAGGAAGCCGGCGTCGGCGCGGCGGTCGGTGATGCCCGACTCGCGCAGCGCGTGCCAGACGGTGGCGGCGTTCATGGCGATCGTGGGCAGACCCAGCCAGTGCTCGGCCTCGGCGGCCAGCTTCACCGCGCTCAGGTTGGTGCCGACCACGACCAGCGCGTCGGGGCGGTGTTCCGCCAGGGCGCGCAGTCCGGCGATGACCTGGCCGGGGGTGGTCTCGGCGATGTCGGTGGCGGAGGTGCGGCGCAGGCCCTCGACGTGCACCACGTCGAAGCCGCACTCCCGCATGTACTGGCTGGTCAGCCGGTCCGACTCGGGCTGGTACGGCGTCAGCACGGCGATGCGGGTCGCGCCGATGCGCCGCAGCGCGGCGATGACCGCGGCCGGGCCGGTGGTGACCGGCAGGCCGGCCTTCTGGGCGACGGCGTCGACGAACTCGGCGCCGCCCCGCACGCCGCGCCGCATCACCTCGGCCGACATGGCGATGACGATGCGGTCGGGGGCCAGGGTCAGCACGTCGCGCAGGGCCGCGTCGAACGACGCGTCCATCTGGTCGAGGAGGGCCTTGGCGTCGGCGTCGGAAGCCATCGACGGTTTACTGATGTATGCACGCCCGGCGTGGAAGGTCACGCCGGACGGGCAGAGCATGGCAAGGTCATGCTCGACCATGATGTTCGTCGACGGAATGATGACGCCCCACTTATTGCGGATGGCTGCCGGAGGTACCATGACCATCAGCATAATGATCCTGGGTACTTATTCCTAGTGTGATACTTGAGGCTTAACCGGGCACGGTGAAGGGGACGCACGTGAACGAGACCGAGATCGCACTGGCCGCCTGGGTGCAGAACGGCCAGGACAAGGTCACCGATCAGAAGACATACGTGCAGGCCGTCGCCACCGCCCGCTACGTGATCCGCAAGGTGATCCGCATCGTCGACGACGCCGCGCGCGACCACGGGTTCGACCCGCTGGCGCACCAGGCGCTGATCCAGATCTTCGGCGTGATGGACGAGCCGCTGACGGTCAGCCAGCTGGCGGAGCGCCTTGACGTGGTCCCGGCGTTCGCCTCGCGCCTGGTCCGCGACCTGGAGCGGCGCGGGCTGGTCGAGCGGCAGCGCACCGACCAGGACAAGCGGATGACCCGCGTGGTCGCCACCGCCGAGGTCGGCCCGGTGCTGGCCGAGATCAACGAGCAGGTTCAGGCGCACGCGGCGCTGTTCCACCGCCAGCTCACCGACGACCAGCGGCAGGCGGCGCTGGTGGTGCTGGCGTTCTTCGTGGGGATCAAGGCCGGATCGCCCGTGGGGGAGAGCCTGCGGGCCAGCCTGCAGCTCGCGTCGGCGGACGAGGCCGCGGCGAAGCCCGGCCGCACCGCCAGAGCGGCGACGCCGGCCTGAGGCGTCCGCCCGGGTGGCGCTGTGACCGACCCGTCCTGGACTTGCCGTCCTTAAGTAGTTAACCTCGCTTAAGCACTGTAGTTGAGTGTTGGGGGTGGGCGTGCTCGCACCATCGTTCGCCGACCGTGCGTTGCGCACCTGCGCCGCGCCGGTCGACGCGTCCGCACTGGCCGCCGCGAAGGCGGCCCTCGCAGCGGCCGGCGCACCGCCCGCGCCGGCGCTGCACCGCATCGCCGCACAGACGCCGTACGGCCCGGACATCACCGACCCGCTCACCACCGCCCTCCTGGCGGGGGCCCTGCCCGAGCACCGGCACCGCCAGGACGGGCCGGCGGGGCCGGCGTGGGCGTGGCGCGTGTGCGCGGCGGCGGCCACCGCCGTCCCCGGACCCGCCGCCGACCGTGACCCCGCCCTGGCCGTGCTCATCGGCGCCGAACTGGCCGTGCGGCTCGCCGCCGCGCTCGGCCCCCGTCACGCGGCCGTCTGGGACCCGGCGGGCAGCGTCGGCGTGCTCGGGGCGGCCGTGACCGCCTGCCTCGCCGGCGGCGCCACGCACGACCGGCTGACCTCGGCCCTGTGCATCGCGGCCAGCCTCACCGGCGGCCACCGGGTGCACGACGGGACGCCGCTGGGCGACCTGACACCGGGGTTCGCCGCCGCCGCGGGCGTGCTCGCCGCCGCACTGGCCGGCCACGGCGTCACGGCGTCACCGACCGCCCTCGAAGGGCCACGCGGCCTGCTGTTCGCCTACGGCGACCGCACCGCCGCGGCCACCCTGCTGGACGGCTTCGGCACCGTCTGGACCGTCCTGGAACCCCAGGAGCAGGCAGCGCCGGTGCCCGCCCGACCGGCGCCCGCCGGACCGGATCTCGCGGCGCGGCTGGCCGCCTTCTCCAGCGGCCTCGATCTCGACGCCGTGCCCGAGAGCGCCCGCCACGCCGGCCGGCGCGCCCTGGCCAACGTCGTCGGCCTCGCCGTCGACGCCGCCGCCCACCCCGCCGTGCTGAGGGTCGCCGAGACCCTCCGCGACCTCGGGCTGCGCGGCGACGTGCCCGTCGCCGGGCGCGGCGCGACCGTGTCCGGATACGCGGCGGCGCTGCTCATGGGGTACGCCATGCACGTCGAGGACTTCGACGACACGCACCTGCGCACCGTGCTGCACCCCGGCGCCCCGGTCGTCGGCGCCGCGCTCGCCGCCGCGGCCGTCGTGGACGCCGACGGCCGGGACGTGCTCGCCGGCGTGGTGGCCGGGATCGAGGTCGGCAGCCGGGTCGGCATCGCGCTCGGGCCCGGGCACTTCGACCGCGGCTGGCACGTGACCGGGACCGCCGGGCACGTCGGCGCGGCCGCTGCCGCCGCCCGGGTGCTGCGGCTGGACGCCGAGCAGACCCGGCACGCCCTGGCGATCGCCGGCTCGCTCGCCGCCGGCGTCACCGAGCAGCTCGGCTCGATGACGAAGGCGTTGCATGTCGGCCGGTCAGCCGCGGACGGGCTGCAG
>NZ_JBFANF010000131.1:0-12546 GCF_040674675.1 Dactylosporangium sp. NPDC049742 | reverse complement strand
AACCTCCTGGCCGAGGGCATCATCGACCCGGCCAAGGTCACCCGCTCCGCCCTGCAGAACGCCGCCTCGATCGCGGCGCTCTTCCTCACCACCGAGGCAGTGGTCGCGGACAAGCCGGAGAAGACCCCGGCCCCCGCGGGCGCCCCCGGCGGCGGCGACATGGACTTCTGAGTCCAGCTCTTCCAAGAAGGGCAGGCCCGTTCCGGGCCTGCCCTTCTTGCTGTCCACACACTTCCGACCCGCCGCTGACGGTCCGCCCCCGCCGCTGACGGTCCGCCGCTGGCTCCGGGCCCGGGCGCTGACGGTCCGCCGCTGGCTCCGGGCCCGGGCGCTGACGGTCCGCCGCTGGCTCCGGGCCCGGGCGCTGACGGTCCGCCGCTGGCTCCGGCCCGCCGCTGACAACCCGTTGCGCGACGGGCCGTCTCCGCCGGTCGACGTCCGACCGGGCATTCTCTGACCAGGCGATTCCGCCTGTGGTTGGCCGCGCCCCTCCGGCGATTGGTCGGCCCGACCGCGATTCCGCCCCGTAGTTTGTCGCCCCGGCACTGGTCGGCCCCTGCGGCAATTCGCCCCGTGGTTGGCCGCTCGGGCTGCGATCTTGTCTGCGGTCGGCCAGCCTTGATCGGCACGGCGCCGTGGCGTCTCCGTCCTCACTCATGATCGAAAGACGGATCTGGTCATGCAGGCGACCGGATCCGTCCTTCGATCATGGCGGGGACGTGGTGGGTCAGCCGCAGATGTCGCGCAGGACGCGCAGTGTGTTCTCCCAGCCCAGGCGGTGCAGGTCGGCGGGCCGCGATTCCGCCTGTGGTTGTCGGCCCGGTGTTGGTCGGTCCGGCGGCGGCGTTTCAGCGCCATGCGGTGCGGGATCGGTCGGCCCGCCCGTGGTTGGCTGCCCGGGCGCTGCGATCTCATCTCCCGTCGGCCGTGATGGGCGGGGCGTCGTGGTGCCTTCGCCGTCCGGGCGTGATCGAAAGACGGATCTGGTCATGCAGGCGACCGGATCCGTCCTTCGATCACGACGGAGGCCGTGGCGAATGGGGTGTGGTGGGTCGGCCGCAGGTGTCGCGCAGGACGCGCAGTGTGTTCTCCCAGCCCGGGCGGTGCAGGTCGGCGGGCCGCGATTCCGCCCGTGGTTTGCCGCCCCGACGTTGGTCGGCCCGCCGCGGTTCCGCCTGTGGTTTGCCGGCCCGGTGTTTGGCGGCTCGGCGGCGGTGTTTCAGCGCCACACTGTGCGGGATCGACCGGCCGCCCGGGCTGCGATCTCGTCTGTGGTTGGTCGGCCGTGATCGGCGGGGCGTTGTGGTGTTCCGTCCTCCGGGCGTGATCGAAGGACGGATCTGGTTGTGCGGGCGACCGGAACCGTCCTTCGATCACGACGGAGGCCGTGTCGGGCAGAGTGTGGTGGGTCAGCCGCAGGTGTCGCGCAGGACGCGCAGGGTGTTATCCCAGCCCAGGTGGCGCAGGTCGGCGTCGGACCAGCGGCGGGTCCGTAGCTCCTCGAACAGTGACTGGTACGTCGACACGTCGTGGAGGCCGGCGGGTAGGACCTCCGTACCGTCGAAGTCGCCGCCTATGCCGACCGCGGTGATGCCGGCGACGTCGCGGACGTGCTCCATGTGGTCGGCGACGTCGCGGACGGTGGACGGGGGGCAGGGGTTGGCGGCGATCCAGTCGCGCTGCCGGCGTTCGAACTCCTGGGAGCCGTACTCGGCGGGGATGGCGTCCTCCGCGCGGACGAGCTCGTCGCCCCACTGGCGGCAGGCCTCGTTGAGGAAGAACGGCACGAACGTCACCATCACCACGCCGCCGGTGTCGCGGACCCGGGTGAGGACGTCGTCGGGGACGTTGCGCGGGTGGTCGCACAGGGCGCGGGCGGAGGAGTGCGAGAAGAACGCGGGCGCCGTGGAGACGTCGAGCGCCGCGTGCATCGTCTCGGGGGCCACGTGTGACAGGTCGGCCATCATGCCGAGCCGGTTCAGCTCGCGGACCACCTCCACGCCGAACGCCGACAGGCCGCCGACCGCGGGCTCGTCCGTCGCGCTGTCGGCCCAGGCGGTGTTCTTGCCGTGGGTGAGCGTGAGGTAGCGGACGCCCAGGCGGTACAGACTGCGCAAAACGCCGAGAGAGTCATCGATGCAATGCCCGCCCTCGGCGCCGAGCAGCGACGCGATCCGTCCGGTTTCGCTGATCCGCTCGACCTCGTCGGCGGTCGTCGCCAGGGCGAGGTCGCCGGGGTGTGCGTCGACCAGCCGGTGGACCAGGTCGATCTGCTCGAGCACCTTCACGGTGGCCTCGGACTGAGGGGTGCCGCACGGGACGTACACCGACCAGAACTGCGCCTTGACCCCGCCCTGCCGGAGCCGGGGGAGGTCCGTGTGCAGCCCTGCGGCGTGACCCGCGATGTCGGCCTGACCGCGCATCCGCAGCCGCCACGGCAGGTCGTTGTGGCCGTCGATGACTGGTATCGCACCGCTCATCCCCACGACTCTAGGCACGAAATGCGGAATTTGCCCGCATCGCGTGAACGGTCCTCATATGGTGGGAGCGGCCTACACGAGGGGGAAGCCATGGGTAAGTCACAGAAGAACAGCAACTTCGACAGCCGCGGCATGCACCGCAGCGAAGACGACCTCGGCTACATGGACCCAGACCGTTCCGACGACATGATGATCACCCCGGACGCGGACATCTCGGGACAGCAGGCGACCGCGAACACGGCCACCATGCAGGCGAAGAAGCTCCAGCAGGAGCAGCAGACCACCGCGCAGGACAAGCGGGCGAACCAGCCCGACCGCTGACCTTCCTGGGGCTTCGAGTCGGGTGTCGAGACGGCACCGGCCGCCCGTGGCATGACGGGGGATCACTGGGCGCTGGTGCGACGTGTGCGGGGCAGGATCGTGGCGAACCCACGGCCTGCCCTTCATGCGCTTATTGCGTTTGCGGCAGGTGTACGTCTTTCGTGTAGATCCAGAAGACCCGTTCGAGCCGGGCGCCGACCGTCTTCGAGTAGAACGCGACAGGCCCGGCCCACCCGATCTGCGCCGTCAGGTGCCCGTCGTCGAACTGGTCCGCGAGGCACCGCCGCAGCAGCACCCGCCCCACCCCGAGCCCCTCCGCCGCGGGCGCGGTGCCCATCGGCCCGAACCAACTGGGGCGGTTCGCACCGTACGCCGCGAACCCCAGGATCTCGCCGTCCCTCACCGCGACCCAGCACCCCATCGACTGCGCCGCTTCCCAGGCCCAGCCGTCGCCCCAGATGCCCCGCACCCACTCCGGCGTGTCGCTGCCCGCCCGCAGGACCTCGACCCCCGCCTTCTCCAGCCGCTCCTCGTCCGCCTGCTGCGACGCGCTCACCTGGCTCAGGTCGGCCGTCATGTTCCAGGCGGTGTCGGTCCGCCGGTACCCGGCCCGCTCCGCCAGGCACACCGCCGGCGTGTACCGCACGTCGATCCCCGGCCACGCGTAGCACGGCGGGTTGCCCCCGATCCGGATCCTCCGCGCCCCGACCTCCGCCAGCCGCCGCTCCGCCGCCGCCAGCAACCCGCTGCCGATCCCCTCCCGCCGCCGCCCGGGCTCCACCGCGAGCAGCTCGATGTGCCCGACCTCTGGGTCGCTGGCACTGATCGACCCGAACACCACACCGACCGCGTCCCCAGCATCGTCCAGCTCCACCAACCGCACGGCAACCCGCCCCTCGGGCGGCGCCGCAAGCCGGTTGACCAGCTCCTCCGCCTCCCGGGCATCCTCCGGCAGGTCCAACGCCCCCGCACACAACCGAGCCACCTCAGACCCACCCACCCACTCACCGATCATTTGGTAAACATACCTAACTGTTCGACCGCCCCGACCCTGTCACCTTGATCAAAGCGCGCCACCCCCAGGTTCGCCAGCCACCCACCACCCGTGTCGGCCCTCCGCCGCTGTGAACCGACACCGCAGAGGCCGCCCTCACTCCAGAGGACAAGCCCCCGCCGCATGAAGGTGGGGCTGGACAGGCGCGGAGAAAGCAGCAGGTCGAGGTCGAGGGGTGGGCTGGGCGGCGGCGCCCGTGCCGGCCGTCGACCTGTTCGCGCTGGTACGGGACGCCAAGCACCTGCCCGGCCCGCACACGTCCGGTCGCGAGCCACTCGGTGGGGGCGCGACGGTCGGCAAACCCGAGCCCGTGCGCGGCGCAGGCGATCGCGTCGTCGAACAGGGCGCGACAGCGTCGAATGGCTGCGACAGGACGGCGGCCAGCCCGGCGACGAGACCGGCGCCGGCAGAGCCGCAGTGGGAGACCGTGGAGCGGTGGGCGGCGTCGAGTCCGGGGTTGGCTCAGTAGCGGTGTGTCGGCGAAGGCTGGCGTCGGACGGCCGAAGTAGAGGTTGAGGAGCGGTGGTCAGCGTCGGGCTAGGGGTTTTGGTTGGGTGGTGGCGGTGGCGGATGTGTCGGCGGCGCCGGTGTCGGTGATGTCGGAGAGGCCGCAGGGGAGGCCGAGGAGTGGTGAGGCCGTGTCGGGTTGAGGGATTGGTTGGGTGACGACGGCCGGTGTGTCGGCGAGGCCGGCGTCCGCGGTGTCGGAGGGTCCGAAGGACAAGGGGTTGGTTTGGGTGGCTTTGGCGGCAGTGGCCGGTGCGTCGATGAGGCCGGCATTGGCGGAACTGCGGGGAAGACCGAGGAGCGGTGGTCAGCGTCGGGCCTAAGGGTTGGTTGGGTGGTCGCGGTGGCGGATGTGTCGGCGGCGCCGGTGATGTCGGAGCGGCCGCAGGGGAGGCCGAGGAGTGGTGGGGCACCGTCGGGTCAAGGGATTGGTTGGGTGACGACGGCCGGTGTATCGGCGAGGCCGGCGTCCGCGGTGTTGGAAGAGGGCGCAGGTCAAGGGGTTCGTGGGTGACGTCGGTGGTCGGTGCGTCGACGGGGCCGGGCGTCGGCGGTGTTGGAGGGTTCAGGGTGAGGCCGAGGAGCGGTGGGCAGTGTCGGGTTGAGGGATTGGTTGGGTGACGGCGGTCGGTGGTATCGGCGAGGCCGGCGCTGCGGCGTCGGAGGGTCCGCGGGCTGAGGGTTGAACGGGTGGTGGCGGTGGCCGCAGCGTCGACGAGGCCGGTTTTGGCTGAGCCGCAGGGAGACCGACCGATGAGCGGTGGGCAGCGTCGGGCCGAGGGTTTGGTTGGGCGGTGCCGGTGACCGGTATGTCGGCGACGCCTGCGCCGGCGGAACCGCAGGGTGAGACCGTGAAGCGGCGGGTCAGAGGTTGGTTCGGTGGCGGTCGCCGGTTCGGCGAGGCCGATGAGCGGTGGGCAGCGTCGGGCCGAGGGTTTGGTTGGGCGGTGCCGGTGACCGGTGTGTCGGCGACGCCTGCGCCGGCGGAACCGCAGGGTGAGACCGTGAAGCGGCGGGTCAGAGGTTGGTTCGGTGGCGGTGGCCGGTTCGGCGAGGCCGAGGGGCGGTGGCCGGCGTCTGGGCCAAGGATTGATTGGGTGACGGCGGTGGCGGTGGCCGGTGTGTTGACGCGTGCGGTGTCAGTGATGGTGGAGGGGCCGCCGAGGAGCGGTGGCCGGTCTCGGGCTGCGGGTTGGTTGGGTGCAGCGGTGGCCGGTCTCGGGCTACGGGTCGGTTGGGTGCAGCGGTGGCGGTGGCGGTGGCTGGTGTGGTGGCGGAGGGGCGCAGGTGGAGGTCGAGGACCGTTGGGCGGCGGGGTAACGGGAGTTGGGTGGGTGGCGGCCACGGCCGGTGTGTTGGCGAGGGCGGTGTCGGTGGTGGGTGGAGGAGAGGCAACGGAGTGGCGGGCGGCGGGTTACGGGGTTGGGTGGGTGGCCGTGGCGGCGGTGACGGCGGCCAGGGCGTCGACGAGGCCGGCGCCCGCGGTGTCGGTGGGGCCGCAGGAAGAGGTGGAGGTGTCGACGGGCTGGGTGGTGTGGGTGAGGATGGCGCGGGTCTGTTCGATGTTGCCGATGAGGGCGGGATTCGCGGCCCACATCAGGGCGACCACGCCCGCCACGTGGGGGGTGGCCATGGAGGTGCCGCTCAGGGCGCCGTAGCCGCCGCCCGGCAGGGCGGAGACGACGGCGGCGCCGGGGGCCATCAGGTCGGGCTTCGGGAGGTTGTCGGGGGTGGGGCCGCGGCTGGAGAAGGAGGCGACCTGAGAATTGCTGGTGACGGCGCCGACGGTGAAGGTGGCGGCGTAGTTGGCCGGGGGGTCGGTGACGGTGGCGCAGCCGGGGCCCGTGTTGCCGGCGGCGGCGACGAAGAAGATGCCGGCGGCGGCGAAGGCGTCGACGGCGTAGCGCAGGGAACGGCTGTCGCAGCCCTCGACGGAGGGGCAGCCCCAGGAGTTGGTGAGGACCTGCGGGGCGCGGTCGGGCTGGCCGTCGTGCAGGGGGTCGGCGCCCGGGCGGAAGGGCGCCAGCATGAACTGCAGGCAGCTCAGATAGTTGGCCATGCTGCCCAGGTTGCGCGGGAGGTTGGAGCACGCGATCCACTGCGCTCCCGGGGCGACCCCCACGCCGGCGCCGACCGCGGTCGCGAGGGTGTGGGTGCCGTGACCGTTGTGGTCGGCGGGGGCGGCGGTGTGGTCGACGGGGTCGAACCAGGAGTCGTCGGAGCCGCGGAACGTCGTGCGCAGCGCCGGGTGGGTGACGTCGACGCCGGAGTCGGAGCTGCCGACGACGATGCCGCGCCCGGTCGTGAAGTGCGACCACACCTGGTCGGCCTTGATGAGGGTCAGGTTCCACGGCGGGGCGGTCGGCGCGGGCAGCACGCCGCGGATCGGTGCCGCGACGGCCGGCAGTGGGCGCAGCCGCGGGTTGAGCAGGACGCGGTCGACCTCGGGCCGGCCCTCCAGCCAGCGCCGCGCGATCGGGCCGGCGGCCACCTCGATGCCGTTGACCAGGTAGAAGGGCGTGTAGTGGATGCCCCTGGAGCGCAGCGCGCCGCGCAGCGACGCCTGCGAGCGGTCGGCGGTGCCGACGAGCCGCTCATAGGTCTGCCGGATGCGGGTGGTGCGGTCGGGCACCTCGCGGAGGCCGCTCAGGTCGGCCTGCTCCTTCATGATCACGAAGAGGTGCTCGCCGTGGAAGCCGGGCTGGCCGAGCGTCGCATACACGGTGGCGCCGCCCGCGAGCACGACGGCCGCGGCGAGCGCGGCGAACCCGGGCCGCCACACGATCCGCCCGGTCGCCGGCACCGCCGCCGCGGCGACCGCCAGCGCCAGGACCAGGCCGGCCAGCGCGCCGATCGCCGACCAGAACGCCACGTCGCGCAGCCCGAGCAGCAGCGACGTCTCCTCGGGGTCGATCAGTGCGAGCGGGCCGAACAGCGCGGGCGCCAGCAGGGCGAGCGCCGACGGGTGGCCGCGGCGGGCGAGCGCGGCCAGCGCGAACGCCAGCGGCGGCACCGCCACCATCGCGAACAGCTGCACCGCCGGCTCGCCGACGCCCGCGACGAGCGTGACCAGGCCGACCGCGGCGGTCAGACCGCCGATGGCCGTGCCGCCCCAGACGCTGCGGATCGAGGCGCCGGCGGCGGCCAGCGCCGTGGCCGGTCGCACCGCGAGCCAGGCGACCGCCACCGCGGCGAGCGCGGCCAGGACCGTCTCCGCCCGGCTGCCGAAGGCCCCGACCCACAGCCACGGCAGCAGCGCGACCAGCCCGATCGCGAGGCACAGCCAGAACAGCCAGCCGCTGGACCGGGGCGCCCGCCCCCGGACGGCGCGGTGCACGGTCGCGGCGACCGCGGCGGTCACGGCGAGCAGTGCCAGATACCCCTCGTGGGATGTGCTGGGCACGAACCTGAGCGTGCCCAGGACGGCGCCGAACAGGGCGGTCAGGGCCCACTGCCGCCCCGCCACCTGCGCGAACGGCACGCGGGACAGCCGGGCCAGCAGCAGCGCAGGGCCCGCGACCAGCAGAAAGACGAGCCAGGCGGCGGCCGGCCACACGAACGACGGCAGCTCGAAGCCCAACGCGAGCAGGCCCTCGCCGACGACCCAGACCCCGGCGTGCACGGCGACGGTGACCGCCACGGCCCAGAGGCCGAGGACGATGGTCAATCCCAGCGCCCAACCCCGTGCTCGACCCATGGCCGCACTCTACGACCCGCCTACGACAGTTTCGGATGAGCCGCGGGGGCAAACTGAGGGGCATGCGGGAAACGGTCGACGCGGTGGTCATCGGCGCCGGGCACAACGGTCTGGTCGCCGCCAACATGCTCGCCGACGCGGGCTGGGACGTGCTCGTGCTGGAAGGCACCGGGCACGTCGGCGGCGCCGTCCGCTCGGCGGAGATCACCGCGCCCGGCTTCCTGAGCGACCTGTGCAGCGCGTTCTACCCCCTCGGCGCGGGGTCGCCGCCGCTGCTCGCGCTCGACCTCGAGGCGCACGGATTGCGCTGGACCCACGCGCCCGAGGTCGTCGCGCACCTGTTCCCGGACGGGCGTGCGGCCGTGCTCAGCCGGGAGCTGGACCTCACGGCGGAGTCGCTGGAGCGGTTCGCACCGGGCGACGGTTCGCGTTGGCGGCAGGTGTACGAGCAGTGGCGCCGACTCTCCGCCGACCTCCTCCCGTCGCTGCTGACCCCGTTCCCCCCGATCCGTTCCGGGGCGCGGCTCGCCGCCCGCACCGGGCTCGGCGAGGCGCTGCGCCTCGGCCGCCGGTTCCTCGTCCCGGCCCGGGTCCTCGGCGAGGAGCTCTTCCACGGCGACGGCGGCCGGCTGCTGCTCACCGGCCTGGCCCTGCACACCGACCTGGCCCCCGACGACGCGGCCAGCGGCGGCTTCGGCTGGCTGCTCGCGATGCTCGGCCAGCAGTACGGGTTCCCGGTGCCCGTCGGCGGCGCCCAGCAGCTCACCGACGCCCTGGTCCGTCGGCTCGGGCGCCGGGGCGCGATCCGCACGGGCGCCATGGTCGACCGGGTGGTCGTCGGCGGCGGCAGGGCGCTCGGTGTCCGGTGCGCCGACGGCCGGCTGGTCCGCGCGCGTCGCGCCGTCGTCGCGGACGTGC
The DNA here is from genome assembly GCF_040674675.1 of Dactylosporangium sp. NPDC049742. NCBI lineage: Bacteria > Bacillati > Actinomycetota > Actinomycetes > Micromonosporales > Micromonosporaceae > Dactylosporangium > Dactylosporangium sp. NPDC049742. Next base: position 3,569 of record NZ_JBFANF010000131.1, on the reverse strand, counting down.
CGGCGCCCACCCTGTACCAGAGCCTGATCCTGCGAGAGCACCTGCCGGTCCGGCTGCTCCAGGATCTGGAGGGCTTCCGCTGGGACAACGCCACCCTGAAGATCGACTGGGCGCTGTCGGGCCCGGTCCCGTGGATCTCGCCGGACGTCGCGGGCGCGGGCACCGTCCACCTCGGCACCGATCCCCAGCGGTACGCGGCGGACCTCGCCGCCGGCCGAGCGCCCGAGGACCCGTTCCTGCTCATCGGGCAGATGACGACGGCCGACGCGACCCGCTCGCCGGCCGGCACGGAGTCGCTGTGGGCCTACACGCACCTGCCGCGCATCGCGAAGCCCGGCGAGGTCGACGCGGAGATGGTCCGCACGCAGATCGCCCGGGTCGAGGACGCGGTGCGCCGGCATGCGCCCGGCTTCGACGACCTGGTCCTGGCGCGGCACGTCAGCGGCCCGGCGGAGCTGGCGCAGAAGAACCCGAGCCTCGTCGACGGCGCGATCAACGGGGGCACCGCGGCGGCGTTCCAGCAGCTCGTCTGGCGGCCGGTGACCGGCCTCGGCCGCGCGGACACGCCCGTGGACAGGCTGTTCCTGGCGAGCTCCAGCGCCCACCCCGGCGGCGGCGTGCACGGTGCCGCCGGCGCCAACGCGGCCCGGGCGGCGCTGGCCCGCCACCGCCCGCTGCTCGGCGACGCCTACGCCGCGGGCATCGGCAGGGCGATGCGGGCGATCTACCGGTGAGCCAGGCGGCGGGCGACCGGTGACCGCTCCGCGAGATCCGCCAGCCGGGTCAGCGCCTCGCCGTTGCGGTAGTGCAGCACCACGTCGCCGATCTTGTTCTGGACCGCGAGCATCGGGCCGCTGGTGAACTGCTCCTGCATCGTCACCCGGGTCGCCTGGTCGTCCAGCGGGTCGAGCGTGAAGCGCACCTGACCCACGCCCGCGGGCCACAGGCGGACCCTGAGCAGCAGCATCCGGTCCGGAATCCAGTCCAGCGACTCGCTGTGGTCCTTGATCGACATCGGCCACGGGCCGGCCTTGTGGTGCAGCCGCGAGCCGGGCTCGGGCCATGCAGGGTCGACATCGCGGATGTGCGCGGTGCCGACGACCCAGTCGCTGTAGGTCCACCCGTCGGACAGGACGGCGAAGACCTGCTCCGCGGGCGCGCTGATGATGCGTTCGGTGATGGACACGATGATGTGATGCCCCGTGACGGGCGCGGCTACCGTAGTGAGGTGCGCCGTGAACCCTCCACGTCCCGTTTCGAGGCCAGCCGCCTGTCGCCCGCCCGTCGCGCGCAGGACGTCGCCAGGCTGCGCCGGGAGCGCTTCGACGTCCTGATCATCGGCGGTGGGGTCACCGGTGCCGGGGCGGCGCTCGACGCCGCGTCGCGCGGGCTGTCCGTCGCGCTCGTCGAGGCCCGCGACCTCGCCTCCGGCACCTCCAGCCGGTCCTCGAAGCTGATCCACGGCGGCCTGCGCTACCTGGAGCAGCTCGAGTTCGGCCTGGTCGCCGAGGCGCTGCAGGAGCGTGGGCTGCTCGCGACCCGGCTCGCGCCGCACCTGGTGCGGCCGGTGCCGATCCTGGTGCCGCTGCCCGCCCACCGCGGGCTGACCGGCGTCGTCCAGCGGGTCTGGCAGCGGGCGTACTACGGCGCCGGCGTCGGCCTCTACGACGCCTTCGCCACCGCCGCCCAGCTGCACGGGTCCGCGCCGCGGGGGATGCCGCTGCACCGGCACCTGTCCCGCACGGAGACCCACCGCCGCTTCCCGTCGCTGCGTGAGGACGCGATCAGCGGCGCCATCCAGTACTACGACGGCCAGGTCGACGACGCCCGGCTCGTCGCGACCCTCGCTCGTACCGCGGCCAGCCTCGGCGCGGCCGTCGTGCCCAGCGCCCGCGCGGTCGGGCTGCTCCGCGACGCGCGCGAGGTCACCGGCGTGCGGGTCCGTGACCTGGAGTCCCGCGAGGAGTTCGAGGTCCATGCCCGCACCGTCGTCGCCGCGACCGGCGTGTGGATGGACGACATCGCCGGCCTGCTGTCCGGCACCGGCCCGCGGGAGTCGGCGGGCATGCAGGTCCGCGCCAGCAAGGGCGTCCACCTGGTGGTGCCCCGCTCGGCGATCACCGGCGAGGCCGGCCTGATCCTGCGCACCCAGACGTCGGTGCTGTTCGTCATCCCCTGGGGCGGGCACTGGATCATCGGTACCACCGACACCGACTGGAACCTCGACCGTGGCCATCCGGCGGCCTCGGCGACCGACATCTCCTACCTGCTCGGCCAGGTCAACGAGGTCCTGGACCGGCCGCTGTCGACCGCCGACATCGAGGGCGTCTACGCCGGCCTCCGGCCGCTGCTGTCCCGCGAGGCCCGCCACCGGCAGCCGCACAGCAAGGACGAGCAGACCTCCGCGCTGTCGCGCACCCACGCCGTCGTCGAGCCGATGCTGGGGCTGATGCTGATCGCCGGCGGGAAGTACACGACGTACCGGGTGATGGCCGCCGACGTCATCGACCGCGTCGCGCACCGTCTCGGCGGCCTGCGCCGGCACGGCGGGCTGGTCCCCGCCTCCCGCACCGCCGACCTGCCGCTGCTCGGCGCCGACGGCTACCACTCGCTGTGGACCAACCGCGCCGACCTCGCCCGCCGGCACGGGATCTCCGTCGGCGTCCTGGAGCACCTGCTGGAGCGGTACGGCTCGCTCGCCTTCGACGTCCTCGCCCTGGACCCGTCGCTGCGCCGCCCGCTGCCCGGCGCGCCGGAGTACCTGGCGGCCGAGGTGGCGTACGCGGCGCTCGCCGAGGGCGCCCTGCACCTCGAGGACGTGCTGACCCGCCGCACCAGGATCTCCTTCGAGACCGACCACCGCGGCGCCGCCTCGGCCTCGGAGACCGCCGCGATCATGGGCCAGGTGCTCGGCTGGGACGCCGCGACCCGGTCCACGGAGATCGACCACTACCTGGCGCGGGTCGCGGCGGAGCAGGAGTCGCAGCGTATGCCGGACGACCTGACCGCCGACGCCGCCCGCCTCGGCGTCCCGGACGTCCGCGGCTTCCGGTCGGACCGCACGGCGATCGCATAAAAGATCGCAGGAGGAAGATCGCGGGAGAACTGAGCAGACCTTGACGAAGTCCGGGCAGCGTCCGGCATAGAAACCGGACGATGATGCTCGCATGATGTGGGGCATCGGGATCGGCATCGTGCTGCTGCTGGTGATCGTGGCGGTCGCCGCCGCGAAGAGGTCGGGCAGGCGGGAGCTCAGCCGCGAGGAGGTGCTGCGCCGGGCGCGGCTCGCCGGCGGGCAGGTGGCGCGGTCGAGCCGGAACAACCGGCGCGGCGCCGGCCGCCGCAGGGGCCGCGGCGGCTCCGACGGTGACGCCGACGGCGACGACGGCGGCGGCGACTGGGGCGGCGACTGGGGCGGCGGCGACTCAGGCGGAGGCGGCGGCGACTGAAACGCCGACGAAAAAGCGCAGTCGTGGGGGCCGCGCCGGGCGGGCGACCCCCACACAAACACCCCCAAGCGGCCCCCCGGGATGTGGGCCCCGAGAGGCCCCCGCCCGAGATGCCCCCCC
>NZ_JBFANF010000130.1:0-13000 GCF_040674675.1 Dactylosporangium sp. NPDC049742 | reverse complement strand
GCGCGGCGGCGGCCTGCCGGGGCCCGGCGCCGTGCGGGGCGAGGGCCGCGACGATGGCGTCGACGAAGCGGCGCTGCGGCCGGCGGGTGCGCCCCTGCTCCAGGTCGCGGATCGCGGCGACGCTCATGCCGGCCTGGTCGGCGAGGCGCCGCTGGGTGAGTCCCGCCGCGCGGCGGCTCGCCTTGAGCAACCCGCCGAAGCTGTCGCTGCCGTCGTCCACGTGTGCCGGACCCCCGTCCCGTCGATCCCACCCTAGTACGGGTCCGGCACCGCGACCGCCCCTCACGCATCGACGCAGGTCATCACCTTGCGCGGGTTGTGGCGGGTACGGGTTCCCAACCGGGACGGATCGGAAGCACGCTCCGCCGATGATGACTGGCGTCGATCACCGCCACGGGGGCGCTCCGGCGCACCCGCGAAGGGAGCAGAGTTGTTCAGAGCGTTGAAGCACATGGGAGCGGCCGTGGTGGCCGTGCTGGCCGTGCTGGTCGCGGTGCCGTCGCCGGCGCAGGCCTCCTCCGGCGGGGGTTGCGGCCCCCGGGTGTCCTGGCACTTCAGCTCGTCCACGCTGTACGTCACGTCCTGCATCAGCTTCGGCAGCCCGCACCTGAAGCCCGACTTCTACGTGGAGGGTTCGGCGCCGGGCGGGACCAACTGCACGGTCGTGCAGCAGATGCGCATCAACGGCAGCGCGGTCAGCGGCGGCCGGCACGTCTCGTCCTGCGTCGCCGGCCACTACGGCCCGTGGAACTACGCGGTCCTCCCGCCGAGCGGCTACGCCGACGCGCGGATCGCGATCGTCATCAACGGCGTCGAGCAGGTCGTCTCGTACAGCCCGTACGTGTACTTCCCGTAACCCGGTGAACATGAGGCCGCACCGGCCCGCCATCCTTGGCGACACCGGTGCGGCCGAGCTCGTGCTGGTTCAGACGGTGAGGGTCCAGCTGTTCAGATAGCCGGTGTTGCCCTTGTACGAGTCGCGCACCCGCAGCTTCCAGGTGCCGTTCTTCAGGCGGCTCGACAGGTTCACGGTGTAGGCGGCGTCGAGGTTCTTCGCCTTGTCCCTCGAGTTCGCGGCCTTGAGGCGCTTGACCGAGCCGTTCGGCGCGATCAGCTCGACCACCAGGTCGCCGCGCTTGGCGTGCACGACGTGCACCTCGACGCGGGCCTTCGCCGACGCCTTGCCGGCGCAGCCGCTGACCACGACGGCGGTGGTGACGGTCCCGCGGTCGCGGATCGCCACGTCGGCCGGGTTGGTCCGCACGTTGCACGGCGCGACCGGGGCGGGCGCGGCGACCACCGCGACCGGGGGCTGGGTCACGGGCTGCTGGGTGACGGGGGCCGGACCGGCCACGGCCGGCGCCTGCAGCAGCCGGTTCGGCGAGCCGGTGCCCGGGTTGCCGACGACGTTCGCCACCGACGAGGCAAGCAGCGCGCTCTGCACCTGCGCCGGGGTCGCCGACGGGAACGCCGAAAGGTACAGCGCCGCGGCGCCGGTCACGTGCGGGGACGCCATCGAGGTGCCGCTCATGATCGCGGTGCCGGCGTCGCCGCTGTTGCTGGCCGAGGTGATCGCGACGCCGGGCGCGAACAGGTCGACGCAGGCGCCGTAGTTGGAGAACGAGGCCCGGTTGTCGCTCGAGTCGGTCGCGCCGACCGTGATCGCCTCACCGGTGCGGGCGGGGGAGACACCGCAGGCGTCGACGTTCTCGTTGCCGGCGGCGAGCACGTACGTGACACCGGAGGCGATCGAGTTGCGCACCGCCTGGTCGAGCGCGGGGCTGGTGGTGCCGCCGAGGCTCATGTTGACGACCGCGGGCTTCTTCGCGTTGGCGGTCACCCAGTCGATCCCGGCGATGATCCCGGAGTAGCTGCCGGAGCCGTTGCAGTCCAGGACCCGGACGCTGACGATGTTCACGGCCTTCGCGACGCCGTAGGTGCTGCCGCCGACCGTGCCCGCGACGTGGGTGCCGTGGCCGTGGCAGTCGCTCGCGTCGGCGTCGTTGTCGACGAAGTCGTAGCCGGAGCGGGCCCGGCCGCCGAACTCGCCGTGGGTCAGGCGGACGCCGGTGTCCAGCACGTACGCGGTGACGTTGGCGGCGCTGCCCTGGTAGGTGTAGGTGCCGTCGAGCGGGCGGTTCGCCTGGTCGATGCGGTCCAGCCCCCACGGCGCGCCGGCCTGGCTGCCTTCCAGCGAAACGGTGCGGTCCTGCTGCACGTACTCGACGAGCGGGTTGGCGGCGAGCCGCTTGGCGCCGCGCTCCGTCAGCTGCGCCGAGAACCCCTTCAGCGTGCTGCCGAAGGAGCGCTTGACCTGCCCGCCGACGCGGTCGGCGAGCCGGCTGGCGCTGCCGGCCGTGTCGCTCGCCGCGACCGTGTCCTTGAGGACGACGATGTACCGGTCGCGGATCGCCCCCGGCTTGCCGGCGTCGCGGATCTGTCCCTCGGCCGGGGCGGCCAGCGCCGGCGTGCCGGCGGCCACGACACCGGCGACCGCGGCAGCGGCGACGAAGGTGGCGCGCAGGGTGCTTCGCATCTGGCAGGACCCTCCCGAACTGGTGACGTGCTTGCTTCACCAAGGTTCGGGAGCGGCCGGTGCGACACCGGTTCGCCGCGGGTTGCCGTGCGGTTGCTCAGTGCGAGAGGCAGTTGATGGTGGCGAGGAGGCTGTTGAGGGGACGGCCGTGGGTGAGCTTCGTGTCGGCCAGGGACAGCCCGTGCACCGACGTGGCGTGCGGCGCGTTGGCGCTGTAGAACACCACCGGCAGGTCCGCGGTCGCCTGGTGGCCGCGGAACAGGTCGAGCAGCTCGTCGCCGTCGACCCGCGGCAGGTGCAGGTCGAGCACGGCCACGTCGAAGTGCGGCTGGTCCGCCGCGACGTCGAGCGCCTCCTGGGGCGTGGCGGCGGTGATCACGTGGTGACCCCCGATCTGCAACCGGATCGCGGTGGTCTCGCGGATGTCCACGTCGTCGTCGACGAGCAGCACTCGTGCCATGGCAGCAGGGTTCCCTTCCCGGCGGATCGCAACCGTCCCATCGGTTGCCTCATCGGTCAGGGGACCCCGCCACGTGAACCAACTCGCGTCAGGAGCTCGACCGGCGGCGGCGCATCACGATCACGATCACCACAATGGCGATGATCACCACGACGCCGCAGCAGCAGGCGCCGATGAGGCCGCCGCCGCTGGTCTTCACCTTCGGCTTCTTCTTCGCCAGCTCGCCGGTGACTTCGAGCACCGACGGGTGGAGGTAGCTGACGACGTACGCGAACAGAGCGGTCATCCCGTCAAGGTAACCGGTTCTGTCACGCTCGAACCCAGGCCGTCGTGTCGGGTGGCAGACTCCCGTCCGCGGCCAGGTCGCCGCTGGCGAGCAGGACCTCACCCGGCGGCAGCGGGGCGGGCACCTGTCCGAAGTTCGTGATCACCCGGATCCCGCCGTTGCGGAAGTCGACCAGGTCGTCCGCCGTGTTCCACTCGAGGACGCCGCGGCCCAGCTCGTACGAGCGACGCAACCGCAACGCCGCGGTGTAGAGCGACAGGGTCGAGCCCGGCACGCCGCGCTGGGCGTCGGCGGCGAAGCGGCCCCAGTCGGCGGGCTGCGGCAGCCACGACGCGGCCGTCGGCCCGAAGCCGAACGACGGCGCGTCCGCCTCCCACGGCACCGGCACCCGGCAGCCGTCGCGGCCCCGGACCTCGTGCTTGGAGCGGAACCAGGTCGGGTCCTGCCGCTCGTCGTCGGGCAGCGTCGTGTGCTCCGGCAGGCCGAGCTCCTCGCCCTGGTACACGTAGGCGGAGCCGGGCAGCGACAGCATCAGCATCGTGGCGGCGCGGGCCCGGCGCAGGCCGAGCGCCTCGTCGGGCTGCGGGTCGCCGACGCCGATGCCGCCCTGCGTGCTGTACCCCGGCTCGAAGCCGAGGCGGGACGCGTGCCGCACCACGTCGTGGTTGGACAGCACCCAGGTGCAGACGGCGCCGACGGGGGCGACGCCCTCGATCGACTCGGTGATCGCGGCGCGCTGGTCGGCGGCGGTCCACGGGGCCATCAGGTAGTTGAAGTTGAACGCCTGGTGCATCTCGTCGGGGCGGATGTAGCGGGCCATCCGCTCCGCCGGCGACACCCACGCCTCGCCGACCATGATCCGGTCGCCGTCGTAGGAGTCCAGGACCCGCCGCCATTCGCGGTAGATGTCGTGGACGCCGTCCTGGTCCCACATCGGCGGGGTGCGGTGCTCGGCGCCCGGGCTGGTGATCGGCACCTGCGCCTCGGTCCAGTCGGGCAGGCCGCTCTCCTTGATCAGCCCGTGCGCGACGTCGACGCGGAAGCCGTCGACGCCCCGGTCGAGCCAGAACCGCAGCACGTCGACGAACATCTGCCGGACCTCGGGCAGGTCCCAGTTGAGGTCGGGCTGGCTGGTGTCGAACAGGTGCAGGTACCACTCGCCGTCGGGGACGCGGGTCCAGGCGGGGCCGCCGAAGACGCTCTGCCAGCCGTTGGGCGGCAGCTCGCCGTCGGGGCCCAGGCCCTTGCGGAAGTGGTACCGCTCCCTCGCGTGGCTTCCCGGGCCCGCGGCGAGGGCCTCCTTGAACCACACGTGCTCGCTGGAGGTGTGGTTGGGCACCAGGTCGACGACGACCCGCAGGTTGCGGGCCTTCGCTGCGACGACCAGCGCGTCGAAGTCCGCCAGGGTGCCGAACCGGGGGTCGACGTCGCGGTAGTCGGCGACGTCGTACCCCGCGTCGTGCTGCGGCGAAGGGTAGAACGGCGACATCCACAGCGCGTCGACACCCAGCTCGGCGAGGTGGTCGAGGCGCGACGTGATGCCGCGGAGGTCCCCCATACCGTCGCCGTCCGCGTCCGCGAACGAGCGTGGGTAGACCTGATAGATCACGGCATCGCGCCACCAGACCAGCGAACTCACCCCTTGACTCCTCCGGCCAGCAGGCCGCGTACGAAAAATCTCTGCAACGACAGGAACACGATGATCGGGATGACCATCGAGACGAACGCCCCGGAGGTCAGCCGCTGCCAGTCATTGCCTCGTGTACCGGCCAGCTCGGCGAGCCGCACCGTCAGCGGACGGGTGTCCGGGCCGGACGTGAACACCAGGCCCACCAGGAGATCATTCCAGATCCACAGGAACTGGAAGATCGTCAGGGAGGCAAGTGCCGGCGTGATGAGCGGAAGGACGATCCGCCGGAACGTCATCGCCGGACCGGCACCGTCGACCCGCGCCGCCTCGAACAGGTCCTTCGGCAGCTCCGACATGAAGTTGTGCAGCAGGAACACGCCGAGCGGCAGGCCGAAGCAGGTGTGCGCGAACCACACGGCGAAGAAGCCGCCGCCCCACTTGGTGTAGTCGCCCAGCAGCTGCAGCAGCGGGATGAGCGCCATCTGCAGCGGCACGATCTGCAGCGTGAACACGCCGATGAAGATCCAGTCCCGGCCGCGGAAGTTGAGCCAGGACAGCGCGTAGGCGGCCATCGCCGCCAGGCTGACCGAGAACACCACGGCAGGCACGGTGATCGTGAGGGAGTTGATGAAGTAGCTGGCCAGCCGGCCGGAGCTCGCCGAGTCGCCGAAGACGACGTCGTTGTAGTTGTCCAGGGTCAGGCTGGGGTTGCTGAAGAACTTCCACCAGCCCGTGGTCTTGATGTCCTCCTCGGGCCGCAGCGACGAGACGAACAAGCCGAACGTGGGGACCGTCCAGACGATCGCGATGATGATCGCCACGACGCTGGCGACGCGGGAGGTCAGCTTGCGGCGGACCCTGGCGGCCATGGTGTCCGGCTCTTTGGAGAGCGGGCTCGTCTCCGGAGCGCTCTTCTCGATGGAAACGTTGCTCATCGGATCTCCGCTCGCTTCCGCAGCTGCCGTACCTGGTAGGCGACGACCGGCACGACGAGCAGGAACAGCACGACGGCGAGCGCGGCGCCGCGCCCCTCGCCGTTGGGGTCGTCACTCAGCCGGAACGCCTGGTTGTACATCTCGAAGGCGAGCACGCTGCTCTTGAAGTTGCCGTTGGTCGACGTCCGGACGATGTCGAAGACCTTCAGCGTGGCGATGGTGATGGTGATGGTGACCACCACGACCGCCGGCCGGATGCTCGGCATCGTGACCTTCCAGAACATCTGCCACGGGTTGGCGCCGTCGAGCCGGGCCGCCTCGACGATCTCGGCCGGGATGGCCTTGATCGCGGCGGACAGGATGACCATCGCGAAGCCGGCCTGGATCCAGATCATCATGACGATCATGTAGAACGTGTTGCTCGGCGAGCTGGTGAGGAACTGCTGCGGCTCACCGCCGAACCAGACCAGGATCTGGTTGAGCAGGCCGATCTGCTCGTCGTCCGCCTCGCGAAACGCGTAGATGAACTTCCAGATGATGGTCGCGCCGACGAGCGAGATCGCCATCGGCATGAAGATGAGTGACTTGGCGATGCCCTCACCGCGGGCCTTGTCGACCAGCACCGCATAGGTCAGGCCGAACGCGGTCGCCAGCAGCGGCACGCACACCACCCAGATCAGGGTGTTACGCAGCATGATCAGGGTGTCGTCGTTGGTGACGATCCAGCTGTAGTTGTCCAGCCCCACGAACTCGCCGCGGGAGTTGTTGTAGAACGACAGCGTCACCGTGCGGATGAGCGGGTAGATCAGCCCGATGCCGAGCAGGATCAGCGAGGGGCCGAGAAAGCCGAGCATATGCAGCCGTTCCCTGCCCTTCCCCCACCTGGGCAGGATGTCGAGCACGAACAGCAACCCGCCGATCACGGCCGCGAAGCCGCCGATGAACAGCAGAGCCGGCCAGATCTTGGCGACGTCTTCGGAGAAGTCATAGTCCATGGGGGTGTCCTCCGACCGGCCGGCACCGGCGCTGCCGTCGCGCTGGCTTTCGCCTGCGCATTCGAGCGCCGGTGCCGGACCTCAGTTCACTACTTGGGCCAGGTGCTTTCGATGTAGTCCAGCGTCGCCTTGGTGTCCTTGGTGCCGTTGATCCAGTCGGTCATGCCGGTCCAGAAGGACTTCGAGCCGACCGCGGCGGGCATCAGGTCCGAGCCGTCGAACCGGGCCACGGTGGCCGGGTCCTGCAGGATCTTCACCGACAGCTGGTCGATCGTGCCCTTGACCAGGCTGACGTCCAGGTTCTTGTTGGCCGAGATCCAGTCACCGAGCTTGGCCTTGCTGTTGGCCCACTCGGCGGAGGCGAGGTAGGTCTGCACCTTGACGACCTCTTCGCGGTCGGAGAACGCGGAGACGAACTCGCCGGCGACCAGGACGGGCTTGCCCTTGGCGGGGTCCACGGCCGGGAAGTAGAAGGCGAACACGTCGCCGTCCTCAGCCACGTTCGTGCCCTTCGCCCACTGGTTGGAGTAGAAGTTGGCCTGGCGGTGCAGACCGCACTTCTTGTCCTTGACCGGCAGGCCACCCTCCTGGAACGAGGTGGTCACGATGGTCTTCGGGTTGCCCACGTACTTGGGGTTCTTCAGGATCGACGCGGTCCGCTCGGCGGCCGAGACGATGCGCGGGTCGTTGAACGGGATCGTGTGGTTGACCCACTGGTCGTACACGTCCGGGCCCTGGTCGCGCAGGACGATGTCCTCGATCCAGTCGGTGGCCGGCCAGCCGGTGGCGTCACCGGACTCGATGCCCGCGCACCACGCCTTGATGCCGGTCGCCGCGATGTCGTCGGAGAGCTTGATCATCTCATCCCACGTGGTGGGGATCTTGTAGCCCTTCTCCTTGAACAGCTGCGGCGAGTACCACACCAGCGACTTCACGTTCGCGCCCAGCGGCACGCCGTAGACCTTGCCGTTGACGGTGGCGTACTTGGCCCAGTCCTTCGACCAGTTCTTGTCGAGGTTGGCCTTCACCGGCGCGGGTAGCTCCTTGAGCTGGTTCTTCGACGCGAACGAGGCCAGCAGGCCCGGCTGCGGGAAGACCGCGATGTCCGGCGGCTGACCTCCGTCGGCGCGCACCTTGATCTGGGTCTCGAACTCGCCGGACCCCTCGTAGTCGATCTTGATGTTGGTGCACTCTTCGAACTGCTTCCACGAATCCGTCAGCTTGGTGGCCTCGGCGTCGCGGATCGTCGCGTAGATCGAGACGGTCTTCTTCTTGTCGACCTTGTATTGCGCGTAGGGCGCGCACTCGGGCTTGTCGGCGTTGGATGTGCCGGTGTCGCCGGCATCGTCGCCGCAAGCGGCGGCGATGAGTGCCAGCGCGGCCACACCGGCGAGCGCGAACGCCCGACGCCGCCTCGAAAGGACAGCCATGGTTAGCCTCCTTTGGCTAGACCCGGTCCGGGCGAACAGCTCCGCCCACGTACCGGTGTGCTGTGTCCCTCGGATGTAAGCGTTTGCAAGGTCGGTTTGTCGAGCCCTTCGGGACTATTGATCGATAACGAGTTAGCAACACGGTGGACACATTGCCTTTGCCGTCAGTGTTGCTAGCCTCCCCGTGTGGCCGACGTTCCCGTGCCCGTGAGCATGGAGGATGTGGCCCGGCTGGCCGGGGTCTCCACCGCCACCGTGTCACGCACCCTCCGAGGGCTGCCCAACGTCTCCGACGAGACGCGCGACCGCGTGCTGCACGCCGCGGCGTCGCTGTCGTACGTCGTCTCGCCGATCGCCTCCCGCCTCGCCAGCGGCCGCACCCACACCGTCGGGGTGATCGTCCCGTACGCCGCCCGCTGGTTCTTCGGGCAGATCGTCGCCGGCGCCGAGTCCGTGCTGCGCGAGCACGACCTCGACCTGCTGCTGTACAACCTCGGCGACGTCGCGGCCCGGCAACGCTTCTTCGGCCAGCTCCCGCTGCGCCGCCGCGTCGACGCCGTCCTCGTGGTCGCCATGCAGTTCAGCGACCCCGAGATCGCCGACCTGCGCAGCCTCGGCGTCCCGATCGTCGCCGTCGGCCACGACGTGCCCGGCGCCGGCTGCGTCCGTATCGACGACGTCGCCGCCGCCTCCTCCGCCGTCCAGCACCTCCTCGGCCTCGGCCACCGCCGCATCGGCATGATCTCCACCTACGCCGACCAGGCGATGTTCCTTCCCGTCGCGCACGAGCGCCGCCGCGCCTACCTCGACACCCTCACCGCCGCCGGCCTGCCCGTCTGCGAGGAGCTCGTCATGTCCGTCCCGCACGGCCTCGACGGCGGCGAACAGGCCATGCGCCGCCTCCTCGCCCTCCCCGACCCGCCCACGGCCGTCTTCGCCGAGTCGGACGAACTGGCCTTCGGGGCCCTCTCGGCCCTGCGCCGCACCGGTCGCCACGTATCGGTCATCGGCTTCGACGACCACGAGCTGAGCGCCCTCCTCGACCTCACCACCGTCCGTCAGCGCGTCTTCGAGCAGGGCGTCCTCGCCGCCGGCATGCTCCGCCGCGCCATGACCGTCAGCGACTGGACCCCCGAAGAGCTCCTCATGCCCACCACCCTCGTCCTACGTGCCTCGACCTGGCCCGTTGCGGTTAGGACAGCCCGGACCGGGTAGCTCGCGGGCCGTTGGATTTCCTTCGGGAGTACCTCAGGGGGTTAGTGACATGACCGAGATGCCGGTTACCTGGGAGCAGCCGGACGACGAGCTCGAGGACCTGATCGGCCCCGACACCGACCTGTTGGACCAGGAGCCGGAGCAACCTACACCGACGGACTTCTTCTGGGAGGACGACGAGGAGTAACGCAGCGCACAGGCCGGACGGGGGTATCTCGTTTTTGGGGCGCGCGTAGGGCGTGCTAGAGTTTCCTCCGTTCAGCCAGGCGCCGCTAGCTCAACTGGCAGAGCAGCAGACTCTTAATCTGCGGGTTGTAGGTTCAAGTCCTACGCGGCGTACAGCATCAAAGGCCCAGGCCACGGCACTCCTGCCGGACCTGGGCCTTTCGCATTGCCGAGCCGCGCGGCCACCGGCCCGGCGGCCACCAGGCCCCACCACCGCGGCACGCAAACCGGGCCGCTGCGCCCCCGGCGCCCGGCCGCCGGCCGCCGCGATCCCGACTCCAGCGCGTCACCGCCCCTGCGACCCGACCGAGCCTTGGCCGGCGAATTAGGTAAGGCTGTGCAGCCTTCAGCCCGAAGCCCGCCACGACGGTCGTGGCCAGTTTCTGTCCACAGTAGACGCGGCACGCTCCAAGGCTCGCGGCTCACCGCCGGGCGGTCAGCACCTCGTCCAACGTCATTCCGAGCCGGGCGGCGAACTCCGTCAGGATCGCCACCGCGGTCTCGCGGACAGGGGCATCCGCGGCGATCAGGCGCATGACGCGGCCCACGAAACCGTCGACGTCCTGGCTGGACACGTCGGCCCGCAGCCACCGCAGCCACTCCACGAGGCCGGCGACGTCGTACCGCGACTGGATGCCCTGCTCGATGCCGCGGCGGATGATCCGCACCGCGGCGGCGCACGAGCAACCCCGACGCCAACCGGAGCACCGCGGTGGCCACCTCGTGCGCGGTGGCCGGCCCCGCGCGCCCACCGCAGCTCAGGGGGCCGGGGTGAGCTGGGCGGCCAGCAGCGTCTGGAGGGCGGGGGCGGGCATGGGGCGGGCGAAGAGGAAGCCCTGGGCGTAGCCGCAGTCCAGCTCGCGGAGCGCGGCGGCCTGCTCGTCGGTCTCGACGCCCTCGGCGACGGGCTGCAGGAAGAGGCTGCGGGCCAGTTCGACCACGGCGCGGAAGAGGGCCTTCTCCTGGCGGTCGGCGACGCGGGAGACGAAGGCGCGGTCGATCTTCAGGACGTCGATGGGGAGGGTGCGCAGGTAGGCCAGGGAGGAGTAGCCGGTGCCGAAGTCGTCGATGGCGATGCGGATGCCGTGGGCGCGGAGGCGGGCGAGGCGGCGGCTGACGGCCTCGGTCTCCTCGACGGTGGCGGTGACCAGGACGGTCTCGGTGATCTCCAGGACCAGGGCGGTGCCGGGCAGGCCGGTGCGCTTGAGGGTGGCGAGGACGTCGTCGGCGAAGGAGGGGGCGCGCAGCTGGCGGCCGGAGACGTTGACGGTGACGGAGATGCCGTGCGCGGCGTGCCAGGCGCGGGCGTCGGTGCAGGCGCGCTCCAGGACCCAGGCGCCGAGCCGGCCGATCAGCCCGGTCTCCTCGGCGACGGGCACGAACCGGACCGGCGAGACGGCCGTGCCGTCGGGGGCGGTGAAGCGCAGGAGGGCCTCGACGGCGGCGACCTGGCCGGTGTGGACGTCGACGACGGGTTGGTAGTGCACGGCGAAGCCCCCCGTGCCGTCGACCGCGACGCGGAGCTGGTCGGCGAGGGCGGCGTGCGCGAGGTGGGCGGCGCGCAGCTCCGGGTCGTAGCGCTCGGCACGGTTGCGGCCGGCGTCCTTCGCGGCGTACAGGGCCAGGTCGGCGTTCTGCAGCGCCTCGCCGGTGCTGGCGGGAGAGCCGGAGTAGACGCCGACGCTGGCGGTGAGACGCAGCTCGCGGCCGTCGACGAGGTACGGGCACGCCAGCTCGGCGACGCACCGGGCGGCGAGGGCGTCGAGGCCGGCCAGGTCGGGGGAGACGACCGCGAACTCGTCGCCGCCGAGCCGGGCGAGCAGGTCGCCGGGGCCGGCGAGGGCGCGCAGCCGGGCGGTCGCCTGCAGCAGCAGCTCGTCGCCGGCGGGGTGGCCGAGGGTGTCGTTGACGTCCTTGAAGCCGTCGAGGTCGACGATGAGCAGGCCGACGCCGGCCTCGGCGGCGATGCCGGCCTGGAGCCGGGTGCGGAACTCCTCCCGGTTGGCCAGCCCGGTCAGCACGTCGTGCTGGGCGCGGAACGCCAGCTCCCGCTGCAGGGAGGTGCGCTCCCGCAGGGCCCGGCCGAGGCGCAGCACCATCAGCACCATGAGCACCGCGGTGAGCGCGGCCGGGACGAGGGCGTGCGACCACGAGCCGGTGCCGCGGTGCAGGGCGATGTCGGCGATGAGGACGGCGGGTCCGAGCACCGCGAGGGCGATGAAGCCGCCGATCGGGGTGGCGCTCTCGTCGGTGGTGCGGGCGCTCCCGCCCACGTCGCGGATGCCGGGGTGCAGGCACGCCGCGGCGAGCAGGAAGCTCCACGTGAGCCACCCGACGGAGGTCACGGAGCTGACGACCGCGCCGCCGCGGCCCCACACGTACATGACGACGTAGCACGCGTCGGTGAGGAGCATCGCCGCGGTCGAGGCGATGAGCAGGCCGGACGCGACACCGGGGCGGACCGCGAACGCGACCCGCAGCAGCATCGACACGACCAGCAGGTCGCAGACGGCGAGGCCGGTGATGCCGGCGGTGGACACCTGGTCGAGGCCGGCCCGGGACAGCAGCGGGTACAGCACGAACGCCCACGCCGGCTGCGCCATGCCGATGAGCGCGATGGCGGCGTCGAGCAGCCGCGTCGAGGACCACGGCCGCAGGCGGCGGGCGAGCAGCCACAGCGCGACGCCGGTCAGCGGGTAGCACAGCAGGTAGCCCGCCTCGGCGTCCGGCGACAGTGCGGGGGCGGCGGTCATGACGGCGGTCGTGACGGTGGAGGTGCCGACGCCGGCGACCAGCAGCCAGTACACGGCGGCGGGATCCGGCCGGTGCCGGCGCAGCCCGGCCACGGCGGCGCCGAAGCAGGCGGCCTGCACCGCGACCCAGAAGACGCCGAAGCCTTCAGGGTGCGCGGCGGCGGCCACGGCGGACGCCGTGGCGGCGCACGTCAAGAACCACAGCCAGATCCTCACGCTTCCATTCAGCAGGATACGGGGTGCGGGCAGGTTGCACCCTTGGGTGCGAATGGCGAGCGAAGCGCCTTCTGCCCTAATTGCGCGGCCTATAGTCCTTTTTCGTGGATACCGGCAGGCGTGGCGACCGGACGACCCGCCTGCTCCTGTTCGCGGCCGTCCTGCTGCTCGCCTCCGGCGTGGCCGCCGGTGGCGTGACGGCCTGGAGCTGGTGGGGCCGGGTCCGCGCCGTCCACGCCGCGCAGGAGCGGCTCGCCGCCGAGTGGGCCGCGCAGCCCCGGCGGTCCGACGCGGCCGTGGCCGCCGCCGCGGAGGCCGC
>NZ_JBFANF010000129.1:0-13522 GCF_040674675.1 Dactylosporangium sp. NPDC049742 | reverse complement strand
ACCCGCCCGAGCCGCCAGGCCGCCACCGGGTCGGCGCCGACGAGCTGGAAGGCGGCGTCGGCCTCCGACGACAGCAGCTCGATCGAGTACGCGCCGGCCGCGCCGCGCTGCCGGGCGATGTCGCACGCCTCGTCCAGCGGCACCTCGCCGCTCGCCACCGCCGCGACGATCGCGTCGAGGCCGGCGGCCGGCCGCAGCGAGTGCAGGAACTCCAGGGCGGCGAGCCGCTCCGGCAGGTCCGGGTCGTCGGAGGGGGTCGCCTCGACCGAGCGCCGGGCCGCGTCGATCGCGTCGTCCAGGTCGGCCGGGTCGTCGCAGTGGTCGGCCCGCGTCCCGAGCGCCAGGGCCAGGTTGAAGAGCCTGCCCGCGTACACCGGCCCGGCCGGCTCGGTGCCGTCGGCCGCGGCCCGGGCGGCCCGCACCGCGCCGTCGATGTCGGCCTGGTCGCCGGCCCGGTCGCCGGCCTGGACGAACCGGGTCCGCAGCACGTTGGACAGCAGCGACAGCAGCCGGAGCCGGCCCGGATCGTCCGGGTCGCTCGCCGAAGCGGCGGACCGGAAGGCGTCGGCGGCGGCGTCGAGGTCGTCGCGGTCGAGGTCCCGCCCGTACCGGCGCCAGAGCGCCTCGCCGAGCTCGCCGAGGTACTGCCACCGGTAGCGGTGGCCCGGCGGCGCCGCCGCGACCGCCTGCCGCGCGGCGGTCACCGCGCCGTCGACGTCGCCTCCGGTGAGCGACGCCCTGCTCAACGCCGCCAGCATGCGCGGCAGCTCGGGGTCCGCCGGGTCCGCGGCGGCGACGGCCCGCGCGGCGGTGTCGACCATGGCGGCCAGGTCGGCGGGGTCGCCGTGCTCCTGGAACCGGGCCTGCAGGCAGAGCCGCAGCAGGGTCAGCCGGGCGGCGAGCTCGGGGTGACCGTCCACGGTGACCGCGACCGCCCGCCGGAGCGCGCCGGTGGCGGCGTCGAGGGCCTCCGGCCGGTCGGTCCGCCAGTACTCCGCGAACGCCGCCGTGCCCTCGGCCACGAGCGTCTCCGCCGGGTCGCCGACGTCGGAACGTGTCCGCTCAGTCACGATCACATTCTCGGCGGTGCATCGACGTTCGGGCAATGCACCGGAGCGACTTCGATTGGATACGCTGTTTCCCTTCAGGGGAGGATGCGGATGCGGTACGTCGTGATCGGGTGCGGCAACGTCGGGATGGAGCTGGCCGGGCGGTGGTCGGCGGCGGGGCACCACGTCGTCGGGACCACCACGTCGCAGCGGCGGGTCGCCGAGGTCGGCGCCGTCTGCGCCGACGTCGTCGTCCTGCGCGGCAGCGACGAGGACGCGGTCCGGCGGGCGACCCGGGATGCGGACGCGGTCGTGCTGACCGTCAGCCCGCGGGTCAGCCGGGCGTTCGACGCCCGCGAGCGGGTCGCGGAGTACGCCGACACGCTGACGGCCTCGGCGGCGACCGCGGCCCGCGTGCACCCGCGGGTCGTGTTCACCAGCTCCGTGTCCGTCTACGGCGCCGGTGAAGGGCCGGTGGTCGACGAGGAGAGTCCGCTGACCGTCAGCGACGACGCGTCGCCGCGCAACTTCATCGCCGCGGAGCGCGCCGTGCTGGGCGGCGACAACGGCGCCGTGGTGAGGATTCCCGACGTGTACGGGCACCCCCGCGACCTCGACTACCCGTCGCGGGTGCGGATGGCGCACGAGCTGCTCGGCGGCAGCGTGCCGTTCGCCGCGGACGCGCTGCTGTACCGCATCGACTACCGCGACGCCGCCGCCGCGCTGGACCTGGTCGTGTCGGCGGGGCTCGCCGGCGTCTACAACGCGGTGCCCGACGCGGTCGTCCCGCCCACGAACCAGGCGGTGTTCGGCGCGATCTGCGCCGCCGAGGGCCGGCCGGACCTCACCTACCGGGACGAGATCTGGACCCCGGTCGTGCCGGTGTCGTCGGCGAAGCTGCGCGCCGAAGGGTTCGTCTTCGCCTACTCCTGAACGGTCACGGTGCGGCTGGCGTCGGGACCGGCGCGGAACGTGTACGTGCCCGGCGGGGTCACGAAGCCGCCGGACCAGTACGCGAGCGCCGTCAGCGGCACGTCGAAGCGGACCTCGCGGGACTCGCCCGGCTGCAGCGGCACCCGCTCGAAGCCGACCAGCTTCCGCGCCGGCGCCGGGACCGGCCAGCAGTCCGGGGTGACGTAGAGCTGCACGACCTCGTCGCCGGCGCGGTCGCCGGTGTTGGTGACGGTCACCGTGGCGGTCAGGCCCGCCACACCCGCCTCGGCCGTCAGGCCCGCCTCGGCCGGCGTGACGTCGAGGGTGTGGCTGAAGGTGGTGTACGACAGGCCGTGGCCGAACGGGTACAGCGGCTCGCCACGGTGGTACTGGTAGGTCCAGCCGGACCCGATGATGTCGTAGTCGGCGGGGTCCGGCAGGACGGTGTCCGCGCGGTACCACGTCTGCGGCAACCTGCCGCCGGGGTTGTGCGCACCGAGGAGGGTGCCGGCGACGGCGGTCCCGAGCTCCTGGCCGGCGTGCGAGGTCCACAGGATCGCCGGCAGGTGCTCCTGCGCCCAGTCGATCGCGTACGGGTAGCTGGACACCAGCGCCAGCACCGTGTGCGGGTTGGCGGCCGCAACCGCCCGCAGCAGCCGCTCCTGCTCCGGCGGCAGGGCGATCGAGTCGCGGTCGACGGTCTCGCGGCCGTTGATGTGCGGGTCGTTGCCGAGCACCACGACGACCCGGTCCGCGGCGCGGGCGGCGGCGACGGCCGCGTCCACGCCGGACGTCACCAGTTCCCGGACGAACCGCAGCGCACCGTCCGTCGCGCCCGCGACCAGGCGACCGTCGGGGCCTTCGCTCACGTACCGGCCGAGCGCGTTGGACCACAGCAGGAACTCGCCGGGTCCGGCGGGGTGCAGCTCCCACAGCTCCCGCACCACCCACCCGTCGGGGGTCACTGAGGTGGCGGCGACCGCGTCGTCGTCGCCGACGGTCAGGTAGCGGCCGGAGACGGTGTCCTGCAACGTGTGCACGGCGACCGGGCACTGCACGCTGGTGCCCCAGTCGTGGTGCGCGAAGACCGTCCCCTCGCCCAGCGTGCCGTCCGCGCCGAGGTGCCGTCCGTCCGGTGTGGACAGTCTGATGTGGTCGGCGCCATCCACAGTGGACGCGGCGCCGAGGGCCGACGCGACGGTGACCGCGTAGGGGAGGGTGCCGCTGTACCAGTCGGTGAGCACCCGGTCGCCGAGGTGCCCGATGACCGCGACCCTGCCGGGCTCCGTCCACGGCAGCGCGTCGGGGGAGTTCTTCAGCAGCACGATCCCCGCGTGGGCGGCGCGGGCGGCGAGCTGGGCGTGCGCGTCGCAGGCGATGACGTCGCGGCGGATCCCGGAGTACGGGTCGTGCGCCGGGTCGAACTCGCCGGTGCCGGCCCGCATCCGCAGGATCCGGCCGACCGCGGCGTCGATGTCGGCCTCCGTGATCAGACCTTGCTGCAGGGCGGACGTGAACCGGGCGATCGTCGGGGCGCTGTCGGGCCCGTTGTCGGTGTAGCTGTCGACCCCGGCGCGCAGCGCGGCGGCGTGCGACTCGGCGTGGCTCGTGAAGTAGCGCTCGGTCTCCACGAGGTTCGACGGTGCCTGCGCGTCGGAGCACACCACCAGGTCGGGCGCCGCCGCGCGCAGCACCGACTCGAGCAGCGGGTGCACGTGGTTCGGGACGCCGTTGACCAGGTTGTAGGCCGGCATCACCCCGGCGGCCACGCCGGCGCGCAGCGGCGCGAGGAACCCCGGCAGCTCGTACTCGTGCAGGACCCGCTCGGGGACGGCGACGTCGACCACGTCCCGGGCGGTCTCCAGGTTGTAGGCGAGGAAGTGCTTGAGGACCGGCGCGGTCCGCCACACCTCGGGGTGCGGGCCGCGCAGCCCCGTGCAGAACGCGACCGCGAGCTCGGCGGTGGCGAACGGGTCCTCGCTGTAGCCCTCCTCGTTGCGCCCCCACCGCGGGTCGCGCAGCAGGTTCACCACCGGCGCCCACACGTTGAGCGAGGCCCGCCGCTGCGGCTCCGGCGGGTCGTGGTGGAAGGCGCGGACCTCCGTCGAGGCGGCCTCGCCGACCGCGCGCAGCAGGGCCCGGTCCCAGCTCGCGCCGAGCCCGACGGCCTGCGGGAAGACGGTGGCCCGGCCGAGCCAGGCGACGCCGTGCAGCACCTCGCAGCCGGTGTGGAACGCGGCGATCCCGAGCCGCGGCACGGCCGGCTGCGACTGGTGCAGCATCGCGATCTTCTCCGCCAGGGTGAGCTGCCGCAGCAGGTCCGGCTGGGTCATGGGTCCCCACTCTGCAGGAAGGCGGGCGCTGTCGAAGCGCTTCGATGATCGGCCGCGCGGCGGCGGCTGTCAAACGACACGAAACTTTCACGCTCCGTGGCACGGTTCGCGCGGTGAGACGGGGGTCGGCGTCGATGTCCTTGTCGGACGCCGGTCGATGCCCTACGGTCTGGCAGTCGACCGCCGTCGAAGCGCTTCGACAGCGCCCAGCAGCACTTTGACGGCAGTCCGTGCGCACCGTGCCCCGATCGCCCATCGTGCACCTCGATCACCCGGAGGGTGGAACCACCATGCAAAGCGGAGCGACCCCGGGGATGAGCCGGCGAAGCCTGCTCACCTCCGCCGCCGTCATCGCGGCCGTGCCGCTGCTCGACGCCTGCGGCAGCCCCAAGGAGAAGGCCTCGGGCACCACCGGCGAGGGCGACCTGGCCAAGGCCCTGCCCGCCCACGCGGCGAGCGACCTGGTCAAGCCCGACATCCCCGTGGTCGCCGGCGCCAACGGCGCGTCCACCGACCCGGCGTTCCTCGCCTACCCGGCCAACCCGCCGAAGACCGTCACCGGCCAGGTCGGCAAGGGCGGCACGTACGTGACGATGACCCCGCTGTGGGGCGCGATCCCGCCCTCCAGCGGCAACGCCTACTACGACGCGGTCAACAAGGAGCTCGGCGCGACCGTGAAGCTGCAGCCGGCGGACGGCAACACCTACGCTGACCTGCTGCCGCCGCTGTTCGCCGCCGACAAGCTCCCCGACTGGATCAACATCCCGACGTGGACCATGACGAAGCTCAACTTCGGCGAGGCGGTCCGCACGAAGCTGGCCGACCTGACCCCCTACCTGGCGGGCGACAAGATCAAGCAGTACCCCAACCTCGCCGCGCTCTCCACCAACGCGTGGGTCGCCGGGGTGTGGAACGGCAAGCTCTACGGCCTGCCGATCTACTCCTCCAACGCCGTCATCGCCGGCATGTACTACTACCGCAAGGACCTCTTCGACAAGGCCGGCGTCTCCGCCGACGTCAAGAGCGTCGCCGACCTCGAGGCCGTCGGGAAGGCGCTGACCAACGCGAGCGCCGGGCAGTGGGCGTTCGACGACCTGTTCGGCAACGACGCCGCCTACATCTGCCAGCTCTTCGGCTTCCCCGCCACCGGCTACCCGTGGTCCGACGCCGGCGGCAAGCTGCAGCACCGGTACGAGTCGGAAGGCATCGTCGAGGCGCTTAACTGGCACGCCAAGATGGTGAAGGCCGGCTACCTGCACCCCGACGCTGTCGCCAACAACAGCCAGAACGGCAAGCAGCGCTTCTGGAGCGGCAAGGTCGCCGTCTGCGCCGACGGCACCGGCGCCTGGAACGGCGACGACGCCAAGTCCGGCGCGGCCGCCACCCCCGGCTACAACCGGCAGGCGTTCAAGCTGTTCAGCGCCAACGGCGGCAAGCCCACCGTCGACCTCGGCAACGGCGCGGGCATGTACAGCTTCTTCAACAAGAAGCTCAACGACGGCCAGATCAAGGAGCTGCTGGCGATCGCCAACTACCTCGCCGCGCCATACGGCTCCGCCGAGTGGCTGACCGTCAACTTCGGCACCGCCGGGACCCACTACACGATGACCGACGGCAACCCGCTGCTGACCGAGAAGGGCAGCAAGGAGATCGCCACCACCTACCAGTTCCTCGCCGGCCCGGCGTCGGCGAGCACCGTGCAGTCCGGCGCGGTGCAGGTGACCAAGGACGCCGCCGCGTGGCAGGCCGACATGGTCAAGTACGTGGTGAAGCCGCTGTTCTACGGCATGAACGTCAGCGAGCCGGCCCAGTTCTCCTCGCTCAACCTGCCGATGATCGACACGATCACGGACGTGAAGCTCGGCCGGAAGCCGATCTCGGCGTGGACCGACGCGGTCGCGAGCTGGCGCAAGCAGGGCGGCGACGACCTGCGCAAGTTCTACGACGGCATCCGCGAGAAGTACGGCACCGGCAAGTGAACGCAGGGACCCGGTGACGCTCACCAGGCCGGCCGCGGTGACGCGGCCGGCCACCGCCGCGCGGCCGGAGAAGAAGTGGCGGATCCGGCTGCGCCGCGACCGCTCGCTGCTGCTCATGACGCTGCCCGCGGTCGCGCTGCTCGCGGTGTTCGCCTACGCGCCGATGTTCGGGCTCGTCACCGCGTTCCAGAGCTACGACATCTACTCCGGGTTCTGGTACAGCCCGTTCGTCGGGTTCGACAACTTCGAGCGGCTCCTCACCGACTCGATCTTCTGGCACGCGCTGAGCAACACCCTCGTCATCAGCGCCGTGCAGCTCGTCCTGTACTTCCCGGTGCCGATCGCGCTCGCCCTGGTGTTCAACGAGGTCACCAACGCCCGGATCCGCTCGTTCGTGCAGTCCGTGGTGTACCTGCCGCACTTCTTCTCCTGGGTCCTGGTCGTCACCGTCTTCCAGGAGATGCTCGGCGGCGCCGGCGCGCTCAACACGATGCTGCGCCGGCACGGCTGGGCGACCTGGGACATCATGACCAACCCCGACGCGTTCAAGTACCTCGTCACCGCGCAGGCCGTGTGGAAGGAGGCGGGCTGGGGCATCATCGTCTTCCTCGCCGCGCTCGCCGCCATCGACCAGAACCTGTACGAGGCGGCCGCCGCCGACGGCGCCGGGCGGTGGCGCCGGCTGTGGCACATCACGCTGCCCGGCATGCGCGGCGTCATCATGCTCATGCTCGTCCTGCGCCTCGGCAACGCCCTCACCGTCGGCTTCGAGCAGATGCTGATCCAGCGGCAGGCCGTCGGCCGGGACGCCTCCGAGGTGCTCGACACGTTCGCCTACTACTACGGCGTCGTCAACAACAACTTCAGCTACGGCGCCGCCGCCGGCCTGTTCAAGGGCGTCCTGTCACTGATCCTGGTGCTCGTCGCCAACAAGCTCGCACACGCCTTCGGCGAGGACGGACTGTACCGGAAATGACCGCTGTCACCCCACGGCGCCGACACGCCGGACCCGTCTGGGAGGAGCCGCCGACCGCGGCCGGGAAGGCCGGCAAGGGCGTCGTGCTGCTGCTCGTCGTGGCGGTGATCCTGGTGCCGCTGTACTCGATCGTGCTCACCAGCTTCTCCACCCAGGCGGCGATCAACGAGGCCGGCGGGCTGGTCACGGTGCCGGCGGAGCTGACAGTGGAGGCGTACCGGCAGATCTTCACCAACCAGCTCGTCACGCACTCGCTGCTGGTCAGCCTCGTCCTCACCGTCGTCGGCACGGCCCTGTCGATGGTGGTGACCGTGCTGTGCGCCTACGGGCTGTCGCGGCGCGGGTCGCTCGCGCACCGCGGCATCCTGCTGTTCCTCGTCGTCACCATGTTCTTCAGCGGCGGGCTCATCCCGTCGTTCCTCGTCGTCACCGCCCTGGGCGGCTACGGCGAGTACTGGACGATGGTCCTGCCGGCCGCGGTGTCGGTGTTCAACATCCTGGTGATGCGCGGCTTCTTCAGCAGCACCGCGCCGGAGCTCATCGACGCGGCCCGCATGGACGGCGCGGGGGAGTGGCGCATCCTGTGGTCGGTGGTGCTGCCGACGTCCCGCGCGGTGACCGCCGTCATCGCCCTGTTCTACGCCGTCGGCTACTGGAACTCGTTCTTCAACGCGCTGCTCTACCTGCCCGACAACGGCAAGTGGCCGCTGCAGATGATCCTCTACACCTACACGTTGCAGGGCAGCGCGATGCCCGGCGGCGGGGTCACCGGCACCGGCCAGTACGCCGGCCATCAGCAGATCGCCCAGCTGTCGCTGCAGATGGCGGTCGTCACGCTCACCCTCATCCCGATCGTGGTGGCGTACCCGTTCGTGCAGCGGCACTTCACCAAGGGCATGCTCACCGGCGCGATCAAGGGCTGAGCGGTGCCGGGACTGCACGACGTCACGCGCGGGCGGCTGCTGTACGGCGGCGACTACAACCCCGAACAGTGGCCGCCGCACGTGTGGGCCGACGACGTGCGGCTCATGCGGGAGGCCGGCGTCAACCTCGTCACCGTCGGCGTCTTCGCGTGGGCGGCGCTGCAACCCGCCCCGGACCGCTACACGTTCGACTGGCTCGACACGGTCCTGGACCTGCTGCACGGCGGCGGCATCGACGTCGCCCTCGCCACGCCGACCGCCTCCCCGCCGCCGTGGCTGGGGCACCGGCACCCAGACACGCTGCCACAGGGACCCGACGGCATCCGCCGCCTGTACGGGTCGCGCAACCAGTACTGCCCGTGCGCCCCCGCGTACCGGTCCGCCGCCCTGGAGATCAGCGACGCGGTCGCGGCCCGCTACGCCCGGCACCCGGCGCTGCGCCTGTGGCACATCGGCAACGAGTACGGGACCGTCTGCCACTGCGAGCACTGCGCCGGCCGGTTCCGCGGCTGGCTGCGCGACCGGTACGGCGACCTCGACGGCCTCAACGACGGCTGGGGCACGGCCGTGTGGTCGCAACGGTACGGCGACTGGGCGGAGGTGCTGCCGCCGCGGCGCGTCCAGTACGTCATCAACCCCCTGCAGGACCTGGACTACCAGCGCTTCTGCGACGACATGCTGCTGGAGTGCTTCACCGCCGAGCGGGACGCGGTCCGCGCCCACAACCCGGCGGTCCCGGTCACCACCAACTTCATGGACCTGTACCGGCACACCGACGGCTGGCGGTGGGCGGCGGCCGAGGACCTGGTGTCCCTGGACACCTACCCGGACCCGAACGACCCCGCCGCCGCGATGCGCGCGGCGATGTCGAAGGACGTCGTGCGGTCCCTCGGCGGCGGGCCGTGGCTGCTGGCCGAGCAGTCGCCGGGCGCCGCCAGCTGGCGGCCGGTCGCCACCCCGAAACGCCCGGGCCTCAACCGGCTGTGGTCGATGCAGGCCGTCGCCCGCGGCGCCGACGGGGTCCTGCACTTCCAGTGGCGCGCCTCCCGGCAGGGCGCCGAGCGCTTCCACGGCGCGATGCTCCCGCACGCCGGCCCCGACTCCCGGGTGTTCCGGGAGATTTGTGCGCTCGGCCGGGAGCTCGCCGGGCTGTCCGGGGTCGCCGGTTCGCCGGTACCGGCGGACGTGGCCATCGTGCTGGACTGGGACGCGTGGCGGGCGGTCGAGCTGGACCACCTGCCGCACTCGGAGTTCTGCTACACCGACCGGCTCACCGACTACTACGCTCCACTGTGGAGCGACAACGTCACGTGCGACTTCGTGCCGGGCACGGGCGCGCTCGGCGGCTACCGGCTGGTGCTGGTGCCGAACCTGTACCAGGTGAGCGCCCGCACCGCCGCGCACCTGGCGTCCTACGTCGCCGGCGGCGGGACACTGGTGGTGGGGCCGTTCAGCGGGGTCACCGACCCGTCCGAGCGGGTGTACACCGGCGGCTGGCCCGGACCGTGGCAGGACCTGCTCGGGGTGCGGGTGGAGGAGCACTGGCCGCTGGACGCGCCGCTCGCGGTGGCGTCGTCGTCGCTCGGCGACTTCACCGCGACGATGTGGGCGGAGTGGACCGAGGCACGCGGCGCGGAGACGGTCGCGGCGGTCGCCGGCGGCCCCCTGGACGGGCGGCCCGCGGTGCTGCGTAACCGTTTCGGCGCGGGGACCGCCTGGTACGTCGCCACGATCCCCGCGCCGGACGCGATGCGCCGGCTGCTGCGCCGGGTCTGCGCCGAGGCGGGGGTGGCGCCGGTGCTGCCGGACCTGCCGCCGGGCGTCGAGGCGGTGCGCCGCGGTGACCTGGTGTTCCTGCTGCACCACGACACCGGCGAGGTCGAGATCCGGCGGGCGCCGTGAACCGGCACCAGCTGTCGGCGCCCGCGCCCGCCGCGGAGTTCCACGACGGGTTCCCCCTCGGCAACGGCCACCTGGGCGCGATGCTGCACGGGCGGCCCGGCTGCGAGTGGATCGACCTCAACGCCGACACGTTCTGGTCCGGCGGACCGCTGCCGGCCGCGCCCGGGCCCGACCCTGATGTGCTGCCCCGGCTGCGGGAGGCGATCGCCGCCGGCGACCACGCGGCGGCCGAGGCCCTGGCGGGGCGGCTGCAAGGGACGGCGTGGACCCAGTCCTACCAGCCCCTCGGCCGGATCGAGTGGGACTACGCCGCCGCCGACGACGTGACCGGGTACGGGCGGGAGCTGCACCTCGCCGACGCGCTCGCCGTCACCGGCTACGACACCGGCGGCGACCCTGTGCGGCTCACCGCGTTCGTCTCGGCGCCCGACGGCGTGCTGCTCGTGTCCGCGACCGGGCCCGGCACCCTCGCCGCGGCCGTGCCACCGCGGCTGCGCACGCCGCACCCCGTGACGCCCGCCGTCGTCGACGCCGGCGCCGGGCCGTGCCTGGTGTGGACCGGGCGGGCGCCGGCGCACGTGCTGCCCAACTACGTCCCGGCCGAGCCGGGCGTCGAGTACGCCACCGACCCCTGCGACGCCGACGGCACCGTCGCCGCCGGGATGGGCTTCGCCGTCGCCGCGGCCGTCCGGCACACCGCCGGCGAGACCCGGCTCGTCGTCGCGGCCGCCACCGGCTTCCGCGGCCCCTTCGAACGGCCCAGCGCCGACCTCGCCGCCATCGCCGGCGTGGCCCTCGCGTCGGTGACCGCCGCGCTCGGCACGCCGACGCCCGTGCTGCGGGCGCGGCACGTCGCCGACCACCGCGGGTACTACGACCGGGCCGACCTGGAGCTCCCGTCCGTCGACCGGTTCTTCCACCTCGGCCGGTACCTGCTGATCGCCGGCTCCCGCCCCGGCACGCAGCCGCTGAACCTGCAGGGCATCTGGAACGCCGACGTGCGGCCCGGATGGAGCAGCAACTGGACCACGAACATCAACGCGCAGATGAACTACTGGGCCGCCGAGCCGACCGGACTCGCCGACCTGCACGAGCCGCTGCTGACGCTGACCCGCGACCTCGCCGCCGCGGGCACCGCGACCGCCGCCGGGTACTACGCTGCCCGCGGCGCCGCCGCGCACCACAACACCGACCTGTGGCGCTTCACCGCGCCCGTGCCGGGTGACCCGCAGTGGGCGAACTGGCCGTCGGCGCTGCTGTGGCTGTCCGCCCACGTCTGGGACCACCACGACTACGGCGGCGCCGCGGACGTGCTGCCCGTCCTCGAGGCCGCCGCCCGGTTCACCCTCGACATGCTGGTGCCCGACCCTTCCGGCGCCCTGGTGTTCAGCCCGTCGACGTCCCCGGAGCACCACTTCCGGCACGCCGGCGGGCACGCCGCCACGTCGTGGGGCTGCGCGCTGGACCAGGAGCTCGCGCGGGAGGTGCTCACCCGGTACGCCGTCCGCACCGGCTCCGCCGAGGCGGCCACGGCCCTGGCCGCGCTGCGCCCCGTCCAGGTCGGCACCGACGGCTGCCTGCTGGAGTGGTACGACCAGCGCCCGCCCCGCGAGCCGGGGCACCGGCACCTGTCACACCTGTACGGCCTCTACCCGGGCACCCGGATCACCGAGACCGGCACGCCCGCGCACTTCGAGGCCGCCCGGCGGGCGCTGCTGCTGCGGCTCGCGCACGGCACCGGGCACACCGGCTGGAGCCGCGCCTGGGTGCTGTGCCTCGCCGCCCGGCTGCGCTGCGCCGCCCTCGCCGAGCAGACGCTGACCGCGTTCGCCACCGACCTGTGCTCCGCGTCGCTGCTGAGCCTGCACCCGGACGCGGGCCGCGCCAGCGGCTGGATCTTCCAGATCGACGGCAACCTGGGCGCGGCCGCCGGCATCGTCGAGACCCTGGTGCAGAGCCACGCCGGCGCCGTCAGCCTCCTGCCGGCGCTGCCCCCGTCGTGGCACACGGGCCGGGTCCGCGGCATCCGCTGCCGCGGTGGGCACGTCGTGGACCTGGCCTGGTCCGGCGGGCGCCTCTCGTCGGCCCGGATCGTCGCCGGCCGCGGCGGCCCGCTCGTGGTGGAGCTGCCGTCCCGGCCTGCCGTCACGACCGCGGCCGGCGGCCCGGTGCCCGTGACCGGCGCACCCGGCGCCCCGGCGGACAGGTGCCGGGTGCGGTGGCCGGCCGTCGCCGGCCAGGAGTACCGGCTCGCCTGACCGCTCGCGGTGCGGTCTCAGGCCGACGGCCAGGCGGGCGGCGGCGCGGCCTGGGTCGGGACGACGGGGCTGCCGGGCGGCACCGGCCGCGGCGCGAACGGGGGCTGGCCCGGCACCGCGAACGGCACGGGCGGGGCGGCGGCGTCGCGCCGGCCACCGATGGCGCACGCCGCGCCCGCGATCATCAGGCCGATGCCGGCCAGGATGAAGTTGGTCGCGATCGTGAGATCGCCGCCGGACAGCTCACCGCGGCAGTTCTGCGAATCGCCCTGCCGCGCCGGCGGGTAACACGTCCACTGCGCGTTCTTCTTGTCGTCGCCCTCGGCCATCGAGCCGAGCGTGCCGAACGCGATGGCGATCGTGCCCGCGATGATGAAGAGGATCTGCATAGCCTTGGCGCCTGCTGACATTCCCGCGACCTTAAAGCAAACGGCCGCGCGCCGCTGCCCGCCTCGGGGGACGGCGGCGGGCGCCGTCAGGACGCGTGCGCGTCGATGCGGGCCAGGAGGTCGCGCAGGGTGTGCCGCTCCGCGGCGGTGAGGTCGGCGAAGACCGGGTTGTCCTCGGCGGTCCGGGCCATGAGGCGCTCGCGCAGGGCCTGACCGTTTCCGGTCAGCGTGATCGCGCGGGTGCGGCCGTCGCCGACGCCCGCGTCGGGGCCGCTGCGGCGCTCGATCAGGCCGCGGGTGACGAGGCGGTTGACCAGGTTGGTGGTGTTGGAGCGGTCCGCCCAGATGCGCTCGGCGACGGTGCTGACCGGGACCGGGGTGCCCGGCTCCAGCGCGAGCAGGGCCTTGGCCTCGGCGCGGGAGAGCCCGAGTTCGTTCAGGCGGGACGCGTAGTGCTCCGTCAGTCGCTCCACCAGCCGGTACGCGAGTGCGACAAGGTCATCGTCGGCCATGCCGGCACAGTACCCCGCGGCAGGGGTGGTATTAATAGTGGTACTACTACCACTAGTTTGGAGCGAACCCCCCGTGCGCACCATCCTCATCACCGGCGCCACCAGCGGCGTCGGCTATGCCACCGCGGCCGCCCTCGCCGGACCCGGCACCCACCTCGTCCTCACCGGCCGCGACCCGGACCGCCTCGCGGCCGCCCGGGCCCGGCTGCTCCCCGCCGGCGGCGCGGGCGGCCACCGGCCCGGCCCCCGGGGCGGGCCGGTCCACGTG
>NZ_JBFANF010000128.1:0-13613 GCF_040674675.1 Dactylosporangium sp. NPDC049742 | reverse complement strand
GGACAGCGTCTTCGTGCCGCCGGTGCTGTTGGTGTACCGGAGGGTGGTGGCCGCGTTGCCGGCGTTGGTGACGTTGACGGTACGGATGACGCGGGAGCGCGTCGCGGCTGGTGACGACCGCGAGGCAGCCGGGGGTGCCGGGCAGCAGCGGCCGGACCTGCTCGGCGTCGCGGGCGTTGTCGAGCACGATCAGGACCCGCCGGCCGGCCAGGAGGCTGCGCAGCAGGCCCGCCTGCGCGGCGAGCCCGGCGGGGACGCGGGCGGCGGCGACCCCGAACGCGTCGAGGAACCCGCGGACCGCGTCGGCGGGGTCGACCGGCCGGCCGCCGGGGTCGAAGCCGCGCAGGTTGACGTACAGCTGGCCGTCGGGGAACCGCCCGGCGGCGCGGTGCGCCCAGTGCACGACCAGCGCCGACTTGCCCACGCCCGCGGTCCCGGTGACCGCGGCGACCGCGACCCCACCGGCGCCGGTGTCTGCGGTGTCTGCGGTGTCGCCGGTGAGGAGCGTGTCGAGGCGGGCCAGCTCGCCGGTCCGGCCGGCGAACGTGCCCACCGCCAGGGGCAGCTGCGCCGGCACCGCTGGGGCCGCCGCGGCGACCGGGGCGGGCGCGTCCAGCTCCGGATCCTGGCGCAGGATCCCCGCCTCCAGGTCGCGCAGCGCGGCGCCGGGCTCGATGCCGAGGTCGTCGTTGAGCGTGCCGCGCAGCCGCCGGAACGCCGCGAGGGCGTCGGCCTGGCGGCCCAGCCGGTACAGCGTGAGCATCAGCAGCCCGTGCAGCTGCTCGTCGAAGGGGTGCTCGCGGGTCAGCTGCTCCAGGTCCGGCAGCAGCTGCGCGTGCTGCCCCAGCCCGAGCCGGGCCTCCAGCAGGGCGCGCCGGCCGCGCAGCCACAGCTGGCCGAGCCGGTCGGCCTGCTCGTCGAGCCACGGCAGCCCGCCGGTGTCGGCGAGCGGCGCGCCGCGCCACAGCTCGAGCGCGGCCTGCAGGTGACGGGCGCGGGCCGCCGGGTCGGCCTCCCGCAGGCCGGCGGCGATGCGCCGTTCGGCGACCGCGACGTCGGTGCCGTCGCCGCCCGCGTCGAGCAGGTAGCCGGGTGGACGGGACGCGATGACGGCCTTGTCGCCGAGGGTGCGTCGCAGGTACGACACGTGACTCTGCAACGCGTTGACGGCGTTGGGCGGGGGAGCGTCGCCCCACACCAGGTCGACGAGGCGCCCGGTGCTGACGACCTCGCCCGGGTGCAGGCCGAGGACCGCCAGGACCGCCTTGCGTCGCTGCCCCCGCACGGGGCGCGCGGCACCGTCGACGAGCACGTCGACCGGACCGAGAAGCCTCACCCGCAACGCCGCCGCCCCCAACGGTTGACTCCCTCGAACGTATCGATGAAGCGGGGCGCTGACCGCCGGGTGTCCGACTGTTGACGACGCAACCGAACCGGCGCGCCGGCGGTCTTCGGCGCCCGCCCGCCGGTGCCGCCGCGGTGGTCCGGATAGGTTGGATCGATGAGCGCGTTGGAGAAGCTGCGGGCCGCCGCGCCCGTCATGCGTGAGGACCTTGCCGGGCTCGTCGCCGTCGAGTCGCCGTCCGCCGACCTCGACGCCCTGGCCAGATGCGCCGACGTCGTCGCCGGGCTCGGCCGGCGGTGCACCGGGCTGGCGCCGGAGCGGGTCGTCGTCGCCGACCGGCCGCACCTGCGGTGGCGCTTCGGTGACGGGCCGGTCCGCGTGGTGCTCGTCGGGCACTTCGACACGGTGTGGCCGGTCGGCACCCTGGCCCGCTGGCCGTTCGCCGTCGACGGCGACCGGTGCACCGGCCCCGGCGTCGTGGACATGAAGGGCGGCCTGGTCGTGCTCTTCCACGCCCTGGCGGCGGTCGCGGACCTCGACGGCGTCGCCGTGGTGTGCAACTCCGACGAGGAGATCGGCTCACCGACCTCGCTGGCGCTCATCGAGGACACGGCCGCCGGCGCCGCGGGCGCGCTGGTCCTCGAGGGCAGCGCCGACGGCCGGCTGAAGATCGCCCGGAAGGGCATCGCGCACTACTCGCTGCGGGTCACCGGCCGCGCGTCGCACGCCGGGGTCGCCCCGCACCTCGGGATCAACGCCGGGGTCGAGCTGGCGCACCAGGTGCTGCGGGTCGCGGCGCTCGGCGCCCCACCGGGCACGACCGTCACCCCCACCGACGCCGTCGTCGGCACCACGAGCAACACGGTGCCGGCCGCCGCCCGGGTCAGCGTCGACGTCCGCGCGTTCGACCCGGCCGAGCTGACCCGGGTCGACACGGCGCTGCGCGGCCTGCGGCCGGTGCTGCCGGGCGCCGAGCTGACCGTCGAGCTCGGCCCGTCCCGGCCCGCGATGCCCGAGTCGGCGTCGGCGTCGCTGTTCGCCCTGGCCCGCCGGATCGGCGCCGAGCTGGGCCTGCCGCCGCTGGAGGGTGAGGCGGTCGGCGGCGGCTCCGACGGCAACCTCACCGCCGGCATCGGCGTGCCGACCCTCGACGGGCTCGGCGTCATCGGCGGCAACGCGCACGCCGAGGGGGAGTGGTCCGACCTGGCGACGATGCCGGAGCGGGCCGCCCTCGTCGCCGGCCTCGTCGACGCGATCGGCCGGGCACGGTGAACCTGGCGGCCGCCGCCGGCGCCGCCTCCCCGGTGGCGGACGCGTGGGAATGCGCGGCGGCGGCCGCGGAGCGGGCCGGGGTCGAGGTCGTCGAGACCGCCGACGTGCCCGGCCGGGCCGCGTTCGACGACGTGTCGGCGCTGCTGCAGCGGGTGTGGCGGGCCGAGCACCGGGCCGAGATCGCCGCGCCGGGCCTGCTGCGGACCTACGCGCACTCCGGCAACTACGTCGCCGGGGCCTACCGTGGCGGCCGGCTGACCGGTGCCGCGGTCGGCTTCTTCGGCCGGGACGAGCGGGGCACGCCGCACCTGCACTCGTTCGTCGCGGGGGTCGAGCCCGGCGGCCTCGGCGCGGGGGTCGGGTTCGCGATGAAGCAGCACCAGCGGGCCTGGACGCTCGCCCGCGACGTGCCCGAGGTCCGCTGGACCTACGACCCGCTCGTGCTGCGCAACGCCTCCTTCAACCTGCGCAAGCTCGGCGGTCACGCCGTCCGCTACCTGCCCGAGTTCTACGGCGCGATGGCCGACGGCATCAACACCGGCGACCTCAGCGACCGCCTGCTGCTCGTGTGGCGGCTCGCCGCGCCCGAGGCCGTCGCCGCCGCCCACGGCACTCCTGTTGGTGTCGACGTCGCCGGCACGGCGAAGCTCCTCGACCGGGCCGGCGACGGCACGCCGCTGCGGTTGCCGGCCGTGCCGGCGCCGGCGGTGCTGGTGGCCGTGCCGCCGGACGTGGAGGGCCTGCGGGCCAGCGACCCGGCGGGCGCGGCGGCGTGGCGGCTCGCGGTGCGGGACGTCATGGGCGGGCGGCTCGCCGCCGGCTGGCGGATCGCCGGTTTCTCCCGCGACGGCTACTACCTGCTCACCGAGGAGGGGTGACGACCGCCACGTCGCGGATCGACCACCGATAACTTTACAAGCGTTAGCTGACGTGTCTAACCTTACGGGCGTAAACAAACGTTCGTAAGGGGTCTTCGATGTCCGAACATCCGCGCCGGTGGGCCGCGCTCGCGGTGCTCAGCCTCACCCTGGTCGCCGTCACCCTCGACAACTCCGTGCTGAACACCGCCCTGCCGTCCCTGGCGCACGGGCTGCACGCCACCACGTCCGACCTGCAGTGGATCACCGACGCGTACACCCTCGTCTTCGCCTCGGCGCTGATCCTCGCCGGCAGCCTCGGCGCCCGGCTCGGCTCGCGCCGCGCCCTGATCGGCGGCCTCGTGGTCTTCGGCGGCGGCTCCGCCGTGGCGGCCCTCGCGGACACGCCCGGCCAGCTGATCGCGTGGCGGGCCGTGATGGGCCTCGGCGCCGCGTTCGTCATGCCGGCGACCCTCGCCATCATCACCCGCATCTTCTCCCCGGCGGAGCGGCCGAAGGCGTTCGCGGCCTGGTCGGCGGCGGCGGGCATCGGCGTGCTCATCGGCCCGGTCACGGGCGGCGCGCTGCTGGAGCACTACTCGTGGAGCAGCGCCTTCTGGATCAACGTCCCGCTGGTCGCGGGCGCGCTGGTCGCGGTGGTCCGGCTGGTGCCGGCCGTCCCGGTGGTGCGGACCGGCCGCCTCGACGTGCTCGGCGCGCTGCTGTCCACGGCCGCGGTCGCGCTGCTGGTGGACTTCGTCATCCAGGCCCCGGCCCGCGGCTGGACCGCTCCGCTCGGCTTCGCCGAGCTCGCCGCCGCCGTCGTCCTGACCGCGCTGTTCGTGGCGTGGCAGCTGCGGGCGGCGTCGCCGCTGGTGCGGCTCGACCTGTTCGCCAACCGCACCTTCCTGCTCGCCGCGCTGTCCCTCGCCGTCGTGTTCTTCGTCCTCTTCGGCACGCTGTTCGAGCTGTCGCAGTACCTGCAGCTCGTCCACGGGTACAGCCCCCTCGTCGCCGGCCTGGGCGCGATGCCCTTCGCCGTCGCGATGGCGACCACCTCCGCGACCTCGGCGCTGCTGTCGAAGCGGCTCGGCGTGCGCTGGACCCTCGTGCTGGGCCTGTCCCTCGCCGTCGCCGGGCTGCTCTCGCTGTCCACCACCGGCGTCGGCACCGAGTTCTGGAAGGTCGCCTTCGGCACCGGCGTGATCGGGCTCGGCATGGGCATGATGATGGCCCCGGCCAGCCTGCAGATCAGCGGCTCGGTCCCGCCCGAGTACAGCTCGATGGCCGGCGCCCTCAACAGCGTCATCCGTGAGCTCGGCGGCGTCCTCGGCATCGCGGTGCTCGGCACGGTCGTCTCCTCGGCGTACCGGAGCGACCCCGCCCTGGTCCTGCCCGGCGCGGACCTGCCGGCCGCTCACGCCGCCGCGGCCACCATGCCGCCCGCCGACGCGCAGCACGTCCTGTCCGCCGCCGACGCCGCCTTCACCGCCGCCATGGACCGCGGCGCCCTGGTCGCGGCCGGCATCGCGGCCCTGATGGCCATCGCCGTGGCCGTGATCCGCCCCGCGGCCGCCCGCACCGCGCCCGCCGAGGCGCAGCTCGTCGCCCAACCGGCATGATGGACCGATGACGACATCGGGAGGCCGCACTCGCAACCGCAGGGGCGAGGGCGGCCTCCTGCGTGACGAGATCGTCGCCGCCGCCGAGCGCATCCTGGAGCGCGAGGGCGACGAGGCCGCGATCACGCTGCGGTCCGTGGCCCGGGAGGCCGGGATCGCGGCGCCGTCCATCTACGCGCACTTCGCCGACCGGGACGCCGTCATCGAGGCCGTGCTCGACATCGCGTTCGACCGGCTGCGGCAGATCG
The DNA here is from genome assembly GCF_040674675.1 of Dactylosporangium sp. NPDC049742. Classification (NCBI taxonomy): domain Bacteria; kingdom Bacillati; phylum Actinomycetota; class Actinomycetes; order Micromonosporales; family Micromonosporaceae; genus Dactylosporangium; species Dactylosporangium sp. NPDC049742. Next base: position 8,269 of record NZ_JBFANF010000128.1, on the reverse strand, counting down.
TCATCGACACCACCACGGCGCTCGCCGACGACGACTGCGTCGCGTCCCTGCTGGCCGGGTGCCACGCCTATGTCGACTTCGCGATGCGGGAGCCGGCGCGCTACCGGGTGCTGTTCGGCCGGCTCCGGGAGGGGCGGCCCGACCTGAAGATGCCGCTGAAGCTGGAGGACGTGCCCCCGAAGTGGCGGTCCCGCCTGCAGTCCTTCGAGGTGCTCGTCCACGCGCTCGCCGCCTGCGTCGCCGCCGGGCGGTCCACCAGCACCGACCCGTTCGCCGACGCGGCGCTGGTGTGGACGGCGCTGCACGGCGCGGTCATGATGCGCCAGTTCGTGCCGGGCTTCCCGTGGCCGCCGTTCGAGGAGTCCGTCGACGCGGTCGTCCTGCGCATCTGCCGGATCTCGCAGTGACCCTCGCCGGCGACCTCGCGGGCCCGGTCGACACCGCCGCGCGGGCCCTGCTGGGCTGCACGCTCACCGCCGGCGGGGTGACGGTCCGCCTGACCGAGGTGGAGGCGTACTCGGGCACCGGCGAGGACCCGGCCTCCCACGCCCACCGCGGCCGCACCCCGCGCAACGAGATCATGTTCGGCCCCGCCGGCCACGCGTACGTCTACTTCACGTACGGCATGCACTACTGCGTCAACGTCGTCACCGGCACCGACGGCACCGCGTCGGCGGTGCTGCTGCGGGCCGGCGAGGTCGTCGACGGCCTGCCGGTCGCCAGGTCCCGCCGGCCGGCCGCGCGCACCGACGCCGAGCTGGCCCGCGGCCCCGCCAGGCTGTGCGCCGCGCTCGGCATCGACAAGTCCTTCTACGGCACCTACCTGCTCGGCGACCCGCCCCTGCTGCGGGCCCCGGCCGCCGCGGTGCCCGCCCTCGCCGTCTCGACCGGCCCCCGCGTCGGCGTCACCGGCGCGCACGACGTCCCGTGGCGCTTCTGGGTCACCGGTGACCCGACGGTCAGCGCGTACCGCCGCCACACGCCGAAACAGGCGATGTGAGGAGGGGTCAGAAGCGGGTGCGCCGTCGCGGGGTGGTGACGCCCCGCTGGTGCGGCGGCGGGGCGTAGGGCCGGGTGTGGGCGCCGCCCGGGGTGCGGGGCAGGCCGTCGAGGAGGTCGTCGAGGCGCTTCACCATGGGGTCGCCGACGTCGGCCGTGTAGTCCTCCGGCCGCGTCCGGTCGATCCCGGCGGGGACCTTCGCGAGCCGGAGCAGCACCGTGCCGGCCACCGACACGACCAGGTTGGCGAGCAGGGCGATGAGGCCCACGTACACCATGACGCCGTCACCGAAGGACCAGCTGGAGCCGCCGAAGTGGGCCTTCACCACGACGCCGCCGGGGCCGAGCTGCGGGATCCGGTAGAGCATCGCCACGGCCGTGACCAGGCCCGTGACCAGGCCGGCGATGAGCGCTCCGCGGTGGAACCACGCCGTCGTCAGGCCGAACATCACCGCGGGGATGGTCTGCAGGATGACGGCGCCGCCGATGAGCTGGAGCTCCGCGGAGTACGCGGGGTCGAGCAGGAGGATGACCGCGACCGCGCCGAACTTCACGACCAGCGACGCCCAGCGGCTGACGCGGGCCTCCTCGGCGGGGCCGGCGCCGGGGCGCAGGTACTGGCGGTAGATCGAGCGGGTGAACGCGTTCGCCGCCGCGATCGACATGACCGCGGCCGGGATCAGCGCGGCGACGCCGAGCGTGGCGTAGGCGATGCCCGCCGACCAGCCGGGCAGCAGCTTGTGGAACAGCTGCGGGGTGATGGTGTTGAGGTCGCGGCCGACGGGGACGACGCCGTTGGCGACCGCGAACAGGCCGAGCAGCCCCATCAGGCCCAGCGCCAGGCAGTAGACCGGCAGGGCGGCGGTGTTGCGCTGCACGGTCGACCGGTCCCGGGCGGCGATGATCGCGATGACCGCGTGCGGGTACGCGAAGATCGACAGCGCCGAGCCGACCACCATGGTCAGGTAGCCGATCTGCCCCGGTCCGGACAGCAGCAGGCCGTCGGCCGGTGACGGCGTCTTCGCGAAGTGCTCCGCGGCGCGCCGGAACGTGGTGCCCCAGCCGCCGGACATCGCCACGATCAGCACGCCGGACACGACGACCCACACGAGCAGGATGTCCTTGGCGATCGACAGCAGGGCCGGCGCCCGCAGCCCGGAGCGGAACGTGCTCACCGACACCAGACCGACGGCGACCAGCAGCGGCCACTCGCCGTCGACGCCGAGCGTCTTGAACACCGCCTGCAGCGACAGCAGCTGCACCGACACGTACGGCATGGTCGCCACGATGCCCGTGACCGCCACCAGCGCCGCGAGCCCCGGCGACCCGAACCGCGCCCCGGCCATCTCGCCCGGCGTCACGAACCCGTGCCGGTGCGACACCGACCAGGCGCGGGCGGAGAGGATGAACGCGACCGGGGTCGTGGCGATCGCGAACGGCACCGCGAAGAAGCCCAGCGCGCCCACCCCGTAGGTCAGCGCGGGCACGGCGACGAACGTGTAGGCGGTGTACATGCTGCCGCCGAGCAGGAACCAGGTGACCCAGCTGCCGAACGCCCGGCCGCCGACGCCCCACTCCTCGAGGCTGTGGATGCTCTGCGGCTGCCGCCACCGCGCCGCCGCGAAGCCGAGCCCCATCATCACGGTCATGAGCAGCACGAACACGGCGATCTCGACGTCCCGGTCGCTCACCTTCGCACCCCGATGTAGACGATCGAGATGACCACGGTCGCGAGGACGGCGCAGGCCAGCTGGTACCAGTAGAAGAACGGCACCCCCAGCAGCGCCGGTTCGAGGCGGTTGTAGAACGGCACGGCCAGGGGCGCGACGGTCGGGAGCACCAGCAGCCAGTACAGGGGGCGGTGGCGCTGATCAGGCTCGGGCATCGCTTGATAACAGTGCGCGATCATCGAGAATGCAAAGACGAAAAGCCATCGACCCCATAGGTGCGCAGCATCGTCTCGAGCCGCCGCGCCGCCGGTGACTGGTGGTGGTGCCGGGAGCTGCCGGAAGGGCGTGGCAGCTGGCTGACCACTCCGACCTCGACCATCGCCGGCGGGTCGAACCTGCGCAGCACCGCTCCGGCCGCCTCCGCCCGCCGGGCGTAGCCGCCGGCGACGACCGCCGTCGCGCCCGCCCGCAGCAGCGGCAGGACCGCCTCGCTGTGCCGGGTCCTGACGTCCGCGCCGTCGACGCGGAACCGTTCCTGCCGGCCGAGCGGCTCGACACGGACGGCGGGGTGCTCGACCGGCAGGTACGTGACGCCGAGCTCGCACCGCCCGTCGACGACGTGGCGGACCAGGTCGTCCTCGTCGCGCGGGCCGTGCACGCGCACCGGCACCCCCGGATGCCGCCGCCGGAACGCCGCGATGGCCGGCGCCACGTCCACGGCCAGGGGGTCGAGGACGGCGACGTCGAGCCAGCCGGCGGCGAGGCCGACGACGCACCCGACGGCGGCCCGGGCATCGGCGAGGTCGGCGAGCACCTTCCTGGCCGGGTCGAGCAGCGCCTTCCCGGCGTCCGTCAGTGCCAGGGGGCGCTGCCGCCGGTCGAACAGCTCCACCGACATGTCGCGTTCGAGCGCCCGGATCGACTGGGACAGCGACGGCTGCGCCACGTGCAGCGCGGCGGCCGCCGCGGTGACGCTGCCGTGCTCGGCGACGGCGACGAAGTACGCGAGCCGGCGCAGGTCCATGCCGCCGTCACCCCTCCCGCAGCGCGTGGCCGGCTTCTCGCCGGGCGTGGCCGGCTTCTCGCCGGGCGTGGCCGGCTTCCCGCAGGGCGTGGTCCAGGAACGCCCGCGCCGTCGCGGACAGTTCGCCGGGGCGGTGCACGATGCCGTACGGCAGCCGCAACGCCGGCACGACCCGTCTGACCATCGCCCCCCTGGCCACCGCCGCGGGCGTGGCCACGTCAGGCATGAACGCCGCCCCGGCCCCGGCGATGACCAGGTCGGTGATCAGGTCCCGCTGCCCGCTCTCGACCACGACCCTGGTCCTGACCCCGGCCGCCCGCAGCGCCGACTCGACCAGCAGCCGCGACGCGCTGCCCCGCGGCACGCCGAGCAGCTCCAGCCCCGCCAGATCCGCCAGCCGCACGGCCTCGGCCTCGGCGGCGGTGTCGGTGGCGGCGGCAGAGGCGGCGGTGGGCGGGACGCGGGTCGCGGGGCGGGCGGTGTGCGGCGGCGGGAACACGAGGACCAGGTCGTGGGCGCCGAGCGCCACCTCGCACAGCCCCAGCCGGGCCGCCGGCAGGTGGACCAGGCCGAGCTCGCTCACCCCGTCGCGGACCCGGGCCAGCAGCGCCTCGTCGGTGTCGCGGTCCAGGTTGACCGACACGCCGGGGTGCGCCCGCAGGAAGCCGCCGACCAGCTCGGCGCCCGGGTGCGTCCCGAGCGGCGCCGACGCCACGATCTCCAGGCTGTCGTGCTCGGGTCGCCCGCCGGCGGCCTCGCCGGCCATGGCGACGTCGCGGATCAGCACCCGGGCCGGCCCGAGGAACGCCCGCCCGGCCGCGGACAGCGTCACGCCGTGCGACGCCCGGTGGAACAGGGCCGTGCCGAGGTCGCGCTCCAGGGCCTTCACCGACTGCGACATGGTCGGCTGGGCGACGTTGAGCGCGGTCGCCGCCCTGCCGAACCCACCGTGCTCCACCACGGCGAGGAAGTACCTGATCTGCCGGGTGTCCACGGGTCACACGTCTTTCAGCACGCTTCGTGCAGAAATCATGTCGACAGTGTTACGCGCGTGTGCCGAGCGTGTCCAGGATCCGGGCACCGGACTTCGCGGCGGCCCGGCCCCCGCCGCCGTGACGGCCGCGGGACCGGGCTTGCCATCGATGCCGGGACCGCTACCAGCACGCCTCGCGCTGCGGGACCCGGTCCGCGTCCGGCCGGCGGATCATCGCGGTGAGCGGTGCCAGCCGGTACTCGGCGTCGGTCACGTGCTCGCCCCATTCCGTGCCGGCGTCGTCCGTGCCGGCGCCGGCCGGTCCGGTCTCGTGGGCCGACACGACCGCCATGAACATGTTCGGCGCGGCGCCGTGCCAGTGCCACTCGCCGGCCTCGACGACGACGGTGTCGCCGGCGCGCACCTCGTGGATCGGGCCGCCCCGGCGCTGCACCCGGCCCACGCCGTGCAGGACGGTCAGGATCCGGCCGTACGGGCAGCGGTGCCAGGCGGTCCGGGTGCCGGGACTGAACTGCGCCTGGAACGTCTGGAGGCGGGACGGCTCCAGGCCGGTGACGTCCCGGTCGATCCAGACGACGCCGGAATAGTGTTGTTGCGGGGCCTGCCGGCCTCGGCTCGGGGCACGGACGACTTCCATGGACCTTCCTCTCTGGGACGGACTCCCTGTTTCCGGTTCGGTGCTGTGGTTCGCCCGGCGGACGCGTCAGGCTTTGAAGTCGGCCCAGGACAGGTCCCAGGCGGTCCAGCCGTCGCCCGGGTCCAGCGGCACCCCGGTGTTGCGCGTGGTGACCGGGTCACCGACGAGCGTCTGCTCATACAGCCACTTCGCGTTCGCGGTCGAGACGTTGGTGCAGCCGTGGGAGACGTTGCGCTGGCCCTGGTCGCCGACCGACCACGGCGCGGCGTGGATGTACTGGCCACCCCACGTCAGGCGCATGGCGTACTGCACCGCGACGGTGTACTCCGGGGTGCGGAACACCGTCGAGGCCTCCCGCGACATGACCACGGTGACGCCGCTCGACGTCGGCGTCGACGGCTTGCCGAGGCTCACCGGCATGGTCCGCACGAGCGCGTCGTTCTGGTAGACGTTCATCTGCTTCGTCGCGTTGTCGATGTCGATGGTCAGCTTCCGGCCGATCGTGACCGTCGCCGCGAAGTCCTCGTCGGCGTGGCCGGCGCCGATCCGCACGCCGTTGAGCGCCTTCCGCGCCGTGATCTTCGTGCCGGGCTGCCAGTACTTCTCCGGCCGGTACATCACCTGCCGGCCGCCGAACCAGTGCCACGCACCGGTCTGCGGCGGATCGCTCTTCACGAAGAGGCGCTGCTGCACGGCGGCGCGCGACTCCTGCGGGACGTCGGAGCCGAACTCCACGACGATCGGCATGCCGACGCCGTAGGTCCCGCCGTTGGTCAACATCAGGTCGGACGTGACGACCGGGCCGCTGGCCTTCGCCGCCGTGGTGAAGGCCGTCTCCCGGGTCACGGGTTTGTTGTCGGCACCGACGGCGGTGACCTTCGCGGTGTACGCCGTGGCGTAGCGCAGCGCGGTGGCGGGCACCCACGACGTACCGTCTTCGCGGAACTCGCCGGCGACCCGCTGGCCCGCCGCGTCGGTCAGGACGACCTCGGTGATCTTCCCGTCGTTGACCTTCGTGCCGATCTCGGTGCTGATCGCCACCCCCGACTCGCCCGCCGCCGGGCTGACGGCCAGCCCGACCGCGGGCGGCGGAGCGGTCCACTTCGCCGCCGTGGGCTTCTTCGTCGAACTGTGACACGCCGACAGGCCCAACTGCGCTCCCACCGCGAGCGCGACCAGCGCCGCCGCGGTCCGGCTGGGCCCCCTCATGTGTTCTGCCTGTGTATGGACATGGGGGCATCGTCGTGCGCATCAGGGCGAGGCCGGGGCGGCAATGCGAGTGACAATGCGAGGGACCTGGGCCCGCGCGGTGGAATTCCTACATGACGGCGTCCACGATCTGTTGTGCGAGCCCCTCCCACTTCGCATAGGCGTCCGGGAACGCCGACCGCTGCACCATCTGCGCGGCGATGGTGACGGCCTGCTGCTCCCAGCCCGGGATCTGGGCGAGCGCCGCGTAGAACCTGCGGGCGGACTCGTGCGGATTCATCAGCTGGTCGACCGAGCCCCAGCTCGGCCGCTGCTGGAAGAGGCCGACCGAGTCGTAGTCGTACCCCACGCCCTCGTTGGGGTGCTGCAGCGACTGCGGCAGGTTCGGGTTCGCGAGGTTCCGCAGGTGGCTCTCCTGCAGGGCGGTGGCGATCCCCACGACGGCCGCGCGCCGCGGCAGGCTCAGCTGCCGGGCGACGTCGATGATCGCGACGGCGTTGTTCATCTCGGCCTGGGTCAGCCCGCCGACCGGCGCGTGCACCGTCGGCGACGGCGCCGCCGTCGATGCCGGTGGCGTGGCGGCGGGTGCCGGGGTGGTCTTCGCCGGTGCCGGGGCGGCCTTCGTCGGTGCCGGCGTGGCCTTGTTCGCGCTGTCGGCGGGTTTCCGGGCGCGGTTGCGTGAGGCCTGCTCGCCGGCCGCCGGGCGTTCCGCGTCGACGGCGAACGCCGCGGTGTTCGCCGGCACGGCGGCGGGTCCGGCCGACGCCGACAGCGTCGCGGACAGGCCGATCGCCACGACCGCGACGGCGCCCACGGCGTACCGGCGGATGTCGGCCGGCACGGGTGCGCGCAGCCGGAAGCGGGTCGCGTGCCGCCCCCGCCGGGAGCGGCGCAGGTGTCGGGGACCGCGTGCGGTCGCACCGTTGAGCTGCTGGTCTTCGTCGGCGCCCGGAAGCATCCGGCGAGCCTAGGGAGGCCCCGGATCCGGGGTGATGCCGGGCATGCGAACCTGCCGACCGGACACTGGGCGGGCCGCACGGCGCCGGGGCGCGGTCGGCGAGGTGCACCGGGGCACGACGCAGCCGACCAGCGGGCCGGTGGCCCGTGCGCCCGTGGCGTGCACCCGGTCCGTTCGCCACGCCGTCGTCACGCAAGGTAGCCGACCAGCGTGGGGGTTCCGGGGGTCCTCCCGCGCCCCCGATATGGTCCTCAAATCCGCCCGGCCCGCCGTCACCCATCTCGGATGACACCGCGGCGGATCCGCTGAGTCGCGTCCGCGCGAGCCGGGGAACCGAGCACCACCGGGGTGAATCCGCGGGGCCAGCGCCTCGAGGTAGGGCGATCCTCCCGCCCGAACCCGTCAGCTAACCCGGTAGGCGGCACCGGAAGGAGCACTCCGTGCAGCCACTGACCCGGCACCATCCGTACTGCGCCACCTCGGGCACCTCGACCCTCGGCCCGGCCCGGTAGTCGCCGACCGTCACCGCACCGGCCCCCGGCCGGCGTGGCACCCCCCTGCCCGGATCACGTCCGGCACCGGCAACAGCAGCCGTCATCGAGCATGTCTGTCGAGGTACCCGTGAGTTACCTGTACAAACCCAGGCACCAGAGCCAGAGCCCCGCCCCGCCGCGCTTCCGCGTGCTGCCGATCGCGGCCGCCGCGGCGGTCCTCGGGGTGACGGCGGCCGTCGGCGTGGCCGTGCACGCCTCGACCCCCGCACCGGTGGCCGACGCGC
>NZ_JBFANF010000127.1:0-16158 GCF_040674675.1 Dactylosporangium sp. NPDC049742 | reverse complement strand
GGCGGCGCCGCCCTGCCGCCAGGACCGGCCGGCGCGGCGGCGCGCCACCACGACCAGCGCGGTGTCGACGACGGCGATGAGGGCGAGCAGCAGCGGCACCGCCAGCGTGCCGGGGGAGCGGTCGGGTGCGGCGACGACGGTGCCGGTCGCGATGAGGAAGCCGACGAACAGCGAACCGGCGTCGCCGAGGAAGATGCGGGCCGGTGGCCGGTTGTGCCACAGGAACCCGACGCAGGCACCGCCGAGGCACCACCACAGCGCCTCGCGGCCGGAGCCGGTGGCGGCGACGCCGAGCAGCACGGCGGTGACGGCGGCGGTCGCGGCGGCGGCGCCGTCCATGTTGTCCAGCAGGTTGAAGGAGTTGGTCAGCAGCACGATCCACGCCACGGTGAGCGCGACGTCGAGCCAGTGCCGTCCGGTGACCGGCACGGTGTGCCCGGCGAGCGCGACGAGACCGGCCGCGCCGGACTCGACGACCAGGCGGGTGTTGACGCTCAGCGGTGTCAGGTCGTCGATGAGGCCCAGGGTGCCGACGGCCGCGGCCGCGACGGCCAGCAGCAGGGCCGCGGCGGGCGCGGGTCCGCGCGCGACCAGGAACAGCGCCGGCGCGAGGGTCGCCGCGGCGACGGCGAGGCCGCCGAGGTAGGGCGTCGGTGTGGCGTGGGCCTTGTGGCCGCCGGGGCGGTCGACGATGCCGGTGCGCACGGCCGTGCGCCGGCACACCGCGGTGAGGACGGCGGACAGCGGGACCGCGGCGAGCCCCGCGACGACCGGTGCGGCCAGCCAGGGTGGGCTCACGACGCGACCAGCTGCCCTTGCGGGACCGGTGCGGCGGCCTCGGCCCGCGCCTCGGCGATCGCCGCGGCCAGCACGTCGTGCAGCGTGTGGCGCGGGGACCAGCCGGTCAGCTCCCGCAGCCGCCGGGTGTCGGGCACCCGGCGGTGCATGTCCTCGAACCCCGAGCCGTAGGCCTCGTGGTATGGGACCAGCTCGATCGGTGACGGGCTCCCGGCGGCGGCGACGACGAGGTCGGCGAGCCGGCGGATGCTGATCTCGTCGGCGGCGCCGATGTTGACGGTCTGCCCGATCGCGGCCGGCGTGGCCAGCAGCCGCAGCAGCGCGTCGACGACGTCCGCGACGTGCACGAAGCAGCGGGTCTGCTCGCCGGTGCCGTAGACGGTGAGGGGATGCCCGGTGACCGCCTGCCTGGCGAGGCGCGGGATGACCATGCCGTAGGCGGCGCTCTGCCGCGGCCCGACGGTGTTGAACAGCCGGGCGATGATCGTGGGCAGGCCGCGTTCGCGGTGGTAAGCATTGAGCAGGATCTCGTCCACGGCCTTGGCGGTGCTGTACGCCCAGCGGACGACCGACGGCGAGCCGAGGATGCGGTCGGCGTCCTCGGGCAGCGGCCCGGTGCTGTTCTTGCCGTAGATCTCCGAGGAGCTGGTCAGCAGGACGGTGCGCCGGTGGCGCCAGGCGGCCTCGACGACGTTCTCGCAGCCGCGGAGGTTCGTGGTCAGCGAGGCGAGGGGCTGCTCGACGATCAGCCGGACGCCGACAGCGGCGGCGAGGTGCACGACGACGTCGCACTGGCGGACGAGGTCCTCGACGACGAGCTCGTCGAGGACGGAACCCTGCACGACGCGCAGGCCCGGGTGGCCTTCGACGCCGGCCAGGTTGGCGCGGCGGCCGCTGGAGAAGTTGTCCAGGACGACGACCCGGTCGCCGCGGTGCAGCAGCGCCTCGACGAGGTGCGAACCGATGAACCCGGCGCCGCCGGTGACGAGGTAGGTCTGCGGCTGCGGCGTCGTCCCAGGCACGATCGGTGGCCTCCAATGGCGGTGGGATGGTGTGCAGCGGATGCGGCTCTTGCCGCACGAATCTATCGAATTCCGGCAAGGCGGTTGGTAGAACACGAAAAATCGTTTTATAGCCATATTGAGGTCATATGGTGGTGGCGTGGAAGATGAATCGTCGGCAGGGGGCGCGGCGACGCTCACCGCCGTTCCCGCACAGGCGTCCACGCCGGCGGGTGCGGGACTGCGGGTCTGCATCGTGATCGGGCAGCTGGGCCTGGGCGGCACCGAGAAGCAGATCGTCATGCTCGCCGACGGGCTCCAGCGGCGGGGGAGCGACGTCACGGTCGTGGTCCTGACGGGCGAGGGGCCACGCTCGGCGGCGCTGCGCGAGGCCGGCGTGCGGACCGTCTATCTCGGCTGGACTCCCCGGCCGGGCTGGCGGGCCGTGCTCTGCCTGCTCGCCACGTTCGTCCGGCTCACCCGCTTCCTGCGCGAGACCCGCCCCGGGCTCGTGCACGCGTTCCTGTTCCACAGCTACGTCATGGCGGCGCCCGCGGCCCGCATCGCGCGGGTGCCGGTCGTGATCGCCGGGCGCCGCAGCCTGGACGACTTCAAGCAGGGCCGGCGGCTGGCGCTGCTCACCGAGCGGATCGCGACCCGGATGACGCACCTGCTGGTCGCCAACGCCTACGCCGTGGCCGCCTGCGTCCGCCGTACCGAGAAGGTCACCACGACCAAGATCAAGGTCATCTACAACGGGCTCCCGGACGAGGCCTTCGCGGACGCCCGCCCGGCGCACATCCGCAGCAAACGCCCGGTCGTGCTGTGCGTGGCCAACTTCAAGCGGTACAAGGGCCACGACCACCTGCTCGAGGCGGGCCGGCTGCTCAGCGACCGCGGCACGCCGTGCACGTTCGTGTTCGCCGGCGGCGGCGAGCAGCGCCGGGCCCTGATCCGCCAGGCCACCCGGCTCGGGGTCGACCTGCGCATGCTCGGCCCGCGCACGGACGTCGACCGGCTGCTGGCCCGCGCCGACGCCGTCGTGCTGCCCTCGCTCACCGAGGGCATGAGCAACGCGGTGATGGAGGCGATGGCCGCCGGCCGGCCCGTCATCGCCACCGCCGTCGGCGGTTCGCCGGAGCTGCTGGCCAACGGTCGCGGGCTGCTCGTGCCGCCGCGGGACCCGGCCGGGCTCGCCGAGGCCATCGCCGGCGTGCTCGCCGATCCGGGCCGGGCCCAGGCGATGGGCCGCGCGGCCCGCCAGTGGAGCCGGATCCACCTGCACGGCGACACGATGGTCGACCAGCACGTCGACCTGTACCGGGGGATGCTCGCCGCGGCGCAGGTCCGCCGCTGATGTGCGGGATCGCGGGTGTCGCCGGCGCCGGCGCGGACGCTGTGCTCGTGCGGCGCATGTGCGAGGTGCTCGCCCATCGCGGACCCGACGACGAGGGCGTCCACGACGGTCCGGCGGCGGCGCTCGGCATGCGCCGCCTCGCGATCGTCGACGTCGCCGGGGGCCAGCAGCCGGTGTACAGCGAGGACCGGTCGGTGGTCGCGGTCTGCAACGGCGAGCTGTACAACTTCGCCGAGCTGCGCGCCGACCTGATCCGCCGCGGCCACGCGTTCACCAGCGCCGGCGACACCGAGTGCCTCGTCCACCTGTACGAGGAGTACGGCGACGACCTGGTGCACCGGCTGCGCGGCATGTTCGCGTTCGCGATCTGGGACGCCCGCCGGGGGCGGCTGCTGCTCGGCCGCGACCGCGTCGGCAAGAAGCCGATGTACTGGCGCGACACCGGCGGTGGCGTCGCGTTCGCGTCGGAGGCGAAGGCGCTGCTGCAGGACCGGGCGTTCACCCCGCGCCTGGACGTGGTCGCCCTGCACCACTACCTGACCTACCAGTACGTCCCCGCGCCGTGGAGCATCTTCGAGCAGGTGCGCAAGCTGCCGCCCGGGCACCTGCTGACGTGGCAGGCGGGCCGGGTGAGCGTGCGCCCGTACTGGCGGCTGGACTGCACCGAGACGCCGGTGCCCGACGAGCCGGCCGCCGCCGAGCGGCTGCGGGACCTGCTGCTGGACGCGGTCGCCGCCCGCCTGGTCGGCGAGCGGCCCGTGGGCGCGTTCCTGTCCGGCGGCCTGGACTCCTCCGCCGTCGTCGCGGCGATGGCCCGCCTGTCGACGCGACCGGTCCGGACCTTCAGCATCGGGTTCGACGACGACCGCTTCGACGAGCGCCGGTACGCGCGCCAGGTCGCCGACCGGTACAGCACCGACCACCACGAGATGGTCGTGCGGCCGGCCGACCTCGGTCCGCTGCCGCAGCTGCTGGCGGACCTGGCGTGGCACTTCGACGAGCCGTTCGCCGACCCGTCGGCGATCCCGAGCTTCTTCGTGGCCCGGCTGGCCCGGGCGCACGTCACGGTGGTGCTCAACGGCGACGGCGGCGACGAGTGCTTCGGCGGGTACCACCGGTACCTGCTGATGCGGTCGCTCGCGCGGCTGCCGGCGCTGCGCCCGCGGCGGCTCTTCGAAGGGCTCGGCGCGTTCGGGGACCGGGCGGCGCCGCGCAGCACGCTCCGGCGGGTGGGCAGGACGCTGCGGCTGCTGTCCCAGCCGCCGATCGGCCGGTACGCCGGCATGATGTCGATCTTCTCGCAGGAGCAGCTGCGGACCCTGTACACCGATGAGCTGCGGGAGCGGCTGAGCGGGGTGGACAGCGTCGCGCTGCTCGAGGACGCCTACCGCCGCTCGGCGGCGCCCGACGCCGTCGGCCGGGTCATCGACGCCGACGTCAACACCTACCTGCCCGGCGACCTGCTGGCGAAGGTCGACGTCACCACGATGGCGAACTCCGTCGAGGCCCGCTCGCCGCTGCTGGACCAGCACCTGATGGAGTGGGCCGCCGCGCTGCCGACCCGGCTGAAGGTCCGGCCCGGCACCACCAAGTACCTGTTCCGGCGGGCGATGGCGGACTGGCTGCCGGCCGAGGTCATCGACCGGCCCAAGATGGGCTTCGGGGTGCCGCTGGCCGCGTGGCTGCGCGGCGACCTGCGCGAGCTGACCTGGTCGGTGCTGACCGACGCCACCGCCCGGTCGCGCGGCCTGTTCCGGCAGGATGCGGTGCGGGCGATGCTGCGGCGCCACGACGGCGGGGTCGACGAGAGCCGGCGGCTGTGGTCGCTGCTGCAGTTCGAGCTGTGGCACCGCCAGTTCGTCGACGCCGGCGGCATGGCGCGCCTCCAGACGTTGCCGTGACCGCACGGTGACCGCATCAGGGCCGTCGCCCCGCGCGATGCGACCGGGCCGGGGCCTGCCGCAGCTGACCCGCAGCGTGGGGGTGCGGCTGCTGCTGGTGGTGCTCGGCGGGACCGCCGGCGTCGTCGTCGCGCGGGCCCTGCAGCCGGAGGGGCGCGGCGCCTACGCGATCGTCGTCGCCGTCGCGACCGCGACGATGGCGGTCGGTCACCTGTCGCTGGAGCAGGCGTACGTCGGGCTGTGGCCGGGCCGGGAGGCCGCGGTCACCGCCGGCAGCGTGGTGCTCGCACCGGTGTTCGGCACCGCCGCCGCGCTCGGTGCCGCGGGCCTGGCCGCAGCCGGCGTGTTCGGTGCGGCGTCCACCGCGGCGCCGGCGGTGCTGGCCTGCGGGCTGCTGGCGGTGCCGGCCATGATGACGGTGCTGCATCTCAACACCGTGCTGATGCTCACCGGTCAGGTGCGGGTGGTCGACCGGGCGCTGCTCACCTCCGGCGTCCTGCAGTGCGCCGCGCTGGTGACCGCGGCGCTCACCGGCTGGATCAGCGTCGGCTGGGTCGTCGGGATCTGGGCGGTCTCCTCGGCGGTGCCGCTGCTGCCGCAGCTGCGGGCGGTGCGCCCCCGGCTGCCGCTGTTCGACGGCGCTCTGGCCCGCCGGGCACTGTGGCTCGGCGTCCGCTACCACGCCGGATCGACCGCGCTGTACCTGACCTACCGGCTCGACGTCCTGGCGCTCGCGGCGATGACGTCCGCGCGGGCGGTCGGTCTCTACACCGTGGCGGTGACGCTGGCCGAGCTGGCCCGCATCCCGACCGACGCGCTGGCCCGGGCGTGCCTGGCCGGGCAGGCCGTCGCCGATCTGCGCACGGCGGCCGCGGCGACGGTGCGGGCGACCCGGATCTCGGTCGCGCTGGCGCTGGTCTCCGCGGGCGGGCTGGCCCTGGCGGCGCCGCTGCTGGTGCCGCTCGGCTACGGCGCCGCGTTCCGCCCGGCCCTGCCCGCGGTGTACGCCCTGGCCCCCGGACTGCTCGCGCTCGGCGTGACCCGGCAGCTCGGCGCGTACCTGATCCGGCTGGAGCGGCCCGTCGTCATGTCCGCGACGTCGGTGGCGGCGCTGGCGGTCAACGTGGGGCTCCTCCTGGTGCTGGTGCCGCGGTGGGGGATCGTCGGCTGCGGGCTGGCCGCGTCGATCAGCTACGGGTGCCTCGCGGTGGTCCACCTGGTGTGGTTCTGCCGGGCGAGCGGGACCCCCGCCGCCCGGCTGCTGCCCGATCCCGTCGGCGCGCTGGCGGCCGCCCGTGCGGCCGCCGCGTCACTGCGCCGGCGCCTGGCCGGTGCCGGCCCGCTCGAAGACGTACTCGTTGCAGCCCAGGCCACCGCCGCACGTGGTGAGGTGCCGCAGCTCGAAGCCGCGGCCGGTGAGGAACCGGAAGACCTCCTCCGGCTTGGCCACCTCGAACGGGTAGCCGCCGACCCAGTCGACGAGGTCGTGCCGGCGGGACATACCGCGGGTGCGGGGAGCCGGCCGCGCGGGGGCGGGACGGCGGTGCCCGGTGCTGAGCCTGACGGCCCTGATCAGCGTCTGCAGTGGACGGTGCCGGGCGAGGTAGGCGGCGCTGAGACCGACGAGTGCCGCGCGCAACGCCGGCCCTGAGCGGTTGTACCGGCGTTTGACCCGCCGCCACGCCCGGCTCGCGAAGCCCTGGTCGTTGTAGACGGAGATGTAGAGCCGGCCGCCGGGAGCGACGAGGTCCGCGACCCCGGCGAGGGCCGTCCAGAGCCGGCCGGTGTGGTGCAGCACGCCCCACGAGTAGACGACGTCGAACCGGCCGAGGCCGGCGAGGTAGTCCGGGTCCAGGACGGAGCCCGTCTCGATCCGCCAGTCGCTGTGCGGGGCGAACCGCCGGCGCAGCTCGGTGGCGGCCGCCACCGACGCCGGGTCGAAGTCGAAGGCGTGCACCCGGGCGCCGAGACGGGTGGCGGCGAGCGAGAACAGGCCGCTGCCGCAGCCCGCGTCGAGGAACGTTCTGCCGTCCAGGCCCCGGCCTTCGGGCGGACCGGTCAGGCCGAGCGCCGTGGTCAGCGAGGCGGTCGCGGTGTCGATGCGGAGGTCGTCGACGACCTCGACGAAGGACATCCAGTTCGCGCCGAACGCGAACCGGTCGCCGGCACGGACCTCAGTGGTGGAGTCGAGCATCGGTGGTGGTCTCCTCAAGGTTGGCGCGCCGGTCGCTGCCGCGACCGGCCAGCAGGACGCCGAGGCACACCCAGAACAGGCCGCTGGCGGCCAGGTTGGACAGGGTGTTGGCGAAGAACAGGTTCGCCGCGCCGGCCGCGACGGCGGCCCGCAGCGGCAGGAAGCTCGCGCCGGCCCGCCAGCACAGCGCGGCGGCGAGCACGGCGAGGAACAGCACCAGCGCGGCCACCCCGGCCTCCGCGGCCAGCCGCAGGAGGTCGTTGTGGGTGTTCATGTAGATGCCGAGCCGTGGATCGGCGGCGGCGACCCGCGGGAACGCCGCATACCCGATGCCGAGCAGCGGATGCTCCTGCGCGATGTCGGCGGCGAGGCGGGCCGCCTCGAGCCGGACCTCGCTGTTCATGGTCAGCTGCGTGGCGCTGCGGCTGCCGACGACCGCGTCCGTCAGCGGGTTCGCGACGTGCACCGTGACGAGGCAGGCGGCGCCGGCGAGAGTGGCGCCGACGATCTGCCAGCGGGCCGGCCGGCCGGCGAGGACGGCCACGACGATCCCGACGGCGGTCGCCACGACCGCGCCGCGGGAGTGCGTCTGCACGATCGCGGCCAGGCAGCAGGCGACCGGGACCAGCCAGGCGACGCGGCGCTCGGCGCGGGCCAGGCCCACCCCGGTCGCGACGCAGATGGCCAGCAGCGCCCCGAAGTAGTTGGCGAGCAGCCCGGCGCCGGACATCCGGCCGCTCACGTAGACGCCGTCGACCGTCGCGAGGACGGCCACGACCGCGCCGGTGACGGTCACGACCCGGGCGACGGCGAGCGGCCGCGGCGGCAGGAAACCGATGACGGCCGCGAGCAGCAGCCCGATGAGCACGCCGAACAGGTCGCTGTCGCGGCCCGGTGGCCCGTCGCCGCGGGCACTGACCACCAGCGCGGCCGCGAGCAGCGTGAGGCACACCGGCGGCCAGCCGAGCCGCACGCGGGCGTCGCCGGCGGCGAACGCGCGGCGCACAACGGTGACGATCAGGATCGCCGCGCCCAGGTACACGCCGATGTGTGCGATCGGATAGGCGGTGGTGGCCGTGCTCAGCGGCACGAGCGACGGCACGATCATGCCGGGGCGCATCGCGGCGACGGCGACGGCGAGCGCCAGGCCCAGGCCGAGGGCCAGCAGCGGCTGCCGCAGCGCGATGTAGGCCACGAGGGCACCCGCCGTCACGCCTTCGACGACCCATCCCGCCGACCAGGTGGAAACGCGAAGGCCGCCCGAAGTCACATTCACGATTTTACGGGTGATTTGGGCGATTAGCTCCTAATATCGGATTCTGTGATGGCAGCGGGCGGTGAGCAGACACGGCACCACCGTCGCGACATCCAGGGGCTGCGCGCCGTGGCGGTCACGCTCGTCGTGCTCTACCACTGCGGACTGCCCGTCCCCGGCGGCTTCGTCGGCGTCGACGTGTTCTTCGTCGTGTCGGGCCACGTCATCTGCGCCATGCTGCTGCGCGAGCTCGCCGCGACCGGACGGATCCGGCTGCGCACCTTCTACGCCCGGCGGGCCCGGCGGCTGCTGCCCGCCCTGGCGGTGGTGTCGGCGGCCACCGTCGCGGCGACGACGCTGCTCTTCAGCCCGCTCGACGGCACCATGTCGGCGGTCGGCTACGCCTCGGCGGCCGCGGCGACGCTGTGCGCCAACGGCTACTTCTTCCGCTTCGCCGGCAGCTACTTCCAGCCGCACGCCGAGTCCAACCCGTTGCTGCACCTGTGGACGCTGTCCATCGAGGAGCAGTTCTACCTGCTGTTCCCGGCCGCACTCGGGGCGGTGTGGCTGATCGCCCGCCGCCGGCGCCCGCAGCGACCGGCGACGGCCGTGCTGATCACCGCCCTGACCCTGGCCGGCGTCGCCTCGCTCGGCCTTGCGGTGTGCCTGACCTACGGCTGGGTGCCGCGCGCCGCCGGGGTGCACGCGCTGACCGACCCGGAGGTCGTGCGCCGGCTCGCGTTCTACGCGCCGGTGACGCGGGCCTGGGAGTTCCTCGCGGGCGCCGCCGTCGCCGTCGCGACCGCCGGCGGGCGCGCACCACGGCGCGCGGTCCGGACGCTGCTCGCCTGGACCGGAGCGGTGCTGCTGGCGGTCGCCGCCGCCGGCATCGACGCCGGCGACCCGTTCCCGGGGCTGCTGGCCGCGGTGCCGGTCGCGGCGACGCTGTGCCTGCTCGTGGCGGGCAGCGCCCCGGGCCCGGCGGCGCCGACCGCCTGGCTGTCCGCGCGCCCCGCCGTCGCGCTGGGGGACCTGTCCTACAGCTGGTACCTCTGGCACTGGCCGGTCATCGTCATCGCCGGCACCTGCCTGCCGGACCTGCCCGGCGTCCGGCCGCTCGCCGCGCTCGCCTCGCTGGTGCCCGCCGTGCTGGTCTACCGGCTCGTCGAGCTGCCGATCCACCGCCCGGACCGCCGCCGGACCCCGCGGCTGAGCGCGGCGGCCACCGTGCGCCTCGCGGCGGTGTGCCTGCTGCTGCCCGCCGCCGGCGGCCTCGGCGTCGCCGTCGCCACGCGACACGGCTGGTTCCGGCCGGACATCGCCGCCGTCCGCGCGATCACGGCGCCGGCACACATCGACCTGACCGCCGGCTGTTCGCAGCAGCTGCCGCTCGGCGACCCCGCCCGTCGGCCGTGCACGTGGCCCACCCCCGGCTCCCGGGGCACGGCGCTGCTCATCGGCGACTCGAACGCCGGGCACCTCGCCGAGCCGGCGATCGCGGCCGGCTGGGCCGCCGGGCTGGACGTCCAGATCGCCACCGTGGGCGGGTGCCCGCTGCTCAGCCAGCGCCGGTACCTCAGCGAGCCGTGCCGGCGGTTCGCCGAAGGCAGCCTCCGCGCCATCGCCGAGCACGATCCGCCCTACCGCGCGGTCATCATCTCCAACGCCAGCTACGGCTACCTCAACGGCAGCCTCGCCCCGCTGCTGCTGCCCGACGCGCCCGGCGACGCCCACGGGTCCGACCGGCAGCGCGAGGTCGCCGCGTGGAGCACCGACCTGGCGCGGACGGTCGCGACGATCGCGCCGCACAGCCCGGTCATCGTCATCGGCGCCGTCCCGCAGCATCGGGACCTCCCCGGTTGCCTGCGGCCGCGGCTGTTCTCCACGCCCTCCCCGGGCTGCGGTCACCTGCGGCCGGACGAGGTGCGCCGGTTGCGCGACGACATCGTCGCCGCCGAACGTGCCGTGGCGACGAGCGCCGGCGCGCAGTACCTCGACCTGGGCGAGCGGCTGTGCACCGCGGGCGGCGGCTGCAGCGCGTTCGTCGACGGCGCCCTCGTCTACCGCGACGGCGCGCACCTCAGCGTGTCCGGAGCGATGCTCTACCAGCAGCCGCTGCGCGACGCGCTCACCCGCACCCGGAGCTCGCCATGAACCGTGATCCCGAGGTACGCCCGCTGCGGGTCATGCGGGTGCTGACCCGCCTGAACGTCGGCGGCCCGGCGATGCAGGTGTCCACCCTGCTGCGGGGGCTCGACCCGGGGCGGTTCGAGCACCGGCTGTACACCGGGCACGTCGAGCCGGGCGAGGCCGACTACCACCTGCTGCACGGGCTGGACCCGGCGGTGCACCACGTGCCGACGCTGGGCCGGCAGTTGCGCACCGGCGGCGACTACCGGGCGCTGCTGGACCTCACCGCCGAGATGCGCCGCTTCCGGCCGCACATCGTGCACACCCACACCGCGAAGGCCGGGACCCTCGGGCGCATCGCGGCGCTGCTGACCGGCGTCCCGATGCGGGTGCACACCTTCCACGGGCACCTGCTGCACGGCTACTTCACGCCGGCGAAGACGCGGCTGGTGACCGGCGTCGAGCGGGTGCTCGCGCGGCACACCCACCGGCTGGTCGCGGTGGGCGGCCAGGTCCGCGACGACCTGCTGCGCGCCGGGGTGGGCCGGCCCGCGGCTTACCGCGTCATCATGCCGGGCACGGCCCTCGGCCCGATCCCGGCGCGCGGCGAGGCCCGGCGCGCGCTCGGCCTGCCCGCCGGCGGCGCGGTCATCGCCTACGTCGGGCGGGTCACCGCGATCAAGGGGCCCGAGCGGCTCATCGAGGTGGCCCGCCGGGTGCACGCCGCCGACCCCGCCGCGACGCTGGTCGTGTGCGGGGACGGGGACCGGCTCGCCGACACCCGCGCCGCCGCCGCCGACCTCGGCGAGGCGGTGCGGTTCATCGGCTGGCGCGCCGACGTGGCGACCGTCTACGCAGCCGCCGATCTCGTCGTGCTCACGTCGGACAACGAAGGCACCCCGGTCTGCCTCATCGAGGCGGCGATCGCGGGGGTCGCGGCCGTCGCGACCCGGGTCGGCGCGGTCGGCGACGTGGTCCGCGACGGTGTCACCGGCGTGCTGTGCCGGCCCGACGCCGCCGAGCTCGCCGAGGCGGTCGTCCGGCTGCTGGGCGACCCGGCGACCCGGGAGCGGATGGGCAGGAGCGCCAGGGAACTGGCGGCGGCGCGGTTCGGGCCGGACCGGCTGGTCGCCGACACGGACCGGCTCTACACCGCGCTCGCCGTCGAGCGGGGCTGGTGGCCGCGGTCGGCGCTCGGGGTCGCGCCGGAACGGTAGGGCCGCGACGTCAGGGTGCCGCCGCGGCCCTACCTGTGGTGACCGTGCTCAGTCCGCGGTGCCGGTCCGCCGGCGCCACCGCACGCCGGCGACGACGAGCAGCGCGCCGAGCATGACCGTGCCCGCGCCGATGAGCGTGATCGTCGGCAGCTGGCCGTTGGCCACGCCGGTCGTGGCCAGTTGTGAGTCGCTCGACGAGGAGTTGGACTGGTTGGCACTTCTGGCGAGGACCACGACCTGCTGCGTGACCACGCCGTTGCTGGTCGCCGCGCTCAGCGTGGCGACACCGGGGTAGCTCAGCGACATCGCCAGGGACCAGTTGCCCTCGCCGTCGGCGTTCACGGTGCCGGCGTTCTCCGAGCGCCCGTTGGCGTACTTCACGGTGACCGTCACCGTGTCGAACGGCGTGCTCTTGCCGGAGAAGGTCACCGTGCCGTTGCGCCGCACCGTGCTGTCGGAGACGCCACCCGTCGGCGGGGCCGGCGGGTACTCCACCTGGGCATGGGCGGGAGGAGCGAAGGTCATCGCAACGCCGGCCAGCAGCAGGCTGCACAGCAGCGTATACAGCCGTTTCATGGCATCGACCCTCCTTGTAGTAGAAAGTCCCATTTGTGAGTCATGTTCTCAACGTAGCGGCCTCAGCCGCAGGATTCAGCCGAACGTGACTCGACGGTCCAGGGCCTGACGGTCGGCGTCGTGCGCGCCTGCGGCTTCCAGGCCCCCGGCTGGACCTGCTGCGCGACCAGCCGCACCTCCAGCACGCGGCTGGCGCCCGGTGGCAGGTCGACGGACGTGACCACGACCATCCGGCCGCCGTCCGATCCGCTGGCCAGCCGCACCGGCGCGCCGTCGAGGGTGCCACGCTCGACACCCCAGTCCACCGGCGCGTACACGGAGACGAACGTGCGCGCCGTGTACGGGTCGGTGACCTCGGCGAACGTCAACACGCCGGCGGGCAGGCCCGAGGCGGGCGCCGCCGACCGCAGCGTCACCCGCAGCGTCAGCTCCCGCAGCCCGTCGCTGGAGCAGCCGGCCGACGCCAGCTCCAGCGACGGCACGAGGTAGTAGTCGAGCTTGGAGCCGCCGCCGTCGTTGAGGAACACCCCCACCAGCGGCGCCGCGGCGCCGTCCCGGGCGGGCAGCGCGCCCTCCAGCGGGGTGCCGGCGAGGCCGTGCTGCTCGTCCGGCGACGAGCTCCACACGAGCAGGCGCCGCTCGGCGACGATGCGGCTCAGCTGCGTGAGCAGTGCGCCGCGGTTGAGCGCCCGGCCGGTCAGCGCCTGGAACGTGGCCCGGGCCGCGTCGGCGAAGTAGGCGTCCTGCTGCGCCTGCGTCGGGTACCGCGCGTAGGTCTCGGCCAGCAGCACCCGCACGGCGTTGTCCGTGGCCAGGGCCGGCCCGCCGGCGACCGCCACCGGTCCGGTCGCGGCGAGGAGGTAGGACAGCGCGACCGGATCGGTGGCGACGACGCCGTCGACGGTCTCGCCGGAGCGGCGGCGGTACATCTCCCGTGCCACGGCCGCGGCGGTGGGGAAGTTCGGCACCATGGTGATGTTCGCCGGATGGCTGGCGACGCCGGCGCCGTACAGCGACCGCACCTGCGGATCGACGGGCAGCACCGGCGCGTCGAACGCGCGCAGCCCGACGGACGCGGTCCCCTGGGCGGTCAGGGTCAGGTGGCCGTCGCGGGCCGCCACGACGGCCCACGCGCCGGGCATGCCGCCGGTGGCCCGGACCTCCGCGAGGTTCTGGAACAGCACGAGGTACCGCCGATCGCCGCCACCGCCGAGCATCGCCGGCAGCAGCCGGACGGCCCGCTGCGCGGCGCGCAGCGCGTCGCCGCCCCGGTCGAGCTTGCGGCGCAGGTCGGTCACCGCCGCGCCCGCCGCCGGGTCGAGCGTCCGCACGGGGATCGTGGCGAGGCGGTTGCGGATCGGGTCCAGCGCCGCGAGCGCCGCCGTCACCGGCTGCTCCAGCGCGCGGATCTGCCGCAGGTCCACGCTTGAGGCGGCCGGCTGCGCCGGCGGGTCGAGCTGCCGCGCCGCGTCGAGCAGCGGTGGGAGCACGTCGCGGGCGAGATCGTCGGCGGCCGTGGCGAGCACGCGGGCGGCCCGGATGTCGTGCCCCTTGCCCGGCAGCAGGCTCGCGAGGCGCACCGCCGGGTCGTTCGCCGCGGCGGCCGCCGCCCCGGTCCGGCGCTGCACCGCCGCGAGCGTCGCGGCCGCACCCTCGCGGTCGCCGGACAGGGCCTGCTGCTGCAGCCGGCGGGTCAGGTCGGCGACCGCCTGCAGATCGCCGCGCAGGTCGACCGTGCGGGAGGCGGCCCAACCCGCCGTGGCCAGCAGCACGAGGAGCACGCAGCCCGCACCCACCGCGGCGCGCAGCCGACACGACCGTCGACGTTTTAGGTGGTTTACGGCTGATTCATCCCCCACGGTGGACAGCCTAGGTGCCGGCCGTGGCCACGGTGCCGGATATGCCGTGCGCGGCCCCGATCGCGTGCCGAGCCAGGCACCGTAGCGGCTCGGGTGCGGGGTCGGTTGCGATGCGGGTGCGGTGCGACGGCCGCCGCCTGACATCGCGTCGGGTGGTTGGGCGGAACCCGTGTCCGGGCGGCCCGAGACGGCTCACGGCCAGTGATTTTCCGGCCGCGCCGGGTCATTGTGGATCTCGCGCCGCGACACGTCAGCGGCGGGAACGGAGATCCCATGCCCAGATCAGCCATGCGGCGTCGGGCGGCGGCAGGACGCCGGATTGTGGCGGCCGCCGTGGCCGCAGCCGCGACTGCTGCCGGCCTCGGTGCGGCCGCAGCACCCGCGCACACCCAGGTCGGCGACGCCGGTTGGGCGTCCAGCGCCTGGCTCGGCAGCAGCACCGGCTCGGCCGGCACGACGCTCGCCACCGTACGCTCCGCCATCAACGCCTCCACGGGCGCGGCGGCCGGACTGACCGGCGCCGGTGTCGGCGTCGCGCTCATCGACACCGGTGTCGCCCCCGTCGCCGGTCTGCCGGCCTCACAGATCGTGAACGGGCCGGACCTGTCGTTCGAGTCGCAGGACCCCGATCTGCGCTACCTCGACACGTACGGGCACGGCACCCACATGGCCGGCATCATCGTGGGCAACGACCCGACCACCGGCACCGTCGGCCTGGCGCCCAAGGCGAAGCTGACGTCGATCAAGGTCGGCACCGCCAACGGCGCGGTCGACGTGTCGCAGATGATCGCGGCGATCGACTGGGTAGTGGCGCACCGCAACGACGACCCCGCCAACCCGATCCGGGTCATCAACCTGTCCTACGGCACCGGCGGCACGCCGAACTCGTGGAGCGACCCGGTCCAGTACGCCGTCGAGCAGGCCTGGCTGAAGGGCATCGTCGTCGTCGCCGCGGCCGGTAACGACGGCAACAGCGACCTCGTGGTCAGCGACCCGGCCAGCGACCCGGCCGTCCTCGCGGTCGCCGCCAGCTCCATCAAGGGCACCACCAACGTCGCCGACGACGACTTCGCCTCGTTCACCACGATCGGCGGCAACAACCGCAGCGTCGACTTCGTCGCCCCCGGCGAGTCGATCATCTCGCTCGCCAACCCGGGCTCCAACATCGACCTGACGTACCCGTCGGCGAAGGTCGGCTCGACGCTGCTGCGCGGCAGCGGCAGCTCGCAGGCGGCGGCCGTCACGTCGGCGGCCGTGGCGCTGCTGCTGCAGGCCCGCCCGACGCTCACCGCGGACCAGGTCAAGACCGTGCTGACGACCTCCGCCAGCTTCGTCTCCGGCCTGGCGATGACCCGCAACATCAAGGCCCTCAACCTCAACGCGGCGATCGCGTCGCAGAACCTGTACGCGACCGGCTGGAACCGCTCCACCGGCACCGGCAAGCTCGACGACGCCCGCGGCACCAGCCGCCTCGTCCGCGACAACGTGGCGCTCAGCGGCGACAACGCCGTCTGGGGCCCGTTCAACCCCACCACGTGGGCGCCGCGCAGCGCCAACCAGACGAGCTGGTCGGGCGGCACCTGGATGGGGTACCGCATCGCCGGCGACAACTGGACCGGCACCTCCTGGGCGTCCAAGACGTGGGCGGCCGCGACCTGGTCGGGCAAGCCCTGGAACGGCGCCGCGTCGTGGGCCGACCCGGATTGGGAGGGCCACTACTGGTCCGGTCACTACTGGTCCGGGCACTACTGGTCGGGCCACTACTGGTCCAGCGACGAGTGGGCCACCGGCTCCTGGTCGTAAGCACCACCGGACGATGCGCCGGGTCCTTCAAGGGCCCGGCGCAACGCCGTGTCCGCCTCCAGCGGCG
>NZ_JBFANF010000126.1:0-17016 GCF_040674675.1 Dactylosporangium sp. NPDC049742 | reverse complement strand
GCCCGTCCGGCGGTGGCTCGTCTGGCGGTGGCTCGTCTGGCGGTGGCGCGTCTGGCGGTGGCGCGTCTGGCGGTGGCGCGTCTGGCGGTGGCGCGTCTGGCGGTGGCGCGTGGCGCGCTCGCCCTGCTGCCCGGCGACGGGCGGGACGTCACACCAGCGGTGGCAGGGCGCGGGGTGGAGCGAGGGCGGCCGCGAACAGGTCGCCGCGCTCGGCGACGCGGTCCGCGACCGTGCGGACCGTGAACGCCGCCGGGGTCAGCGCCGGGTCATCGAGCTCGTCCCAGCCGATCGGCGCCGACACCGGCCCGCCCGGCGCGGCGAGCGGGCTGTACGGCGCGACCGCCGCCGGCCCGCCCGCCACGCCGTGGTGCCCGAGGCCGGGCGCCACCGCCGCGATGGAGCGCGCGAGCGACTCGACCCAGGCGGTGGCGTCGCCGGCCGCCGGCACCCACAGCTCGATGCCGGGCCCGACCTTCACGCCGGCGGAGACCTTCAGGTGGTCGAACGCCGTCCGGTACAGGCGGGCGAGCGCCACCTGATCCGCCCACGCGTTGCCGGCGCCCAGGTCGATCACGGCCAGGCCCGTCGTGTCGACGTGCCATTCGAGGGCGCCGGCGGCGGCCGCCCACACCACCGCGGCCGGCTCGTCCGCGTTCAGGGCGGTCAGCCACGGCGGCGCGTGCCGCGGCGGCCGGCGCTGCCAGGTCGCGCGGCCGCCGGCACCGTCCGGGTAGCGGCGCAGGGCGAGCGTCCGGCCGGCGAGGTGGGGGAGAAGCGTCGGCGCCGTCCGGGTGACGTACCGCAGCAGCTCCCGCCTCGTGACCGGCGCCTCCCCGGCCCGTGAGGGTGGGAACCGGACCCTGTCCGGATCGCCGACGCGCACCGCGCGCCCGAACACGTGCCAGTCGCCGCCGTCGCGCAGCCGGTCGAGCGCCCGCAGCTCCGGCTCGCTCGCCCGCAGCGCCCGGGCGCCGGTGTGCGGGTCCCACAGCCGGTCGGGGTCGGCGAGCACCTCTTCGCTCGTCCGTCCACTGAGGACGGAGCGCGGATGGTCCTCCGGGTCCCAGCCGTCGACCGCGTGCTCGTCGCGCTTGTGCAGCAGCAGCCAGTCGTCCTTGCCGTTCGACTGCCGCCCCGTCCGGATCAGGACGAACGCCCCGCGCAGCTTCTCGCCGTGCAGCCGCGCGTGCAACTGGCCGGCGGCCACCGCGGCGGCCGGGTCCGGGTCCTTGTACGGCTCCCACGTCCCGGCGTCCCACACGATGACGTCGCCGCCACCGTACCCGCCGGCGGGGATGACCCCTTCGAAGTCGACGTAGTCCATCGGGTGGTCCTCGACGTGGAACGCGGCCCGCCGCACCTTCGGGTCGAGCGTCGGCCCCTTCGGCACCGCCCAGCTGGCGAGCGCCCCGTCGATCTCCAGCCGGAAGTCGTAGTGCAGCCGCGTCGCGCGGTGCCGCTGCACCACGAACCGCCGCTCGCCCGCCATGGCTCCAGTCAAGCACGGGGTGGGATACGATGCCTGGTGGCGCCGTCCGCGCGCCGTACCCTCTGACCGGTGGCCCACGCCCGCCGGCCGCGCGGGGGAGAAGGTGGTCCGTTGCCATCGCGGTCGTCGCTCGTCTTGTTGAGGACCGGTCCCGCACGACGGTCGCCGACTTCGCCGCGTGGGCATGCGAAAGCGGCCCGACCGTCGGTGAGGCAGCCGTGATGACCGACCACAAGCATCTCAAGCGACTCGTCCGTGAGCGCAGCACGCGCACCGGGGAGTCCTACACCACCGCCCGCAGGCACGTCGTCGCCGCCCGCGTTGCCGCCCGCCCCCCGCAACATCAGCCCAGTGACCTAGTCCGCCGCCTCCTGCACGCCGCCGGCACCGACCTCAGCGAGCCGATGATCTGCGGCCTCGGCGGCGGCATCGGCTTCATGGCCGCCGTCTTCGACTACCGCGGCATGCCCCCGATGCTCACCATCGTCGCCCAGCACCACCCCGCCCCCTGGACCCCCACGGTGCTGACCCGCCTCGGCGTCCCGTTCACCGAGTCACACAGCACCGCCCCGGCGGCCGCCCTCAAGGCGCTGCGGCTCTCCCTTGCCGCCGGGTGTCCGGTGTACTGCACTGTCGCCGCGAGCCGGCTGCCATGGCGTACCGTCACCGTCCCCATCGACGCGGACCCCCACGGCATCCTCGTCCTGGACGAACACCCCGGCGGCTTCACCGTCCACGACACCGCCCCGCACCAGCTGCCGGTGGACGCCTTCATGGAGGCCTGGTCCGCCCACCGCAAGGGCCGCCACCACCGCCTCGTCGTCACCGGCACCCCCACCGTCCCCCTCCCCGCCGCGATCCCCGCCGCCCTCGCCGAAACCACCGCCCACCTCACCGGCCCCGTCCTCGGCAACGCCTTCGACACCAACTTCGGCTTCACCGGCATGACCCGCCTGGCGTCCCAGCTCCGCGACACCCGCACGAAGACCGGCTTCCCCCGCCGCTTCGCCGCACCCGCCGCCTTGACGTTCGCGCTCCGTCGCCTCCACGAGTGCCTGGAGGAGCAGTACACCGCCCCCGCCGCCACCCGCCCGCTCTACGCCGAGTTCCTCGACGAGGCCGCCACCCTGACCGGCAACCCCCACCTCACCGCCGCGGCATCGGCCTTCCGCTCCTCCGCCGCGGTCTGGTCAGCGATGGCCACCACCGCCCACCACCCCACAACCACCGACCCCACCACCGTCTTCGCCACCCTGGCCGACCTCCTCGACCAGGCCCGCACCATCGAGGAGTCCGCAATCCCCCTCCTCCAACCACCCACCTGACCACCGCGGCCCCGCCCCCACCTCGCCCCGCCGCCTGACCCCAGGCGGCTCGGATACACCGTCGGACCACAACGCTCCGGCATTGATCCAAGGACGGATCTGGCCACCCCCACGACCGGATCCGTCCTTGGATCAACTGGCAGCCACCACACCGATCGGTGCGGCTGACCGGAGATGGCAAGCGTTGCGGTGCGGAGCCAGCAGGCGGATCGGGCGGCGCTGCTGGTCGCCGGGCAGGCAGGACTGGGTGGAGCGTCGACGGCTGCAGCGGTGCGTGCGTCTGCCCCGGCCGCCGCGGCGATGCGGAGCGCTGGTGGGGTGGAGTGCCGGTGCCGAAGTGGTGCGGGTGGTTGTCAGCTGGCGAGTCGAGTCCGGACTCCAGCAGCTACTCCGCAGCCGGGTGGCCAGCCGGCGGGCCGATTGAATCGCCGGTCTTCGGAAACGCCCGTGATCGGAGCGTTGGCTGCTGGAGGGCCGGTGGGTAGGGCGGCGAAGGCGGTTGTTGGCCCACCTGGCGTGGCGCACTGGGTGCTGGCGGCCAGAGCCGTGCGGCTGATCGGCCGGCTGGGCCCAGTTGCAGAGGTGGTCGGTGGAGCGGCGGCAGGTGGTTGCCCAGCTGGCGAGGCGAGTACGGATCCAGCGGCTGCCTCCGTGTGGCTGGGTGGGCAGCCGGTTGGACTGTCGATCGAGGCGCCCGTGGTTGGAGTGTTGGCTGCTGGAGGGTCGGCGGGTTGGGCGGCGAGGGCGGTTGCCGGCCCAGATGGCGGGACGTGTCGGGGTGCTGGTGGTCAGCGCCGCGCGCCCGGTTGGCCGATGGCAGGTCCGGTTGCAGAGATGGCGGGCGGAGTGACGGCAGGTGGTTGCCCGGCTGGCGAGGCGAGGCGGGGCGAGTTCGGGCTTCAGCAGCTGCTTCCGTGCGGCTGGGCGGCAAGCCGGCGGGACCGGTGGTGAAGGCGGCAACGGCGGTTGCTGGCCGAGCTGGCATGGCGTGCTGGGTGCTGGCGGTCAGGCTCGTGCGGCTGGTTGGCCGGCTGGCGGGGCCCATGGAGAGACGGCCGGTGAAGAGCCGGCGGGTCGAGGCCCAAAGGGTGGGTGCTGGCGGGCGGAGTTTGGGTGAGGGCGAGCGGGGCGGTTGCTGGCCCAGGTCGTGGTGGGGGCGCTGGTGATTGGAGCCGGTCGGTTGGTTGGCCGGTTGGAGCGACTGTCGGGTGGAGGGCCGGCGGGTGAAAGGTCAGCGGGTGGGGCAGGGCGGGCGGTTGCTGGCCCGGGTGGCGTGACGATGCTGGGTGCTGGCGGTCAGATCCGCGCGGCTGGTTGGCCGGCTGGCGGGCGTTGGAGCGACGACCGGTGAAGGGCCGGCGGGTCGAGGTCCAACGGGTTGAGGTCCAACGGGTGGGGGTGCTGCCGGGCGGAGTGTCGGTGGGTGGGGGCCGAGCGAGCGGTTGTTGGCCAAGGTCGTGGCGTGGTGGTGAGCCGGTCGGTTGGTTGGCCGGTTGGAGCGACAGTCGGGTGGAGGGCCGGCGGGTGAAAGGTCAGTGGGTGGGGCCAGAGCGGGCGGTTGGTGGCCCGGGTGGCGTGGCGGTGCTGGGTGCTGGTGGTCAGATCCGGGCGGCTGGTTGGCCGGCTGGTGGGGCTGGGTGGAGGGCCGGCGGTTGTGGGGACGGCCGGTTGAGGGCTGGCGCGTGGAGGGCTGGGGAGTGGGGCGGTACCGCTGGCTGGCTGGGCGGCGGGGTGGGGTGCGGGTCAGGCGGGGCGGGATGGCCGGGAGGTGGCTCCGGGGCGCGGATCAGCTTCCTGGCGGTGAGGACGCCGAT
This sequence comes from Dactylosporangium sp. NPDC049742, assembly GCF_040674675.1. NCBI lineage: Bacteria > Bacillati > Actinomycetota > Actinomycetes > Micromonosporales > Micromonosporaceae > Dactylosporangium > Dactylosporangium sp. NPDC049742. The sequence goes on along the minus strand of NZ_JBFANF010000126.1, from coordinate 12,388 downwards.
GGTGAGGGTGAGGATGACGGCGCCGGGGAGGAGGGACATGCCGTCGGCGGCCCAGCTGCTGCCGGCGACGGTGAACAGGACGTTGGCGGCGAACATCGACAGCATCAGGGACGCGGCGACGAGCAGGAAGCTCAGCACGGGGCTGGTGAGGGCGAGGACGGTCCAGAGGGTTGGTCTGGCCCAGCCGCCGGCGGGGCCGCGGGTGCGCATGACGGCGATGACCGTGAGCAGCATCGGGGCGGACAGGAGCAGGCCGGTGATCGTGATGTCGCTCGGCGCGCCGGCGCCGGTGGTGAGGCCCAGGGCGCTGAGGAGCAGCACCGGGGCGGCGGTCACGGCGGCGGACCAGGCCGGGGACAGGGGAACGGGGCGGGCCGCGGCGGCGGCCCGGGCGGCGACGAGGGCGAGGCCCGCGGCCACGAGCGCGGTCGTGACGGACAGACCGGTGGGCAGGAACGGGTGGTTGACCGCCGGGGTGCCCTGGCCCAACATGATCGGCCCGCAGCAGGCGGCGATGACCGCCGTCCAGGCGAGGCGGCGGCGGGCGGCCAGGCCGTCCCTGCCGAGGGTGGGGCCGGCGACGGCCCAGGTGACGGTGGCGGTGATCGCGCCCGCGGTCAGGGCGGTGCGCAGGGAGGGGGCCTCGGTCCGGGCGAGGACGCCGTCGGTGACCAGCAGCGCGACGGTCTGCGCGGCGGCGGCGAGCGGGCAGGCCCGGCGGTCCGCGGTGGCGAGCAGCAGGCCGAGGGCGGCGAGGGTCACGCCGCCCCAGCGCAGCTCGGCGACCCACATGTACAGCTCGCCGTCGCCGCCCGGCATGGGAGCGGTCTCGCCGACCCTGGGCATGGCGGGGGTCAGGACGGCCAGCGTGTAGGCCCACGAGAACAGGCCCGCGAGCAGCGCCACCACGCCGGCCGTGACGGTGGACGGGCGCAGGCGCATCGGGGCGGCGGCGGGCACCGGGATCGGCGCCGGCCTCGGCGGGCGGGGGTGGGCCGCGCCCACACCGTAGCCGAGGGCGACGCCGGTGAGGATGAGCAGGTGCACCGGATATGCACTGGTGGCGTTGAACAGGCTGATGGCCTCGGGGGACTGGTGCCACGAGTCGGCGCCGCCGCCCAGGACGGCGCCGGAGACGAGGTCGGGCGCCCAGGCGAAGGCGGCCGACAGGCCAGCGCCGGAGGCGGCGATCGTCGGCAGGACGGCGGCGGTCACCGCCAGCTCCACGACCAGCGGCGTCCCCACGAGGGCGAGCAGCGCGGCGACCGGCCACCAGCGACGGCGCGTGGACGCGAGCCGGGCGACCGCCGTCGCCAGCGCCGCGGTGAGCGCCGCCCAGACCGGCGCGCCGACGACCAGGCAGACGGCGAACGTCTCGCCGGCGATGCCGATCGAGCTCTGGGTGCCCACGACGAGCACCGCGAACGCCAGCGCCAGGGGCAGCGGCGCCGCGGCGGCGGAGCCGGCCCGGCCGAGGCCGGGCAGGCCCAGCGGCATGCGGCGGCCGAGCCACCACGCGACGGTGGTGAGGACGAGCAGCGCGGGCACCGACGTCAGCGCGGTGATCGTGGCGCCCGAGGGCCAGCCGATCTTCACGCCGGCCAGGCCGAGGAGCCATTCGTTGACGGCGCGGAGGACGCCGGCGGCGGGGCCGATCGCGATCAGGCCGAAGAACACCAGCACGGCGAACGGCTGCAGGGCCCGGCCGGCCGCCGGCAGGGCGTCGCGCCAGCCGCGGGGCACCCCGTCCTCGTCGTCGACGGGCGCGGCGGCGGCGAGGCTGAACGCGAACCGCAGCTGCCCGAACGCCCTCCGCCCGGCACCCGCGCCGGGCTCGGTGCGCAGCGCGTGCAGCTCGGCGGACCACTCCTGCAGCTGCACCTCGCGGACCGAGGCGGGCCACCGCCGGGCCGCCAGCCGCAGCAGGGCCTCGGCGAGGCGGTCGAGCGCGGTCATGCCAGCCCCTCGGTGGTCCGCGGCGCGACGACGGGCGCCAGCCTGGCATAGAGCTCCGCCACCGCGGTCCGGGCGGCGACGACGCCGTCGGGAGTCAGCCGGTAATAGCGGCGGGCGGGGCGGCCGGCGACCGCCGGGTCGATGTCCTCCCAGTGCGCGTCGACCCAGCCGGCCCGCTGCAGGCGCAGCAGGATCGGATACAGCGTGCCGCTCGGATGGCCGGTCGCCCGCATCAGATCCAGGCCATATCGATCCACGGCGGGATCGGCGAGGAAGGCGGACACCACCTTCGCCACCGCCGCGGTCATTCGAACCTCCGACGCCATGCACCGACTCTACATAGCCCTCAGCCGTTTTTCTATATAGCCCCAGAGCGCCAGGGCAAATAAGTACATGAGCGAAAAATCGGAAAAGTAGCCCCTAGGCTCGGCAGCGTGAAACGCAGAGCACTCCTCGTGGCCGGTGGGGCCTTCGCCGGCACGTTCCTGGGCGAAAGGCCGGGTGGAAGAGCAGCGCAGGCGGTCGTGCAGTGGCCGATGTTCGAGTGGGAGAAGCAGCGCGGGTTCTTCCCGCCCGGCGTCGGCGTGATGGTCCCCCCACCGCTGGCCGTCTACGGCGACGGCGAGGCCTACGCCGACGCGGCCGCGCACCAGTACCTACCGGCCGGGGAGGCGGAGGCGCTGCGGACCCACGCGGTCCAGGTCCTCGGCAAACGGGCGGACCTGCGCCGCCGGCCCGGTTTCGAACCGTCGGAGGACGCCCCGTCGGAGCGGGTGCGCGTCCGGACGGCCGACGGCCACTACCTGACCGCGCATCTCGACGGGTGGGGCGACGGCGATCCGCAGCATGCGTTTCCTGCCGCGCTGCACGAGTTGTACGACCACGTGCAGGTCCTCCGGCGACGGGTGCGAGCGGACGGCACGCCGTGGGCCGCCGACGCGCTGCTGCTGGTCGCCGTGCACCTCGACGCCGAGCCCGATGACGCCGAGCCCGATGACGCCGAGCCCGATGACGCCGAGCCCGATGACGCCGAGCCCGATGACGCCGAGCCTGACGACGGCGAGCCTGACGACGGCGAGCCCGACGACCCCGAGCCGTGGCCCGCGAGCGTGCCGGTGCCCGACGTGCGGCACGACCGGCCCTACCGCGAGACGAAGCTGACGGGCGCGAAGGCCAGAAGGGTCCGCCGCGACCTGCCGAGGTCCGATGAGGGGGCGTGGCGGTCCTACCGGACCCCGGCGGGCGCGTTCATCGCGGTGGCCTGGCGCTACAGCCTGCCCCACGAGTGGTGAGTCAGAAGCGCAGGTCGGCCAGGAACTTGAAGCCGTTCCGCGCGGTGGTCAGCGCGTCGGCCGGCGTGCGCGGCGGCGTCCCGGCGTTGTCGCGCTCCACGATGTACTCCACCAGACCGGCCTCACGGGCGTGCTCGAAGATCCGGCCGAAGTCGATGAGGCCGACGCCCGGATCGGTGAACGCCGCCGCGGTGTCCATGTCCTTCACGTGCACCTGACGGATCCGGCCGCGGTGCCGCTGGACGAGGTCGACCGGGTCGGCGGCGCCCCGCCACGCCCAGAAGAGGTCGACCTCCAGGTGGACGAGGTCGGGATCGGTCTCGGCGGTGAGGATGTCGTACCCGGTGCGGGACCCTCCGTCCTGGCGGACGAACTCCAGCTGGTGGTTGTGGTACCCGAAGTCGAGGCCGGCCCGCCTGGCCAGGGCGCCCGCGCGGTTGAGGTCGCGGGCGAGCGCGTGATACTTCGCGCCGTCGCGGATCGGCTGGCCGGTGGCGGGGTCGATGCCGAAGAACGGGTGGACGATGAAGCGGTTGCCGACGATGTTGGCGTCGTCGAGGGCCCGCTGCCACGCGGTCGCGTCCCACGGCTGCGGGATGGCGACGTGCCCCGAGGTGGCCTTCAGGCCGGCGGTGTCCAGGGCGGCGCGGAACTGGGCGGCGGTCCGGCCGACGAACCCGGCGTGCTCGACCCGGGTGTACCCGATGGCGCGCAGCTCGGCGAGGCTCGCGGCGAGGTCCAGGCCGAGCTGGTCGCGCAGCGTGTAGAGCTGCACGCTGATCCGGTCGAGCGGCACCCGCGACTGGCGGTGCGCGGGCGCGGCGCTCGCGGCCGGGGCCCCCAACAGCGAGGCGCCACCGAGAGCGGCCGCGCCGAGGAGACCGCGCCGGCTGACAGAGGAGCTGGGCATGCTGCACTTCCCTCCGAGATGTCAGGAACTTTCGTTCATCCTGACATTTCTATAGTTCGATGCAGCGTTTGTCACGGCTCAGGCCGGCGTCGTCTCACCCCGCAGGTCACGCTGCCGGGGCAGCTCCGTGTCGTCGCCGCGCAGCCAGCTCAGCGCGGCGTCCCGGTCGGGCAGCACGACGAACAGGTGCAGCAGGCACAGGGTGTGCATCATCCGGCGCATGAACGGCGCGATCCCCACCAGGCACGTGTGGCCGCCGGCCTGCGCGGCCCGGTGCCGGGCGGCGACGAGCAGCCCCAGCACCGACGAGTCGAGGGTGGTGACCCGGCTCAGGTCGAGGACCAGGTGCCCGGGCCGGTAGCCGGCGGGCGACAGCGCGTCGCGCAGCGCCGGCCCGACCTCGATGTCCAGGTCGCCGTTGAGCGACACCACCAGTGCCTCGTCGACCACCGCCGCGTCCACCCGGGCGTCGGTGACTACCTCAGGGGCGGGTGCCGCCTTGACGACCGCCTCCGAGGGCGGTGCGTCGCCGGCGAGCCAGCCGACCGGGTCGGCGTCCGCGGACGCGAGGGGCACCCGGGAGCAGCGCCCGCAGCTGTGCGGGCCGGTCGCGAGCCGCGCGCCGGTCCAGCCGTGCCGGCGGAACAGGCTCCAGACGAGATCCCAGTTGTGCATCGTCGCGCCCAGCCCGGTGACGCTCTGGCCACAGGCGTCGCAGATCAACGTGAAGTCGGTGCCGTCAGGTGTCGTCGCCGCGGTCACGGTCGCCGCTCCTCTCAAGAGGCCGCTCTGGTCTCCGTCATCATGTCGTGTCCGTCGTCCTCGGGGACCATTCGTAACACGTGATTTACGTGCGCGATTTGCAACGTTCTCCTGACGCGGGGTGACGGGGCGCGCAAGGTGAGTCTGCCACCCGAGGTCCAGACCTGCCGGTGGACGTCCAGCAGCATGCCGATCGCGGTCGCGTCGATGAACGGGCAGCCGGACAGGTCGAGGACGAGCTGCTCGGGGTGCATGGTCAGCGCGTCCTCGAGCAGCGCCCGGACCCGTGGCTCCGAGGCGGCGTCGAGCTCCTCGGTGACGACGATCTCGACCAAGGGAGTGCCGGTGTGCATACGACGAGCCTCCGCCGCGCATGTGGCGGGCGTTCCGCGGAAGTATGACAGTTCGATGACAACGCATCCGACCTGGCATGATGCAGTGGTGTCGGGCGTACTGGTCATCGAGGACGACGATCGGATCCGGCTGTCGCTGATGCTGGCGCTGGAGGACGAGGGCTACTCGGTGCGGGGCGTGTCCACCGCCGAGGACGGTCTCGTCGCGCAGCGGGCCGAGCCCGCGGACACCGTCCTGGTCGACCTGATGCTGCCCGGCGTCGACGGCTTCGAGTGCATCCGCCAGCTGCGCCGCGACGACGACGTGCCGATCGTGGTGGTCAGCGCCCGCGACGACACCCACGACATCGTGGCCGCGCTCGAGGCCGGCGCCGACGACTACCTGGTGAAGCCGGTCGCGGTGAAGGAGCTGTCGGCCCGGCTGCGCGCCCTGCGCCGCCGCGGCCGGGCGGTGCTGGCCGCCGTGTCGACGCTCGTCTTCGGTGACCTGGAGATCCTGCCCGAGGCGGGCGAGGTGCGGGTCGCGGGCGAGCCGGTCGCGCTGACGCGGACCGAGTTCCGGCTGCTGTGCGAGCTCGCCGAGCACCCCGGCCTGGTCCTGTCCCGCCAGCAGCTGCTGCAGCGGGTGTGGGAGTACGACGTCGGCGACGAACGCCTCGTCGACGTGCACGTCGGCCGGCTGCGGCAGAAGATCGAGGACGACTCCCGGGCGCCCCGGCGCCTGGTGACGGTCCGCGGCATGGGCTACAAGCTGCAGCGATGAGGCGGGCCGGGCTGCGCACACGGGTCATCGCGGGGTTCGCCGCGGGGGCCCTGGCGCTGTCCGCGTCGATGGCGTTCATCTCGTACGAGCTGACCCGCAGCGCCCTGCTCGCCGGGCGGGAACGAGCCACGGTCAGGGCCACCGCGTACGACGCGAGGATCATCACCGCGAGCCTCCGCGACGACACCGACGTCCTGGACATCCTCAGGTCGCTGGACACCGGCGGCAACCGGCGCACCCTGGTGCGCCGCGCGGACGGCTGGTACACGCGAAACAACGACCCGGGCGCCGCCGCCGCCGTCCCGGCGGAGCTGCAAAGGCTCGTCGAGCAGGGCGGCCAGGGCGCCCAGTGGGTCCGCGTCGACGGGGTCCCGGCGCTGGTCATCGGGGTGTCGCTGTCGCCGACGACGGCGCTGTTCGAGATCGACTACCTGCGTGAGCTCGACCAGACGCTGCGGACCCTCGCCTGGGTGCTCGGGCTCGTCGCGGCCGCGGTCGCGGCGGCCGGCGCGGGCCTGGGCTGGTACGCGACCCGGTACGTGCTGCGGCCGCTGCGCTCGGTCGCCGACGCCGCGCAGGGCATCACCGACGGCGACCTGAGCGCCCGCCTCGACCCGGCCGCCGAGCCGGACCTGGCGCGGCTGACGGCGTCGTTCAACGGCATGGTCGACCAGCTGGCCCGCCGGCACGAGCGGGACCGCCGGTTCGCCGCCGACGTCAGCCACGAGCTGCGCTCCCCGCTGCAGACCCTCGCGGCGTCGGCGAGCGTCCTGCACCGGCGGCGGGAGCACCTCGACGAGCGGACCGCGCTCGCCGCCGGGCTCGTCGTCGAGGAGATCGAACGGTTCCAGTCGCTCGTCGACGACCTGCTCGAGCTGGCCCGCAGCGACCAGCCGGCGCAGCGCGCCCCGGTCGACCCGCACGCCCTCGCCCGGCGGGTGGCCGAGGCGCAGGGCCTGCCGGCGGACCTGGTGGAGCCGCCCGGCGACGACGACGCCCCGCAGTGGCTGGTCGACCGGCGCCGCCTCGAGCAGATCCTGGCCAACCTGCTGGACAACGCGGTCCGGCACGGCGGCGGGCCGGTCGCCGTCCGGCTCACCTGCGTCGCCGGGGCCGGCCGGGTCGAGGTCGACGACGAGGGCCCCGGCGTCCGTCCCGCCGACCGTGAGGTGATCTTCGACCGGTTCGTCCGCGGCCGGTCGGCGGGCGCCCGCGGCGGCGGCGACGGCACCGGCCTGGGTCTCTCGCTGGTCGCGCAGCACGCGAGCGCGCACGGCGGGCGGGTCGAGGTGCTCGACCGTCCGGGCGGCGGTGCGCGCTTCCGGGTGGATCTGCCGGGTGTCGTACGGTGAGACGCCGCGCGCTTCTCGTCGCCGCCACCCTGCTCGCGCTCTCGGCGCAGGCCTGCGGGGTCCCCAACGAGCACGCGCCACGGCCGATCGAGCCGTCACTGGTGATCGGCAACCCGCCGCAGGCGCCGGGCAACTCCGCGGGCAACTCGGTGGGGGCCGTCGTCGAGCGGCTCTACCTGGTCCGCGACGACCGGCTCGTGGCGGTGGAGCGGCGGGTCGGCTCGATCGGCGACGTGGAGGCGCTGCTCGCCGACCTGACCGCCGGCCCGACCGAGGCCGAGCACGCCGCCGGGCTGACCAGCGCGCTCACCGGCACGGACCTCGTCGCGGGGGTGCGGCTGGTCGCCGGGACCGCGGAGGTGACGCTCCGTCCGCAGGTGGGTGGCCGTACCGACGACATCCTCGCGATCGGGCAGATCGTGTGCACCCTGGACGCCCGCACCGACGTGGACACGGTCCGCTTCCTGCAGGACGGTCAGGTGCTGAGGGTGCCGGGCGCCGACGGCGCGCTCACGGATCGGCCGCTGACCGTCGCCGACTACCACACGTTGATCACTGACCGGTGAGGCGGCCGATCACCAGGTAGTAGCGGTCGATGCCGTGGATGAGCTTCGCCAGCTGCGCGAAGTCGACGGGCTTGCGGAAGAAGTGCTCGCTGGGGACGCCGAAGTCGCGCAGCATCTGCTCCTCCGCGGGCGAGCCGGTGAGCACCACGACGGTCAGGTCGGCGAGGCGGGGGTTGCCGAGGATCCGGTCGAGCACGACCCGGCCGTCGACGCCGGGGAGGTTGAGGTCGAGCAGGACGATGTCGGGCGTCGCGGCGTCCACATACGCGCCGCGGTGCTCGAGGAAGTCGATCGCCTCGAGGCCGTCGCCGATCACGGTGACCTCGTTGCTGAGCCGGTGTTCGCGGAACTCGTCGAGCGTGAACGCGACGTCGCCGGCGTCGTCCTCGACGATGAGGATGCGGGCCAGCTCCGGCGTGCCGTCGCCGTTCATTTGCCTCCTTCTAGAATGTTGCCGTACTGCAACCATCAAAGCACACGATAGTGCACCCGGAACGACGTATCCACCATGCAACGATGTCCGGATGACCACCCCGGGGGGAAACGAGGCGTTGGTTCGTGCGTTGCTGGCAGTCAGCCGTTGCATGGTTGCACTGGCGGATCGGAATCTGGCGGCGATGGACTCGGACGTGACGTTGGCCCAGTACCGCACGCTGGTGGAGCTGGCGACCGGTGGCCCGCAGCGCAGCGCGGACCTGGCCAGGGAGCTGGACGTGGCACCGTCGACCCTGACGCGCATGTGCGACCGGCTGGAACGCAAGCACCTCGTGCGGCGCTTCCACCGCGTCGACGACCGTCGCTCGACGTGGCTGGCGCTCACACCCGCCGGGCGTGACCTGGTCGGGGTGGTGATGCGGGAGCGGCTGCGGGAGCTGTCGGCGATCGTCCAGGACGCCAAGGTCGACGCGTCGCAGGAGAGCGTGGACCTGCTGGACCGCATCGTCGAGGCGTCCGGCGAGCTGCCCGACGCGCTGTGGTGGCAGCGGTGGGAGACGTCCGCCGACCCCGTCGACAGCGTGACGCTGCCGTGATCGGCGAGCCTGTGCTGCCGTCCGTCACGCTGACCACGCCGCGCCTGCTGCTGCGGCCGTTCGTGCCCGGCGACGCGCAGGACGTCCACGCCGTCTGGCACGACGCCCGGTTCGTCGACGCGGCGCCGCTCGGCTACGGGTACGCCAACGCGGATCTCGACACGGCGCTGGCCTGGTGCACGAGCGGCATCGAGGAGCGCCGCCGCGTCGGCAAGGGCATCGGCTTCGCCGTGGCGCCTCGCGAGGGCGGGCGGCTGGTCGGGCACGTGTCGCTGTTCAGTGCCGACTGGACGGCCATGTCGGCGGAGATGCACTACTGGACGGCGCCGTGGGCGCGCGGCCGGGGCGTCGCCGCCGAGGCGGCCGCGGCGGTGGCCCGGTGGGCACTGACCGAGCAGGGCTTCCACCGCATCGCGCTGCAGGCGGCACCGGCGAACGCCGCGTCCCGGCACGTCGCGGAGCGGGCCGGCTTCCGTGCCGAGGGCGTGCTGCGCAACGTCGCCGTCTCCCGCTCCGGCCGGCACGACCTGGTCATGTACAGCATGATTCCGTCGGACCTGTCAGCCGCCGGCTAGCGCCCCGTCTCCGGGTCCTCGGCTCACGGTGGCGCCTTCGTCTTCCGGTTGTGCTCAGCCTGGGCACCACCACCGGCAGGTTCGTCCACTGTGGAACTGGTCCAGGTCCTCCGCCGTGTCTATGGCAGCCGCTCCTCGATCATCGCGACCCGCTCCTGCACCGTGCCGGGCGGGATCGCGAGCAGGTCGTAGCCGTGCTCCAGGTACACCTCCTCATGAATTCCGGCGAAGACCAGCGACTGCTGGTAGGTGATGCGCCTGGCCGCGGTCGGGGTCACGAACCCGATCGGCTGGATCAGGAACACCAGTCGCTGGTACACCTGCTGCTCCTGGACCCGCCGCACCTCCGCGACGAGCGCCGGGGTGGGCTCGACGACGGCGAACCTCGCGAGATACCTCGCGAGGGCGAGCGTGCACAGCGGCGAGCGGTCGAAGAGCTGCACCGGTGTGCCGCCGGCCTGCTCCTGCCGGTGCCGCTGCAGGTGTACGACCAGGTCGAGGAACTCCTCGTGGCGTTCGTGCGGCCGCTCATGCGGTGACGCGGCGATCACGTCGGTCGCCGCCTCGTCGACGACGTGGTGCCCCCGGGCGCGCAACGCCAGCGCCACGGTGGTCTTCCCGGCGCCCGGCGCCCCGGTCAGAATGTACCGACGGACATCCATTGACTTCACTCCATTCATACACTTATATGCGTCTATGCGAAGACTGATGCGCCTGCTCAGTGCGGCGCTGCTGATGGTGTTCTCGACGGCCGGAGCGCTGATCGTCACGGCCGCGCCGGCACACGCGGACGCCTGCTACACGTGGAGTGGCACCCTGGCCCAGGGATCGTCGGGAGAAGGGGTCCGGCAGCTGCAGATCCGCGTCGCCGGTTACCCCGGCTCGGGCGCGGTCCTCGGACTCGACGGCGTCTACGGGCCCGCGACGAAGTCAGCGGTGGCCCGGTTCCAAGCAGCATACGGCCTCACCGCCGACGGCATCGCCGGACCCGCCACGTTCGCCAAGCTGTACGCCCTCCAGGACGACGACTGCACACCCGTGAGCTTCAGCTATGCCGAGCTGAACAACTGCAACAGCACCTGGGCCGGCGGCAACGTCTCCGCCGCGACCGCCAAGGCCAACGCCCTGGTCACGATGTGGAAGCTCCAGGCCCTCCGACACGCCCTCGGCGACCAGCCGATCCGCGTCACCAGCGGCTTCCGCAGCGCCGCGTGCAACAACGCCGTCGGCGGCGCCTCCTCCAGCCGCCACCTCTACGGCGACGCCGCCGACCTCGGCGCCGGCCCGCACTCCCTGTGCACCCTCGCCCAGGCCGCCCGCAACCACGGCTTCGCCGGCATCCTCGGCCCCGGATACCCCGACCACAACGACCACACCCACGTCGACGGCCGCCCGAGCCGCTTCTGGTCCGCCCCCAACTGCGGCGTCGCCAGCCTCACCGGCGGCCTGGACCCACTGCGCGACAACTGACCCACTGCCCGCTGCCCTTTGTCAGGCCTGACCGCCCGCCGCACGAGCACCACCCGGCGGGCGGTCACCGTCAGCTGTTCTCCGGCCCCTGCAGTCGCGGTCGGGATGCTGGGCTGGGACGGTCGCTGATCGCCGCTGGTTGCGCCCAGCTGAAGTGGGTAGTCGTCCAGCCATGGCCCAGCAGGTGAAGAACATCATGACCAGCGCACCACTCACCATCGACGTAGACGCCCCGATCACCGCCGCCGCCGAACTCATGCGCGACGCTGACATCGGCGCCCTCGTCGTCACCGCCACCAGCGGCATCCGCGGCGTCCTGACCGACCGCGACGTCACCGTCCGCGTGGTCGCCACCGGCGCCGACCCAGCCACCACCGCCGTCGGCGATGTCGTCGCCCCCGACCTGGTCGCCGTCTCCCCACACGACGACGTGGACACCGCCACGGAACTCATGCGCACCAACGCCCTCCGCCGCCTCCCAGTCCTCGACGGCGACACCCTCGTCGGCATCATCTCCCTCGGCGACCTCGCCATCGCCCGCGACCCCACCTCAACCCTGGCCGACATCAGCTCCGAGGCCCCCAACAACTGAACCCCCCGCCCCCACACCACGTTGAGGCGATGGGGATTCCCGCTCACACCCCGAAGTGCTGCCACACGTCCCGGACGCGCCACGCTGCCTGAGGTGCCGTGCTGCTGGGGAGATGCTGCGTTGCCGGAGATGCAGCGCTGCTGGGGTGCTGTGCTGCGGGGTGCCGCGTTGTCATGTGCGACGCGCTGACGGGGCGGGCGTCCGTGCGGCGGCTGGCGGTTGTGGTGGCGGGGTGCCCAGGCTGGTCGGTCGGGCGCGGGTACGGCTCGGACAACGATCGCGTCGGCCGGGTGCTGAAGGTGGTGGGGATCCTCGACGTGACGGTGAACGACGCGGAGGTCTGCGGCGAGGTGTGGAGGTGGTGGAGGCCAGCGGTAGGTGTGAAGTGCGGGTAGGGCGCATGCTGAGGGCGTGTTGAAGGTCGTCGAGGCCTGGCGTGCCGCGCTGCAGGGGAGATGCTGCGCTGCAGGGCGTGCTGCGTTGTCATGTGTGACGTGCTACCGGAGCTGGACGGCTGGATGCGCCGCGCTGCCTGGGGCGCCGCGCTGACAGGGCGGGCGCCCGCGCGGCGGCTGGCGGTTGTGGTGGCGGGGTGCCTAGTGCAACGTTCGTTAAGTCGGAGGTAGGTTGGGTTTGTAGGGCGGGGTTGAGGTGTTCGGGGGTGAGTGTCATGCCCATGTTCTTGGCTGCCCGTCCTCCCGTGGATGCGGAGGAGGAGCGGAGGGTCCGGAAGTTGGCCGGGGCCAGGCATGCGCCGGCGGACTGG
>NZ_JBFANF010000125.1:0-17135 GCF_040674675.1 Dactylosporangium sp. NPDC049742 | reverse complement strand
CGACCTCCACGCCGCCGAGCTTCCCGCTGACGAGGCGCCGGTCGCCTGTGCGGCGTTGGTGCGGGTCGGCGCGGGCTGGGCGCCGAACGCGGCCGGCGCGGCCTTGGCGGCGCTCGACTCGGCGGCGCGGGCGGCCTCGGCGGCCCGGGCGGCGACCCGGGTGCGGGTCGGCGCGGCGTCCTGGCCGACGGCGGCGACGGCGGCGTGCGAGCCGGCGGCGGCGGGCCCGGAGAGCGGCCCGGCGGGTGCGGCCGGCGTGGTGCGCAGCGGCACGACCGGGGTCAGCGGCGAGCCGGTGCGCTGGCGTCCGGGCAGGCGCGACGGGCTCATCTTGTCGGCGAGGACGCCGACGAGCGAGGCGGCCGCGGCGTCGCAGGCGCGGACGGCGGCGACGGACTGGCGGATGGTCTCGGCGACCGCGGCGGTGAGCGCCCGGTTGACGCCGGTGCGGCGGGGGGTCTCGGCGATCGCGACCCGCAGCGCGGTGATGGCCTCGCCGAGCGTGTCGGCGTCGGCGACCCCGCTCGCGGCGAGATCGTTGGCGACCTGGGCGTCGCGGTTACGGCCGGCGGCGCCGCCGCCGAGGATGCCGGGCTCCGGCAGCGCGTCGAGGATCGCCAGCGGGATGGCCTCGGCGGGGTCCGGGTAGGCCCGCAGCGCGGCCGGGTACAGCTCGCGGAGCACCTCGCGCAGCGTCGCCGCGGCGCTCTGGCGGCCGGCCACGACCGCGGCGTGCGCGGCGAGGACCGGCTTGAGCGGCAGCATGTCGCGCGGCGGGGACTGCCCGACGGCGGAGAGCACGCCGGCCTGCAGCGCGCGGGCGAGGCCCACGGCGCGGCGCTCGGCGGCGTTGGACTGGATCTCCTCCGGCGACTCGTCGTCGGCGAAGCGCTCGGCGTAGTCGTCGGCCGAGTCGTCGTCGGTGAAGGCGAGGTTGCGCCCGGCGGCGGTGAGCAGCTGGGTGACGACGTGGTCGTCGCTCTCGGCCGCGACCGCGACGGCGGACTGGCCGCCGGAGCGTTGCGCGAGCAGCGCGCTGAGCTCGGCGTAGCCGCCGGCGTCGTCGCTCACCTCGCAGATGTCGATGAGCCGGCCGGCGTCGTCGACGACCGCGACGGTCAACCAGATTTCGGAGCTTGACTGCGGCTCGGCGAGATCAGCCGACGCCAGACCGCAGTACACCCGAACGAGCGCCACCGCGTCGTCCTCCTCTCGGGACATCAGTTGAGCTTTCACCACGTCGGCGGGGACGTGTCCCGGCGCCCCGCCGTGTGTTACCGCAGGTCAAACTGAACGACCTCTACTAAACAGGTTGCGGGCGGGTGACGCGATCAGCCGTTTCGGTTGAATGCCGTTCTCGGCTGATCGTCGCGCACCGCCGCCACCCGTCCGGTCAAAGGCCGGGTCTCGCCCGCCGCGCCAAGATGCTCACGGCTTAGATCCTGTCGGTCACAAATCAATCACGCCAGTCCGTGGCGGCAGAAATCTTGCCAATAATCGTCCGCCAACCGAGCGCTGCCTGTTGTGCCCCGATTTTCTTGAGACGCCGCTTGGCGAAGAAGCCGCTGACGCCGCCGCCGGCCGCCGCACGCAGGGCCTCGTCGAGGTCGTCGAGCGGGGAGCCCGGGGAGAGGGCGGTGCGGACGGGCTCGAGCCGCAGCGAGTACGCCAGGTCACGGGCCACCTCGCCGGCCGCGATCAGCAGGTCGGCGTCCCACGCGTCCTGGCCGCCGCGGAGGTTCTCCACGACGAGGTCGAGCTCGTAGCGGTCCTCGTCCTTCGGCGCCACCGACGAGGCGGTGATCCGGGTCTGCAGGCTGTCCCAGGTGTCGAGCTGGCGCAGGTCGTGCTCCGCGTCGGACTTCACGAACTCGACGAGCCCCTCGACGCTGCGGAAGAGCAGCAGCTTGCCGCGGTGGCCGAGGAACGCGGGAACCTCCTCGGGCTCCTCCTCGTCCTCGTCGTCCTCTTCCTCGGAAGCCTCGTCGGCGATGACGTCGGCCTCGTCGGCCTCGTCCTCATCTTCGTCCGAATCGTCGGACTTGTCCTTTGCGAGGACGTCGTCCTCGTCGTCGGAGTCCGAGTCGTCCTTGGCCTTCTTCTTGGCGAGCGAGGCGGCCGGCGCGGGCTCCTCCTCGAACAGCTCCGCGTTCTCGTCGAGGATGATGACCTCGTCCTCGTCGACGTCCGCCTCACGGCGGTGGAGGATCGCGAAGTCGTCCTCCTCCTCGTCCACCTCGGTCGGCGTCAGCTCGGTCGACAGCCGGTAGGCCCGCAGCGTGTAGCCCACGCCCTTCGGCAGCGCGATCTCGACCGGCTGGACGTTGACGTCCTCCCACATCGCGTCGGCCTGCGCGGAGCGCTCCCTGCCGCCCTCCTCCTCGTCGAAGTCGGCGTCGGAGTCGTCGGACTCGTCGTCGTCGGACAGCGCCTCGACCTCGTCGTCCTCGGTGGCCTCAATGGCCTCGACCGCGTCGACGTCGTCGATGACGTCGGCCGTCTCGGTCGTGTCCGAGATCTCAGGCTCGGTGACGGCGGGCGCCGGCGTGCTCTTCTTCGCTGCCGCTGGGCGCGACGACGCCGGACGTGATGAGGACGGACGGGAAGACTGGCGGGCCACTGTGACCTCCGTAGTCGGCTCGGCGTGCGGGCACACTGCTCACTGAGATGGCCTCGCGCACAAACACCCTAGTGTGCCCGGTTGGCGACGGTCAGACCCCCTTGGGGTGCCAGACCGTCTTGATCTCCAGTAGGGCCACCATGCGGGACACCCCAGGATCGGCCGTCCAGTCCGGGTCCGCAGGTCGGATCACCCGTTTCAGGTTTTCCGCCGCCGCGACTTCCAATTCCTTCGCGAGGGTGGTGTCCGTCACACCCGTGAGATCGACGGCGTTCACGTCCATGTGGGCCGCCAGCCACGGCGCGATCTCGGCGACCTTACCGGTGAGCACGTTGACGACCCCGCCGGGCAGGTCCGAGGTGGCGAGGACCTCGGTGAGCGTGACCGCCGGCAGCGGCCGGTCGGTGGAGGCGATCACCACGACGGTGTTGCCGGTCACGATCGCCGGCGCGATCACGCTGACCAGGCCCAGCAGCGACGACGCGGCGGGCGCGACGACGGCGACGACGCCGGTCGGCTCCGGCGCGGACAGGTTGAAGTACGGCCCGGCGACCGGGTTGGCGCCGCCGTGGACCTGCGCGAGCTTGTCCGACCAGCCCGCGTACCAGACCCAGCGGTCGATCGCGGCGTCCACCTGCGCGGCGGCCTCCTTGCGCGACCCGCCCTCGGCCGCCTTCACCTCGCTCACGAACTGGTCGTGGCGGCCTTCGAGCATCTCGGCGACCCGGTACAGGATCTGGCCGCGGTTGTAGGCGGTCGCGCCGGCCCACTTGCCGGCCGCCGCGCGGGCCGCCTTGACCGCGTCGCGGGCGTCCTTGCGGGAGCCGAGCGCGGCGTTGGCGAGGAAGTCGCCGGAGGCGGAGTGCACCTGGTAGGACCTCCCGGACTCGCTGCGGGGAAACGCGCCGCCGATGTAGAGCTTGTACGTCTTACGGACGGCGAGACGCGCCGGTGACTCAGTGCTCAAGGTAGGCCTCCAGCCCGTGACGGCCGCCCTCGCGGCCGTAGCCGGACTCCTTGTAGCCGCCGAAGGGTGACGTCGGGTCGAACTTGTTGAACGTGTTGGCCCACACCACGCCGGCCCGGAGCCGGTCCGCGACGTGCAGGATGCGCGACCCCTTCTCGGTCCACACCCCGGCGGACAGCCCGTATGGCGTGTTGTTGGCCTTCTCGACGGCCTCGTCCGGGGTACGGAACGTCAGCACCGACAGGACGGGACCGAAGATCTCCTCGCGGGCGATCCGGTGCGCCTGCGTGACGCCCGTGAAGATCGTCGGGGCGAACCAGAAGCCGCGGTCGGGCAGGTCGCAGGGCGCCGACCACCGGGCAGCGCCCTCGTCCTCGCCGATCTGCGACAGCTGCCGGATCCGGGCCAGCTGCGCCGAGGAGTTGATCGCGCCGACGTCGGTGTTCTTGTCCAGCGGGTCGCCGACCCGCAGCTGGGCCATCCGCCGCTTCAGCGCGTCGAGGAACCCGTCGGCGATCGACTCCTGCAGCAGCAGCCGGGAGCCGGCGCAGCAGACGTGCCCCTGGTTGAAGAAGATGCCGTTGACGACGCCCTCGACCGCCTGGTCGAGGGCCGCGTCGTCGAAGACGATGTTGGCGGCCTTACCGCCGAGCTCCAGCGTGAGCCGCTTGCGGGTGCCGGCGACCGCCCGGGCGATCGCCCGGCCGACCTCGGTGGAGCCGGTGAAGGCCACCTTGTCGACGCCGTCGTGCTCGACGAGCAGCCGGCCGGTGTCACCGGCGCCGGTGACGATGTTGACCACGCCCGGCGGCAGGTCCGCCTGCTGGCAGATCTCGGCGAAGAGCAGCGCCGTCAGCGGCGTCGTCTCGGCCGGCTTCAGCACGACCGTGTTGCCCGCGGCGAGCGCCGGCGCGATCTTCCACGCCAACATCAACAACGGAAAGTTCCACGGGATGACCTGAGCGGCGACACCGAGCGGCCGCGGGTCGGGCCCGAACCCGGCGTACGGCAGCTTGTCGGCCCAGCCCGCGTAGTAGAAGAAGTGGGCCGCGACGAGGGGGACGTCGACGTCGCGGGACTCCCGGATCGGCTTGCCGTTGTCGATGGACTCGAGCACCGCCAGCTCCCGGGCCCGCTCCTGGATGATCCGGGCGATGCGGAAGAGGTACTTGGCGCGCTCCCGCCCGGGCATCGGGCCCCAGACGGTGTCGAAGGCGTGGCGCGCGGCTCGTACCGCCGCATCGACGTCCTCCGAGGATGCGGTGGCGATGTCGGCCAGGGCCTCCTCGGTGGCCGGGTTGATCGACTTGAACGACTCGCCCCGCCCGTCGACGAAGGCGCCGTTGATGAACAGGCCGTAGGAGGACCGGATGTCGACGACCGAGCGTGACTCCGGCGCGGGTGCGTACTGAAAGTCCATCGCTCTAGTCCAAGGTGAAGTAGTCGGGGCCCGAGTAGTGGCCGGTGGCAAGCTTGGTGCGCTGCATGAGCAGGTCGTTGAGCAGCGTGGAGGCGCCGAAGCGGAACAGGTCTGGGTCCAGCCAGTCGGGGCCGGCGGTCTCGTTGACCATGACCAGGTACTTGATCGCGTCCTTGGCGGTGCGGATGCCGCCGGCGGGCTTCACGCCGATGGTCCGGCCGGTCGCGGCCCGGAAGTCGCGAACGGCCTCCAGCATGACCAGCGTCACCGGCATCGTCGCGGCCGGCTGGATCTTGCCGGTCGAGGTCTTGATGAAGTCGGCGCCGGCCAGCATCGCCAGCCAGGAGGCGCGCCGCACGTTGTCGAGCGTCGCCAGCTCACCGGTCTCCAGGATGACCTTGAGGTGCGCGTCGCCGCACGCCTCCTTGATCGCCACGATCTCGTCGTGGACCTCCGCGTAGCGGCCGGCGAGGAACGCCCCCCGCTTGATCACCATGTCGATCTCGTCGGCGCCGTCGGCGACCGCGGCGCGGGTGTCGGCGAGCTTGACCTCCAGCGGCGCCTGCCCCGACGGGAACGCGGTCGCGACGCTCGCCAGGTGCACCCCGCTGCCGCGCAGCGCCTCGGCGGCGACGGCGATCATCGACGGGTACACGCAGATCGCGGCGGCGCTGGGGCACGTCGGGTCGGCCGGGTCGGGCCGGACCGCCTTCGCGCACAGCGCCCGGACCTTGCCGGGGGTGTCGGAGCCTTCGAGGGTGGTCAGGTCCACCATGCGGATCGCCAGGTCCAGCGCCTGCGCCTTCGCCGTCGTCTTGATCGACCGGGTGCCCAGCATGGCGGCGCGTTGTTCCGCGCCTACCTGGTCGACACCGGGCAAACCGTGCAGGAAGGTCCGCAGGGCGCCTTCTGAGCGCGCGACCTCGGCGGTGAGGGTCATGGCCTGAGTCTAAGCTCAGTCCCTGTGGACGTACTCGTGGTGGATCACCCCCTGGCCAAGTCGCGACTGACCGCGATGCGTGACGAACGGACCGACAACGGCCAGTTCCGTGCCGCGTTGCACGAGCTCACCACGATGCTGGTGTATGAGGCCGCCAGGTCGTTCGCCACCGAGCAGTTCCCGGTGCAGACCCCGGTCGCGGTGGCCGAGGGCACGCGCCTGGCCAACCCGCCGCTGCTGGTGCCGGTCCTGCGGGCCGGCCTCGGCATGGCCGACTCGGCCCTCGCCCTGCTGCCCGAGTCGTCGATGGGGTTCGTCGGGCTGGCCCGCGACGAGGAGACCTTCGAGCCGCGCGCCTACATGGAGTCGCTGCCCGGTGACCTCAAGGGCATCCCGGTGCTCGTCCTCGACCCGATGCTCGCCACCGGCGGCTCCCTGGAGCACTGCGTCCGGCTGCTCGTCGACCGGGGTGCGACCGACATCACCGTCCTGTGCGTCCTCGCCGCGCCCGCCGGCATCGAGCGGCTCGCCGACTCGGGGCTGCCGATCCGGCTCGTCACCGCCGCGATCGACGAGAAGCTCAACGAGCGGATGTACATCGTCCCGGGCCTCGGCGACGCGGGCGACCGGCAGTTCGGCGGCATGCCCCGTTTCTGAGGCGCGCCTTAAGTCTCGTCGCCGGATCGGGGGATTCCCGCTGGTCAGGCATTGCCCCAGGAGCTGAGCGTCGGCCTACGGTGACCGGCGATGAAGCACCGACGCTCGTTCCTGCGCACCCATCCAGTCCTCGCCGTCGCCGTCACGGTCGGGGTCCTCGTCGGCTCCGGCGCGCTCGCCGCCACGGCCGCCAGGCGACCCGAGCCGCGGGCGGCATCAGTACAGACGCCGCAAAACGCCGACAAGGCCGGCCTCGGCGCGGTGTCGTCGTCGCCGGGCAGGCCGGCTCCTTCGGGCAAGCCGACCGCGTCGAAGGCCGCCGAGGCCAACCGCTGCGCGCTCAGCGCCAAGCTGGTGCCCGGCTGCGGCCTGCTGTGGGGCGTCGCGCCCGGCGCCTTCACCGACCTGTCGTCGTCGAAGGCCCTCGCCAACTTCGAGCGCACCACCGGCCGCCCCGCCGACATCCTGCACTCCTACCACCGCGGCGACGAGGTCTGGCCGACCGCCGACGAGATCGCCGTGGTGCAGCAGTCGCGCAAACGGATCCTCTTCGCCAACTGGAAGGTCGCCTGGGGCACCACCTGGGCCGACGTCGCCGCCGGCGGGCAGGACGACCGCATCGACCGCGCCGCCGCCAGGCTGAAGGCGTTTCCGGGCAAGCTGTTCGTCACGCTGCACCACGAGCCGGAGAACGACGTGCGCGCCGGCGGCGGCATGACCGCCCGCGACTACGCCGCCATGTTCCGGCACACCGTCCTGCGCCTGCGCGCCGCCGGCGTCACCAACGTCGTCTTCGTCATGGTCTACATGGCGTACGAGCCGTGGTGCGTGCAGCCGTGGTTCGGCGACCTGTACCCGGGGGACGACGTCGTCGACTGGGTCGGCATGGATCCGTACCTCTTCGCCAAGCCCGGCGGCTACGGCCACGGCGACTTCGCCTACCTGGTCGACCGCACCTCCGACCCGGCGAGGTGGCCCGGCTTCTACACCTGGGTCACCCGCACCCATGGCAACAAGCCGCTCATGATCGCCGAGTGGGGCGTGTACGAGCACGCCGCCGACCCCGCGCAGAAGGCCTGGATCTACTCGACGGTCCGCCAGCAGCTCGGACGGTTCCCCGCGATCAAGGCCCTCGTCTACTTCGACTCGCCGAACGCCCCCAAGGGCGACACGCGGCCGGACAGCTCCCAGGCGGCCCTGCAGGAGTTCCAGAAGCTGGCCGCGTCGACGGTTTTCTCGGTGACCCTGTAGCCCGAGCGCGGCGGCGGTCTCGGTGACGCTAGAGCCCCAGCGCGGCGGCCGTCGCGGTGACGCTATAGCCCCAGCGCGGCGGCGGTCTCGGTCCGCAGGGCGGCCAGCGACGCCTGGGCCGTCTCGCGGGCGGCCCTGATGTCGCTGCCGGTCACCGGGACGACCACCTCCAGGTACGCCTTCAGCTTCGGCTCCGTCCCCGACGGCCGCACCACCACCCGCGTCGTGCCGGCGCGCACGATCAGCACGTCCGCGTCCGGCAGCAGGTCCTCGACCGCGTGGACCGGCTCGTCGAGCAGCGCCGCCGGCGGCTTCCGCCGGATCGTGTCCATCGCCGCCGCGATGTCGGCGAGGTCGTCGACGCGGACGCTCAGCTGGTCCGTCGCGTGGACGCCGTGCCGCAGCGCCAGCTCGTCGAGGCGGTCGCCGAGGTGCTTGAACTCGGACTTCAGCCCCGCGGCCAGCTCGCACACCAGCAGCGCGGCGGTGATCCCGTCCTTGTCGCGGACGTGGGTGGGCGCGACGCAGTACCCCAGCGCCTCCTCATACCCGTAGACCAGGTCGTCGCCGGCCCTGACGATCCACTTGAAGCCGGTCAGCGTCTCGCCGTAGGGGAGCCCGTGCGCCTCGCACATGCGCGACAGCAGGCTGGAGCTGACGATCGTGGTCGCGTACCGGCCCTTGACGCCCCGGCGGATCAGGTGGTCGGCGAGCAGCACCCCCACCTCGTCGCCCCGCAGCAGCCGCCAGCGGTTTCCGTCCTTGTACGCCACGGCGCACCGGTCCGCGTCCGGGTCGTTCGCGATCGCGATGTCCGCGTCCACGTCGTCGGCGAGCGCCAGCAGCAGGTCGGTCGCGCCCGGCTCCTCCGGGTTGGGGAACGCCACGGTCGGGAAGTCCGGATCGGGCTCGGCCTGCTCCCGGACGATCGCGGGCGCCTGGTGGCCGGCCTCGACGACCGCCCTGACGAAGACGTCCTTCCCGACGCCGTGCATTGGCGTGTACGCCACGACGAGATCCCTGGGCACCTCAGGGTCGACGGTCCGCAGCGCCCCGTCGACGTACGCGTCGACGATGTCCTCACCCAGCGTCTCGCCCGGGTCGCCCAGCGGCACGTCCAGCAGCGGCCCCACGCCCCGGATCGCCCGCTCGATCTCCTTGTCCGCGGGCGGCACGATCTGCGACCCGTCGCCCAGGTACACCTTGTAGCCGTTGTCCTGCGGCGGGTTGTGGCTCGCGGTCACCATGACCCCGGCCGCCGCCTTCAGGTGCCGCACCGCGAACGCGAGCACCGGCGTCGGCAGCGGCCCCGGCAGCACCAGCGCCCGGCGCCCGGCACCCGTCGCCACCCTGGCGGTCTCGTCGGCGAACGCCTTCGAGCCGTGGCGGGCGTCGTACCCGACGACGAGCGGCCCCTCAGCCCCCGTCTCCGCCAGCCAGCGCACCAGCCCCGCCGCCGCCCCGCGGACCACGGCGAGGTTCATGCCGTTGGGCCCCGCCCGCAACGGCCCCCGCAGCCCCGCCGTCCCGAACGTCAACGGCCCCGCGAACCGCTCCCGCAGCTCCCGCTCGTCGTCGAGCACCGCCCGCAGCTCCTCCCGCCCCGCGGGATCGGGGTCGTCGGCCAGCCAGGCCTCCGCTTCGGCGCGCAGATCACTCATCCGTCGTTCTTAGCACGCTGTGGCTTCCGCCCCACCGCTGTCGCGGCGGGTCCCGGCGGGGATTCTCACCCGCGGCCCCAACGCGCCGCCGCGCGACGCACTGCCCGCGCCGAGACGCGTGGCAGACCAAGCGACGCGTCTACGCCGCAGCCGGTGGTCGCCCTCCGCGTGATCCAAGGACAGTTATGGTCGTGCGCGCAGCCGGCTCCGTCCTTCGATCATCCGTAGAGGGACGCCAGCCACGTGGGCATGGTGGCCGGGTCCGGCTGAGCGAGACGACCCCGGCACTCCGCCGCGGTCCAGCAGCGCGGTGTCCGTCGCCGTCGTGATCCAAGGACGGTTCTGGTCGTGTGGGCAGCCGGATCCGTCCTTCGATCATCGGTCGTGGGGTGGTGGGCCGTGCGGGTGTGGTGGGCGGGCCTCGTGGGCGGGTGGGCTGTGGTGCGGTGGCCGCATGGCGTCCCCATCCTCACCGGCGTCCTCACCGCCATGCGTGGCAGAACAGCCCGTGCGGGCGCATCTGATGTGGGGCGCCGTGGCTTGTGGCCGCCCTGACCTACGGTGCGGCTCCGTCGTCGTGGTGATCCAAGGACGGTTCTGGTCGTGCGGGCGGCCGGATCCGTCCTTGGATCATGGCAGCGAAGGAGCGGTGTCCGTAGCGATGGGCGTATTCATCCGGGTTTAGCTGCTGTGTCTGATTAGTCGTGGTGGAGGTCCGCCTTGGGACCGTCGGGTTGCTGGCGCCGCCGTGGTGATCCAAGGACGGTTCTGGTCGTGCGGGCGGCCGGATTCGGCCTTCGATCATGATGGCGGCGGCCGGTGGGCAGTGGACTTCGCGGGGCGCCTGTGGGAAGTGGGGCCGGCGGGCCAGCGCGGGGTGTCGGAGAAGCGTGTGCGGCGTGCCCGAGCCCTCGGAGAAGCGTGTGCGGTATGCCCGAATCTTGGAGAAAGTGCGCGTGGCAAGGGTGGGTTCCTGGGGCACGCGTGGTCCGCGGAAGAAAGATCAGGACGAAGATCGCCTGGCTGGTCCCCGGCCGGGAAGGTTGGGCGATGTGAAGGGAACCGGGGCGGGCGGGCCGCCTCCGGGAAAGTGGAGGCGGCGCCCGCTTCGGTTACTGGCCGGTGGAGGTGCCGGGGGACGCGGCCGTCAGCTTGAAGGAGTGGACCATCTCCTCGAAGATGACCTTGCTGTCGGCGAACTTGGCCTCGGGCACGGTCACGAAGAAGTGGTAGCTCTTGCCGCTGATGACGACGGCGTTCCACAGGGCGTGGCGTTGCTGGTCGCCGGTGCCGCAGGTGTACTCCAGGACCGCCGCGTCGTGGCCGTCGAGCTTGTTGTCGGTCATGTCGACGTGGTTGTACGGCGCGGCGCAGCTGGCCGGGGTGTTCTTCAGCCGGTTCTCCGCGCTCTGCAGGAAGGCCCGCGGCGTGTTGGACGCCTTCTCGATGTTGACGCGGATGCGGCGGTTGGGGTCGGCCGGGTCGGTGATGTCGAAGTAGGGCGCGGTCGCGGCGCCCATCTCCTTCCGCGTCCAGCCCTTCGGGACGTTGACCGTGATGCCGCCGGGGTGGGAGAAGGCCTCGACGTCCAGCAGTGGCTTGGCCGGCCCGCTCGACGCGGTGGCCGGGCCCTTGCCGGTCTGGTCGCCGGAGCCGCCGCCGGAGAAGAGCCCGGACATCGAGACCACCAGGATCAGGACGACCACGACGCCCGCGGCGACGGTGACCTTCGCCCAGGTCGGTGCCTGGGTGACGATGCGCTTGAGGTCGGTGCCGGGCTGCTTGGGCGGCTCGGCGGGGGCCTGGGTCCAGTCGGTGGTGCCGAGCGGGCCGTCCTGGTAGGCCGCGAAGCGGCTGGCGTCGGTGCGCTCCAGCTCGGCCTCGTGCTGCGCGCCGCCCTGGGCCGGTGCGCCGCCGCCGGAGTGCATGCGCCGCATGGCGCCGCTGACCGTCTCGCCGGGGGCCATCATGGCCCGGCCGCCGATCTGGCCGGTCGGGGTGTGCTGCGGGGTCACGACCGTCGGCTGGTGCGTGGGCCGGACCACCGCATAGGGGTCGGTCATGTGGGCCGGCGCGTTGCTGGCCAGCGGGCCCGCGAGCAGGTCGCGCAGGACCGCGCGGGCGGTCTCCACGTTCCAGCGGCGGGCGGGATCCTTCTCCAGCAGGCCATAGAGCACGCCGGCGAGCGGGCCGGCGCGGACCGCCTGGGCCGGCGGCTCCTCGACGACCGCGCGCATCGTCTCGAAGGGGTCGCGCCGGTCGAACGGCGGGCGGCCCTCGACGGCCGTGTAGAGCGTCACGCCGAGGGAGAACAGGTCGCTCGGCGGGCCGAACTTGGCACCGATCGCCCGCTCGGGGGAGATGAAGTGCGGCGAGCCGAGCACCATGCCGGGCGTGGTCAGCTCGCTGTCGGTGGGCATGCGGGCCACGCCGAAGTCGGTGAGCACGCAGCGGCCGTCGCCGGCGATGAGGACGTTGGCCGGTTTGACGTCGCGGTGCAGCACGCCGGCGGCGTGGGCGACCTCGAGCGCGCCGAGCAGCGCGATGCCGATCTTGGCGACCGCACGGGCGGCGAGGGGGCCGTCCTCGACGATCATCTCGGCGAGGCTGCGGGCCTGGAGCAGCTCCATGACGATCCATGGGCGGCCGGCCTCGGTGACGACGTCATACACCTGGACGACGGCAGGATGCGACAGCGCCGCCGCCGCGCGGGCCTCGCGCAGCGTCCGCTGATACATCGAGTCGCGGTCGCTGGGTGCCATGTTGGGCGGCAGGATCACCTCTTTGACGGCCACGTCACGGCGCAACACCGTGTCGCTGGCACGCCAGACGGTGCCCATGCCGCCGTGACCGATGGCGGTGCGCAGCGCATAGCGCCCACCGATCACCACGCCCGGGGCGGCGCGCTGCCCGGGCACGGGCATGCTCGTGGAGCCAGGCTCGCGGGGCTCCCGCTGCTCAGGGCCGCGCGCAGGATCACGCCCGGCTCCGGCGGAGGCCAGGGCGCCGGTGGGTGGCAGCGGCTCGCCGTGCCACGTCGGGAGCTGAGTCACAGGCAGTAAACCGTCGTCATGGAGGGGAGATGACTTTCTCGCTGTACGACCGCGGTCACCCCCTATCTTGCGTGCTGCTCGCCAGCAAAGAAAGGTGGGGTCCTCCCCTTCACCGGACCGTGACCTGAGCGCAACGCTCCGTGTTGATCATGTCGCGCTACTGAAACGGTTGGGTTGAATCTTCGAATTCTGGGAACCCGAAGGGTACGGAGGGGCGTCTACGCAGGGGACAGAAACGCATCTGGAACATCGGGGGACTACGTTTCCCTGGATTTTCGGGTGCGCCTGCCGATCAGAGGGGTTGGACGGACGCGCGGTGCGGCGCCGACCCCTTGGTTCATGCCACTCTGCGACGTCTTCCGTCACTGTGCGTTGATCTGCGGCGACGCTGCACGCGGCGGCGAAGCGAAAAGTTACTCGCGACACCACGTGACCGTGGCGCCTGTCACCCGTTGTAGGAGGTGAGGGGTTCTTGGCTGAAGCGGAACGCTCACTTCCGACGAGGCCAGCATCTTTACGCCTCCAGTTCCAATCAAGTGACGCTCAGCTATCCCAGCATCACGAGAATGATGTTGCGCTCCGTCACCTTGACCCAGTTAGTCTGTCCGTGGCACGCATGGGGCGGGCCGCTCCTTTAGACCGAAATAGAGAACTCACCGTGACGAGAGCGCTGACGCTGCCCGATCCAGCCGCCGCGGCGGCCCGGGTCAGCAAGTTGACGTCGTCCTGGCCCGAGACTCCACCCGGGGCCGATCCGTTGCCCGGTCAGCTCGACCGCTGGCTCACCTCCCGGGGTGCCGAGCTCGTAGCCGTCCGACGTCACATTCACGCGCATCCGGAGCTCTCCGGCCAGGAGTTCGAGACGGCGGCCCTCGTCGCCCGCGAGCTGACCCGCGCCGGTCTGTCGCCCCGCATGCTGCCCAAGGGCAACGGCGTCATGTGCGACATCGGCTATGGCGACCGGGTCATCGCGCTGCGCGCCGACCTCGACGCGCTGCCGCTGCCGGACACCAAGGACGTGCCCTACCGGTCCACCGTCGACAACGTCTGCCACGCCTGCGGCCACGACGTGCACACCACGATCCTGCTCGGCGTCGGCCTCGCCCTGGCGCAGCTCGCCGAGCGCGACGAGCTGCCCGGCCGCGTGCGGCTGCTCTTCCAGCCGGCCGAGGAGACCATGCCGGGCGGCGCGCCCGAGGTCATCGCCGCCGGCGGCCTGAAGGACGTCGCCGCGATCTACGCCCTGCACTGCGCGCCGCAGCTGCCGGTCGGGCTGGTCGGGGTCCGCTCCGGGCCGTTCACCGCCGCCGCCGACAAGATCGAGGTCCGGCTCACCGGCCGCGGCGGGCACACCGCCCGGCCGCACCTGACCGCCGACCTCGTCCACGCGCTCGGCCGGATCCTCGTCGACGTGCCGTCGCTGCTGGACCGCAAGCTCGACGCCCGCGCCGGGGTCTCCATGGTGTGGGGCGCCGTGCGGGCCGGCGAGGCGGCCAACGCGATCCCGATCGAGGGCGTCGCCCGCGGCACCATCCGCGTGCTCAGCCGCGACGCCTGGCGCGACGTGCCGGAGCTGGTGACCAAGCTCGTCCACGACGTCATCGCGCCCACCGGCGCCGACGTCGAGGTCAAGTACACCCGCGGCGTGCCGCCCGTCGTCAACGACCGGCTCGCCACCGCGGTCGTCGCCGGTGCCGCCGGCGCGGCCCTCGGCCCGGACCGGGTCGTCGAGGCCGAGATCAGCATGGGCGGCGAGGACTTCGCGTTCTACCTCGACGAGGTCCCCGGCTCGATGATCCGGCTCGGCGTCGGGGTGCCGGGGTCGGACCAGAAGTTCGACATCCACCAGTCGGCGTTCGACGTCGACGAGCGCTCGATCGGCTACGGCGTCCGCGTCATGGTCCACACCGCACTGGCCGCACTCGGCGCGGGAGCCTTCTAGACACAGCGGCCCGCAAGCGGTAGCCATAGGCCGTGGTCACCGAATTGCGGGTGCACGGCGTCACCGGTACCCCGGCCGAGGACGTCCTCGACAGGCCGCTGCTGCGGCGGGTCGCGGGCGACACCGAGGCCGGGTTCTTCCGCCCCCGCGTGGAGTACGGCGCGGTCACCGGCCCGGGCGGCGTGACCCTGGAGGCGTACCGCTGGGGCAACCTCACCGCCGGCGCCGCCGCCCGCGCGCTCTGGCTGCTCCTGCTGCCGTTCATGCTCGCCAACGTGGCCATCTGGCTGCGCCCCGACGTCGGCGTCCGGGCCAGGGCGACGATCCGCGCCCTGACCCGCGTCTTCGCGCTGACCATGACCGCGTCGTTCGTGCTGTCGTTCATCGAGATCTCGATGGACCTCGTCGGCTGGCAGTGCGCGGCCCAGGCCCGGTGCCTGGAGGGCCGCGGCTACCTGGCCGTCCTCGTCGACCTGACGACCGGCCGCCGGCTCGCCGTCACCGCCCTGGTCCCCGCCCTCGCGATCGCGTTCCTGTGGTTCCTCGGCCGGCGCACCTGGGCCCGCTACGAGGCGTTCCCGGTCACGACCGACGGCGACGGCGACGGGCTCGCCCACCCGTGCTTCTGGAACGGCCGGCCCCTCGTCGGCCGGCTCCGGTCGCTGCACATCGCGGTCGCGTTCGGCACCCTCGACGCGGTGCTGCTCGGGGTCCTCGTGCCGCACGACCGGCACCCGGCCGGCTACGCCCTCGCCGCCGCGACCGCGGTGATCCTGCTGGCAGCGTTCGCCGCGGTGACCCTGACCGCCGTCGTGCACCGCGACGCGCCCGCCCGCTGGGCGAAGCCGTTCACCAGGGTCATGAGCCACGCCGCGGTCGTGCTGACCGGCCTGGTCCTGGCGTACAGCTGCCTCGGACGCGACCCGTGGCAGGCGAGCGGCCGGATGCCGGTGTTCAGCGGCACCGTCACCGTGCTCTTCGCCGTGCAGGTCCTGCTCATGCTGATCCTCGGCGGGGTCGTCCTCGCGACGCGGCCACGGGGCACGTTCCTGCAGGGGCTCGCGGGGCCGTTGATCGCGAGCATCGGCCTCGGTGTCGCCGCCGCGTTCGCCGCCGCCATGGCCTACCGGGTCGCCGACCTGCTCAACCGGCGTGCCCTCGCCACCACCGCCGACTACGCCGAGACACCCTTGTCGCTGGAGCCGCCGCCCGCGTACGAGTGGGCCGCCGCCGGCTTCGTCCTGCTGCTCGTGCTGGCGGCGCTCGTCGGGCTGGTCATGGGGGTGCCGCTGGTGCGCCGCCTGCGCCGGTACGCCCGGGTCGTCACCGACGCCGACTTCCGCGGCGGGCGGCAGCGCGACCCGGAGCGGGCGAGGCACATCGACACCGCCGTCGCCGACGCCCTCGTCACCGACCACGTCGGCCGCATGCTCGTCTGGGTGTTCGTCCCGACCGCCGCGGCCGCGGTCGTCGCGACCGGGTTCGCGCTGCTCGGACGGCGGCCGATCCGGCTCGCGGACTCAGGGTCCGCGGCCGCCGAGGTGATGTCGGCCGTCGTCAACCTGGGCACCTACCTCATCGGCCTGGCCGCGTTCGCGCTCGTGTTCATCGGTGTGCTGGCGTACCGGTATCAGCGCTTCCGCCGGATCGTCGGCGTGCTCTGGGACCTCGGCACGTTCTGGCCCCGGTCCGCGCACCCCCTCGCGCCGCCCTGCTACGCCGAGCGGGTCGTGCCGGAGCTCGCCCGCCGCGCCGGGTGGCTCGCCGCCGAGCAGGGCGGGGTCATCCTGTCCGGGCACAGCCAGGGCAGCGTCCTGGCCGCCGCGACCGTCCTGCAGCTGCCCCCGGAGGCGCAGGCGAGGACCGCGCTGCTGACCTACGGTTCGCCGCTGCGCCGCCTGTACGCGAGGTTCTTCCCCGCCTACGTCAACGACGCGGTGCTGGGACGGATCGGCGCAGTGCTGGCCCGTGCCGAGGATGGCGTCCTCGACGCGGGTCAGCACGGCCCCCGTTGGGTCAACCTCTGGCGGGACACCGATCCGATCGGCGGCCCGGTGCAGTCGCCCACCGCACGGGATGTACGGCTGGCCGACCCGCCGGGATTCGACATCGCCGCGGGTGACACGGTGTTCCCCAAGGTCGACGGCCACTCCGGCTACCAGCTGCGCCCCGCCTTCGGCGCCGCGGTCACCGGGCTCGTCGCGGTCCTGTCGGAGGACCCGGACGAGACACCGACGGCCGCCAACCCGCCGGTGTCCGCGTCCTGAGACCCGGCGAAGGACGTTCAGCTGTCCTTCGGGTCGTCCTCGTCCCGCTTCGACAGCGCCGGGAACGGCGGCACCGCGGGCTGCCCGCCGCCGGAACCCCCGGACCCGCCGTCCCCTGTCGGTGACCCTGCCGGCGACCCGGACTCGCCGGAGGAATCAGCGGCCGCCGGCGGCCCGGACACGGGACCGGCGGCGCGCGGCGCGGGAACGGGACCGGCAGCGGGCGGCGCGGACGACACAGGGCCGGCGGCGGGCGGCGCGGAGACCGGACCACGACCCGCCACGACCGCGCCACCGGGCGCCCCGGAGGGGGCGGAGGCGGGCCCAGGCCCGTGCGCCGGCCGCGGCGCGGCCGGG
>NZ_JBFANF010000124.1:0-17349 GCF_040674675.1 Dactylosporangium sp. NPDC049742 | reverse complement strand
GTGGGGGGCCGCCGGCGCCCCCCCCCCCCCCCGGGGTTTTTGATGGTCCCCCGGGGCGTTTGGCCGGGGGGGGGGGCGGGCGCGGCGCCGCCACCCCGCCGGCCCCGACCCGGTCGGGAGGGTGACATGCAGATCATCGGCAACGGGTTCCTGGCCAAGAACCTCGCCGCGGCGTTCGGCGACCGGTTCCCGGACGTGACGGCGCTCGCGGTGGGTGTGTCCAGCACGTCCGTCACCGACCCGGCCGAGTTCGACCGCGAGGCCGAGGCGCTCTACGCCGCCCTGCGCAGGTGCGCCACGCAGGACCGGACCCTGCTGTACTTCTCGACCGCGTCGTTCGCCATGTACGGCCACACCACCGCCCCGGCGACCGAGGACGGCCCGCTCTTCCCGCCGTCGGTGTACGGCCGGCACAAGCTCGCCCTGGAGGCCTGCGTACGGGCCTCCGGCGTGCGCCACGTCGTGCTGCGGCTCAGCCACGTGGTCGGCCCGCACCAGCGCCCGCACCAGCTGCTGCCGGCCATCGTGCGCCAGGTCGCCAGCGGCACCGTCACCGTGTACCGCGGCGCCCACCGCGACCTGCTCGACGCCCGCGACCTGATGCACGCCATCGACGGCCTGCTGACCGCCGACGCGGGCGACGTGGTCGTCAACGTCGCCTCCGGCCGCCCGCTCCCGGTCGAGGACATCGTCGACGGCGTGTCCCAGCGCCTCGGCGTCGCCCCCGACCGGGTGTACTCGACGGGTCCGTTCTCCCGCACCGAGGTGTCCCTGAGCCGCCTGCGCACCCTCGTGCCCGAGTTCGGCACGGCGGGCCCCGGCTACCTCGACATGCTGCTGGACCGGTACCTGGACCGCGCGGTGGCCGCCCCGACGCGCTGAAACCCGAGTCCGCGGGCCGGCCCGGGAAGGGGTGCCGGCCCGCACCCTGTCGCAGTCACACAGGCCGGCGGGGTCTGCCCCTGTACGCGTTGCTGCCCGACTGCGACGCGGTCGTCCACCACGGCGGCGCCGGCAGCGCCATGGTGAGCGGCACCCCGCAGCTGGCCATCACCTTCGCCAGCGAACAAGCCTGCCTCGCCACCCGGATCGCCACCTCGGGCGCCGGCCTGCACCTACCCGGCCACACCGCGACGACCGCCACGATCCGCGCCGCCGTCGCCGCGCTGCTGCACGGCGATCAGCACCACCGGGCCGCGGCCGACCTGCGCCGGGCCGCGGCCGACCGCCCGCCACCCGTGGAGCTGCTGCCCCGCCTGGAAAAGCTCGCCGCCTGGGCCGCACGATCGGGGCGCCACATCGCTGACACCATGTCTCTCACCCCCAGCACGTGAGCCGCGGCTACCGTGAGGTCACGCCGCCGTTGGGTCGGCCGGAAAGCATTCGGCAGCCGACGGCCAGGACCCAGACCGGGAATGCCAGCTCGGACCAGGGAACCCGGGTGACGACGACGAGCAGGATCGCGCCGACAATGTAGCCCAGCACCACCAGCCAACGCGGGAACAGGCGTAGGCGGTGCCCGATCGTGGTCGTCGCGAAGGTGAAGACGGCGGCCATCCGCATGCAGTAGCTCGACAGCAGCGTGTACGTGAGATGGTGGCTGTAGCGCCACAGCTCGGGTGGCGGGTCGCCCGGCGACGCGTCGGCGACGTCGCGCATGCTGTCGGCGGCCGTGGCCAGCGCGAACAGCATCGCGACGAACAGCAGCCCGCCACCGAGGAACACGGTGGCGAAGAACTTGTCCTCCCGCCCGCCGATGAAGGCCCGCAACGCACCCATGAACCACAGGAAGGAGATGCCGGCGAACGGCAGCAGCGCCAGCGCCACCCGCAGGACGGTGCGGCCGGACGTGCTCGTGTGCCACTGGTCCGCGGTGGGCGGCAGCTCCGGAAACACGATACGGATGCCGACGATCACGGCGGCGCACAGCACGGCGAAGACGATGCCCGCGACCCCCGCCGCCCGGGGCGACCGGGGCGGCTGGGGCGGCTGGGGCGGCTGGTCGGACTGCCCCGTCGCTGGCACAGCCACCAGCCCAGTGTGGCGGGCGATGAGCGCCCGCCCCTCGCCGGTTTCGGGTGACGTGCCCTCGTCGGCCTACTCAGCGCCAGCCACCGTGGCGCGGTTCCGAGTACTCACCGAACAACGGGTCGTAGACGTGCCCGTCATCGGTGGCCACGAGGTAGTCGGGTTCCGTTCTCGAGGCGGCGCCATGGAGCCGGATGACCAGCTCGGGGCGAGGTAGGGCACGGAGCGAGAGGGCGGCGGCCACCTGGGCGGCTTCCTTGAAGATCTCCGGGTTGTACTTGTCACGGGATCGTTCGAGGTGTCGAGCGGAGACCTGCATGACCTCCACGTCACCCCCGCCGGAGAACCCGAGGCAGTCGTGCCATTCCAGGCCGATGATGATCTCCAGTGCGTCCGCCAGGTCGTCGGCGATCAGCCCGCCCTGCCCTTCAGAACTTGCGAACACGACCGGCCGACGACCGTCCCGCTCGGTACACAGGAAGTAGGCCCCACCGGCGGACTCCCCGGCGATTGGCTCCATCCGCGCACCCGAGGCAAGCCTCAAGCCATCGCCATAGTGCTTTCGCCAGATGTCGAAGCCGAACGATGACCGCAGCAGCAGGTCGATCTCCGGGGTGTTCTCGATCAGGCTCAGCAGACGATCACTTGCGGTCATGCACGGACGATAGCGAGTGCCGCCGTGAAACCATCAGTCAGCTTCTCCGTGCTCGAGAAGGTGGAACACCTCCGTGACCACCTGGCCGGGATCGGGGTGATGAGGCCCGTAGACCTCCCAGCGCGGCCCCGCGAGCCGGAGCCGCCGCAGCGAGCACCACGTCACGACGGCCTCGTGCGCGGCGGCCAGGCCGGCGTACGAGCCGCGGTGGACGGTCGTCGCGACCGGGCCGACCGGCAGTGTGGACAGCACGACGTCGCCGCTGAGCGGGCACGGCATCGTCAGTTCGACGCCCACCTCGACCCGCGGGGTGGCGTCGAGGTACAGCATGACGTTGCGGCACCCGCGGGTGATGCCGTGCGCGTTGAGGCAGGCCCAGACCTGGTCGAGCATCGGCTTCCACAAGCCCGGGAACTCCTGCCAGGTGGTCTGGGCCTTGACGACCGCGGTCGCCCGCGCCGGCATGGTGGTGAGCACGACGTTGTACGCCATGCACCGGTCCTACCATGCCGGCGCGGATGCCCGACCGCGGGTCAGCCCGCGGGTGCGGCGAGGAGGCGTTCGATGACGTCGGCGCCCTCGGCGGGGCCGCCGCCGGCGCGCATCGCCGCGCTCATGGCGGCGACGCGGGCGAGGGTCTCGGGGTCGCTGGTGAGCTCGTCGACCGCGGCGCGGAGGGTGGCCCGGGTGAGGGTCGAGGCGGGCAAGTAGCGGCCGATGCCGATCTCGTCCACCCGGCGGGCGTTGACGGCGTTCTCCGGGGTGTGCGGCACGACGACGCACGGGCAGCCGTGGTACAGCGCCTCCACGAGGCTGCCCATGCCGCCGTGGGTCACGAAGACCGACGCGCGGGGCAGGACCGCCAGGTGCGGCAGCCACTCGTGGGCCTCGACGTTGACCGCCGACACGCCCTCGTCCAGGGCGTTGCCGCGGCCGAGGGTCATGACGACGTGCCACGTCTTGTCGGCGAAGGCGTCGGCGCACAGCTGGAACATGCCGGTGCGTTCGTTGGACTCGGTGCCCATCGAGATGAGCGCCACCGGTACATCGGGATCCGGGGCCGTCCAGGTGACCGCCGGTGGCGTGGAGGGCAGGCAGTGGCCGAGGAACGTGAACTTCTCGTCGAACGTCTCGCCGTGCGGCTGCAGTGCCCTGGGCAGGAAGACGAGGTTGTGCTCGTCGGCGACGGCCATCATCGCCCACATCTTCGCCGGGTCCGGCTCGACCTCCGAGAGGATCTCCATGATCGCCTCGACGCCCTTGTGGACGTAGTCGGAGTCGCGGTCCATCGTCTCGGCGTGCAGGGAGAAGTGGTCGTTGGAGGCCGTGTACGGGAAGTACTGCAGGGTCCGGGTGCCCCACTCGCGGGCCAGGATCCGGGCCGGGACGAAGCTCTCGAAGTCGTAGACGATCAGGTCGGGCCGGTCGCCGGTGAACGCGGCGCGCGCGGCCGGGATGACGCGGGTGTTGGCGTCGGCGAGGATGTCCAGGCCGAGCTCGGCGATCTCGTCGCTCTCGACGTGGCTGCCGGTGCTGAGCCTGCGCCGGACGGACGTGTAGCCGGCCAGGTCCGCGCCGACCGAGGCCACCGCCGCCGAATACATCGAGTCGACGACGTAGGTGACCCGGTGGCCGCGCTCGACCAGGTGCCTGGCGATCGGCAGCGTCGGGTTGAAGTGCCCGTAGTCCGGGAAGACGAAGATGGCGATGTGGGCCGTCATGACACTCGCTTCGGGGGGAGGACGACGCCGTTGTCGAAGATGGCCGCCATGACCTCGGGCAGGTCGGCGGGCGACTCGACGTGCACGATCGGGAACGGGAAGGCGATCCAGCCGCGCGGCAGCGACGGGCCGAGGACCAGCCCGACGCGGGTCTTGTGCCGGTGCATCCCGGCGCTCATGTCGTCGATGCGGATCGTCTCGACGGCGTTGCGGCTGAACATGTCGGCGACCTCGGCCGCCGTCGTCAGCGTCCGCGGCTCCAGCGCCGAGCACAGCGGCAGGACCGGGTCGCCGAGGCCGGCCCCGGCGGCGATGCCGGCGATCGAGTCGGCGACGGCTTGCCGCAGCGGCGTGTGTACGGCCACCGAGTTGGCCTCCTGCACCTGGACCTGACCCAGCCCGCCGGACGCGGCGGTCTCCTCGGCGAGCCGCTCCAGGGCCTCGCGGTAACCGCTGAGCAGCAGGATGCGGAACGTGCCGGTGGGGTGGGTGCCGAAGTCGCCGGCGAGCCAGACGCCGTCGCGTTTCGGCTCGACCAGCAGCGCCTCGTCCTCGCCGACGGGCAGGAACGCGACCGCGACGCCTTCGGCGGGTCCGGAGGGGTCGCGGGGGCCGACGTGGTCCATCCGCATCAGCAGGTCGAAGAGCCGCTCCCGGGGCAGCGCGCCGGCCAGGGAGGAGCTGACCATCGAGCCGAGGCTGAGTCCGCCGACCGCGGCCGGGTGGATGCCCTGCGCGGCGAGGACGTCGTGGATGCCGACCATCGCGGCAGCCAGAGCGACCGAGCCGTGCCGCGACCGGGCCTCCAGGTCCTCCTCGTCGTCCTCCCGGCGCCGCAGCAGCCGGTCCAGGTCCAGCCCGGTCCAGGTGCTGACCTTGTCGTACACCTTCTGCATGGCCGGGTAGGCGTCGTGGAACTCCATGACGCCCCGCGGGTCGTAGTTGAGCAGGTTCGTTCCGAAGATGAACGCGAGGCTCATGCCGGCAGCCTTCCTGAGGTCACGTGGGGAGGAGCACGTCGTGCTCGCGGACGGCGGCGACGACCTGGTCGATGTCGTCCGGGGCGTCGACGTACACGACGGGGAACGGGAACTCGAACCCGTCCCGGGGCAGGGTCGGGCCGAGGATGACGCCGAGCCGCGCGCCGAGGCGGCGCATCTGGCCGGTGAGGTGGTCGGCTCGGATCGGCTCGACGACGTTGCGGCTGAACTCGCTGCGGACCTGCTCGGCGCTGTGCAGCACGCGCGGCTCCAGCGACGAGCACATCGGCACCGCCGGGTCGGTGAACTTGATGTCCGCGGCGATGCGGGCGAGCACGTCGCGGGCGCGGTGCCGCAGCGGGCTGTGCACCGCGACGGTCTCCTCACTGAACACGAAGTACTCCGGCGGGTAGCCGGCGGCCAGTTCGTCGAGGGCCTCGCGGTAGCCGCTGAGCAGCAGCATCCGGAAGGCGCCGCTGGTGTGCATGCCGAAGTCGCCGGCGAACCAGACCCCTGGCCGGGTGCCGTAGAACTGCTCGCAGGTCTGCCCGAGCGGCAGGACCGCGGCGACGCACCCCTCGGGCAGCTCGGCCCGGTCGGGGCGCTGGTCGCCGTCGGTGTGGCCGAGCAGCCCGATGACGTCCTCACGGGCCACCGCGCCGCTCAGGGCCCCGGACACCATCGCGCCGAGGCTGATCCCACCGACCATCGCCGGGTGTACGCCGTGCTCGCCGAGCAGGTCCGCGATGCCGAGCATGGCCGCGGCCAGCCCGATCGACGTGGTCCGGGAGCGCTGCGTCGCGTCGTCGGCGGTCCGCAGCAGCAGGGCGACGTCGATGCCGGTCCACTGCGCGGCCCGGTCGTAGGAGTCCCGGACGGCCTGGTGCCGCTCGTACAGTGCGATGAGGCCGGTCGGGTCGTAGGCGAGGTTCTTCTGTCCGAGAATGAACGCCAGACTCATGCCGCCACCTCCGCGAACCGTTCGAGCTCGGCGACGACCTGGGCGGGGGTGGGCCGGTCGAGAGCCTCGTCGCGCAGGGACGCGGCGTTGGCGGCGAACCCGGGCTCCGACACCAGGCGGGCGACCGCGTCGCGGATCTCCTGCGGCCCGGCCTGCGCGTGCGGCAGGAACAGGCCCGCGCCGGCCTGTTGCAGGCCGGTGCCGCGCAGGGTCTGGTCGGCGACCGCGGTGGAGACGCACAGCTGCGGCACCCCGTGCACGAGCGCGGTGGCGTAGCTGCCGAAGCCGCCGTGGTGGATCAGGGCGGCGCAGCTGGGCAGCAGCGCGTGCAGCGGCACCGACTCGACGACCCGGGCGTTGTCCGGCACCCGGTCGAGCTCCTGCACCTGTACCGGCAGCAGTGCGGCGACGACCTCCACGTCGAGGTCGGCGAGGGCCTCGAGGATCGCGGCCTTCGACACGTAGTCGCCGCCGTAGCGTTCGGTGTTGGCGGCGCCGAGGCTCAGGCACACACGGGGGCGGGCGGGCGGGTCGGCGAGCCAGTCCGGGACGACGGCCGGGCCGTTGTAGGGCACGAACCGCACGGGGAGCCGGCGGACGTCCGACGGCACCGACAGCCGTGACGGCAGCGGGTCGAGGGTGAGCTGCCCGGTGATGAGCTCCTCGGTGAACGCGCCGCCGAGCGCCTCGGCGTGCCCGCCGAGCCACTCCGCCATCGGGTCCAGGCGCCGGTCGGCCGGCTGTTCGTCGCGCAGCTTCAGGAACAGCTGCCGTTTCATCGCCCACACGTCGGTGAAGCACATCGAGCGGACGTGGGCGGCGCCGACCGCGGTGGCGGCGAGCGGTCCGGCGTAGGTGAGCGGATCCCACACGACGAGGTCGGGCCGCCAGTGCCGGGCGAACGCGACGAGGTCGGGGATCATCGGCTCGTTGTAGTAGGCGAAGCCCCAGGCACCCATCTGCGCCCGCTCCAGCTCCCGCTCCCAGGTGAGCTTCGCCGGGTCGAGCTCGCTCCAGTCGACGGACTCGACCTCCTGCGACTCGCGGTGCTGCGCCATCGCGGAGCTGATGTTGCTGTTGTCGCCGACGCCGACCGCGGTCATGCCGGTGCGGGCGATGACGTCGGTGAACGCCGGTGAGCTGGCGACGCGGACCTCGTGGCCGGCGGCGCGCGCCGCCCACGCGATCGGTGTCATGCAGAACAGGTGGGACTTCTCCGGCAGGGTGACGAACAGGACCCGCATCGGTCTGGCTCCCTTCAGCCGGTGGTGGCGGGCGCGAGCGACCCGCTGACGACGGCGAGGACGGCAGCCTGGTGCCGGGTGAGGAAGAAGTGGCCGCCGTCGTACACGTGCAGCACCGTCGTCCCGGTCGTGTGGGAGCGCCAGGCGTCGGCCTCATCGACGCTGACCTTCGGGTCGTCGTGGCCGGTGAACACCGTGACCGGGCACCGCAGCGGCTCGCCCCCGGTGTACGCGTAGGTCTCGGCGGCCTTGTAGTCGTTGCGGACGATCGGCAGCAGCTCGCGCAGCAGGTCCTCCTCGTCGAAGATCCGGGTGTCGGTGCCGCTGAGCGACTTCATCTCGGCGATGATGCCGGCGTCGTCGCGGCGGTGGACGTGCTCGTCCCGCGGCCGGGACGGCGCCCGGCGGCCGGACACGAAGAGGTGGACCGGTTCGAGGGACTTGGCGGTGAGCCGCCGCGCCACCTCGAACGCGACGGTGGCGCCCATGCTGTGGCCGAAGAGCGCGAACGGCCGGTCCAGCCACGGCAGCACCGCGTCGGTGCACTGCGCGGCGAGCGTGTCGAGGTCGTCGACGAGCGGCTCGTTGCGCCGTTCCTGCCGGCCCGGGTACTGCAGCGACAGCACCTCCACGCCGGGCCCGGCGTTCGCGGACACCGGCACGTAGAACGGCGCCGAGCTGCCGGCGTGCGGGAAGCACACCAGCCGCACCGGGGCGTCCGGCCGGGGGTGGTACCGGCGGACCCACAAGTCACTGGTCGTCATCGTGAACCTCTCAGATCGTCGACCCACTGCCGCACCGCCTGGGCGGTCGAGCCGGCGTGGTGCTCCATCATCGTGAAGTGGTTGCCGGGCACGTCGATCGTCGTGTCCGCGTCCTGCCACGAGGTCTGCCACTCGTGCCGGGCGTAGGGCCCGTCGGGGCCGTTGGCGACGATCGGCTCCGAGGAGCGCAGCAGCAGCGTGGGCGTGGCCAGCGGCGCGGGCCGCCAGCCGCCGAACAGGTCGAAGTACCAGCTCATCGCGGTCAGCCGGGCCGAGTCGAGGGTGGTGAAGAGGCCCTGCCGGTCGAACATGCCGTCGATGAGCTCGGCCTGGAACTTGGCCAGGGGCGAGTCCTCGGTCGCCGGGTAGGTGTCGAGCAGGACCACGCCGGCGGCCGGGGCGCCGAGGTCGTGCAGGCGGGTCGCGGCGGCGTGGGCGAGCAGCCCGCCGCCGGAGGAGCCGAGCAGGACCGCGGGCCGGTCGCCGACGCATTCGCGCACCAGCTCGGCCTGCATGTCGGTGACGGTCTCCCAGGTGGCGGGCAGGCGCTCGTCGGTGAGGAAGCCGGGCACCGACAGCGCCCACACGTCGTGGGTGTCGCGGAAGCTGGCGGCGAGCCGCGCGTACTGGTGGACGCCGGCGAGCGCGACGAAGGAGCTGAAGCAGATCAGCACCGGCCGGTCGGCGGGCCCGGAGGTGAGCTTCACCGGCTGGAGCTCGCGGCCGAAGTCGGCGCGGGCCTTGAACGTGGGACGCAGCGCGGCGGCGGCGCGCAGCA
Source organism: Dactylosporangium sp. NPDC049742 (assembly GCF_040674675.1). NCBI lineage: Bacteria > Bacillati > Actinomycetota > Actinomycetes > Micromonosporales > Micromonosporaceae > Dactylosporangium > Dactylosporangium sp. NPDC049742. Next base: position 8,218 of record NZ_JBFANF010000124.1, on the reverse strand, counting down.
GCGCGTAGCCCTGGTCGACCTGACCGTTGCGGCAGGCGTCGCGGAACATCGCCCCGATGCCGTCCTCCCTGCTCTCCTGGACCGGCTCCGCCATGCGCACCACCACGCTGCCCAGCTGCTGCAGCAGGTGCGTGGTGAGCGCGGCCGGGGTCGGGTGGTCGAAGACGAGCGTCGGGGGCAGCCGCAGCGCGGTGGCGGCGCCGATCCGGTTGCGCAGCTCGACGGCGGTGAGCGAGTCGAAGCCCGCCTCCAGCAGGCTCTGCCCCGGCGGGACGGCGTCGGGGGTGGTGAACCCGAGCACCGCGGCGACCTGGGCGCGGACGAAGTCGAGGACCAGGGTCTCGCGGCCTTCCGCGGTCTCGGCGGCGAGCCGCTCGGTCAGCGACACCCCGGCCGTGGTCCCCCGCCCGGCCGCCTTCCTCGCCGGTCCCCGCACGAGCCCGCGCAGCAGCGGCGCGACGGCGTCGCCCTTCAGCGCTTGCAGGTCCAGCAGCATCGGCACGGCGAGCGGCTCGGCACGGCGCACGGCGGCGTCGAACAGGGCGAGGCCGCGGGCCGGGTCGAGGGGCAGCAGGCCGCCGCGGGACATGCGGCGCACGTCGGCGTCGGTCAGGTCGCTGGTCATGCCGCTCGCGGTGATCCAGGGACCCCAGGCGAGCGCGGTCGCGGGCAGGCCGCGGCCGGCCCGGCGCTGCGCCCACGCGTCGAGGTAGGCGTTCGCGGCGGCGTAGTTGCCCTGCCCGGCGCCGCCGATGAGCCCGGACACCGACGAGTACACGGCGAACACGGCCAGGTCGTGCCCGGCGGTCAGCTCGTCGAGGTGCGTGACGGCGTCGACCTTCGGCCGCAGCACCGCGGCCAGGCGGGCCGCGTCGAGACCGCCGACGGTGGCGTCGTCGAGGATGCCGGCGGTGTGCACGACCGCGGTCAGCGGCCGGTCGGCGGGCACCGACGCGATGAGCGCGGCGACCGCGTCCCGGTCGGCGACGTCGCAGGCGGCGATGGTCACATCGGCGCCGAGCGCGGCGAGTTCGGCACGCAGCTCGGCGGCGCCCGCGGCCTGTTCGCCGCTGCGGCTGGCCAGCAGCAGATGCCGGATCCCGCTGGTCGCCAGGTGGCGGGCGACCTGCGCGCCGAGCCCGCCGGTCCCGCCGGTGACGAGCGCGGTGTGCTCGCCGCGCAGCGGGGCCGGGAAGGCGAGGACGACCTTCCCGATGTGCCGGGTCTGGCTGATGTACCGGAACGCGTCCCTGGCCCGGCGGACGTCCCAGGCGGTGACCGGCAGCGGTGTGAGGACCCCCTGCTCGAACATGGCGACGAGGTCGCGGAGCATCACGCCGATCCGGTCGGGGCCGGCCTCGATGAGGTCGAAGGCGCGGTAGTGCACGCCCGGGTGGGCGGCGGCGACCGCGTCGGCGTCGCGGACGTCGGTCTTGCCCATCTCCAGGAACCGGCCGCCGCGCGGCAGCAGCCGCAGCGACGCGTCGACGAACTCGCGGGCGAGCGCGTTGAGGACGACGTCGGCGCCGGCGCCGCCGGTCAGCTCCAGGAACTGCGGCTCGAAGGCCAGGGTCCGCGACGAGGCGAGGTGGGTGCCGTCGACGCCGAGGCCGCGCACGACCGGCCACTTGCCGGTGCTCGCGGTGGCGAGGACGTCGGCGCCGAGGTGCCGGGCGAGCTGGACGGCGGCCATGCCGACCCCGCCGGCGGCGGCGTGCACGAGGACCCGCTCCCCCGGGCGGAGGCCGCCGAGGTCGACGAGGGCGTAGTACGCGGTGAGGAACACCAGCGGCACCGACGCCGCCTGCGCGTAGGACCAGCCCGCCGGGACGCCGACGATCATGCGGTGGTCGGCGACGGCGACGGGCCCGAACGCGCCGGGGAACATGCCCATGACCCGGTCACCGACGGCGAACCCGGTGACGCCGGGCCCGACCTCGGTGACGACGCCGGCGCCTTCCTGACCGAGGGAGCCGGCCTCGCCCGGGTACATGCCGAGGGCGTTGAGCACGTCGCGGAAGTTGACGCCGCCGGCCCGCACGGCGATGCGGACCTGGCCGGCGCGCAGCTCCCCGGCGGCCTCGCCGGCATGCTCGACGGTGAGGCCTTCGAGGGTGCCGTCCTCGCCGGGGGTGAGCCGCCACGGGCCGTCCGGCGGGGTGAGCTCCTCGGTGCCGTTGACGGTGGCGAGGCGCGGGATCCTGACCGTGCCGCCCTGCAGCAGCAGCGCGGGTTCGCCGCTGTCGAGGGCGGCGGGCAGCGCCGCCATGGAGTCGGCGGAGGTGTCGAGGTCGACGAGGACGAAGTGGCCGGGGTTCTCCGACTGCGCGGACCGGACCAGGCCGTGCACGGCCGCGGCGGCGGGGTCGCGGACGTCGTCGCCGACGGCGTCGCGGGTGAGGAACACCAGCCGCGACGCCCCGAACGCCGGGTTCTCGAGCCATTCCTGCACGTCCGCGAGCGCCCGCGCGGTCAGCGCGTGGGCGGCGGCGACGGTGTCGGGGGTGCCGGCGCTGACGTGGAAGACGGTCGCGGGGATGCGGGCGCCGTTGCCGGCGGCGGCCGCGAGGGAGGCGAGGTCGGCGTAGGACTCCAGGTGCACGCCCGAGGCGTCCGCCGCGGCGCCGAAGCCCAGGCGGTCCACGCCGACGACGGCCCAGCGCAGCGCCTGGGGTTCTGCGGCTGCCAGCCGCAGCGGCTGCCAGTCCAGGCGGAGCAGACCGTCCACGTTGGAGTGCGCGGGCGCGGTCGCGGCCAGTTCCCGCAGGGTCAGGGAGGCCACGGTCGCGACGGGGGCGCCGGCCGGGTCGGCAACGGTCACCGACACCGCGTCGGCGCCGAGGGTCTGCAGCCGCACCCGCAGCCGGGTCGCGCCGGCGGCGTGGACGGTGACGCCGGTCCACGCGAACGGGAGCCGCCCGCGGTCGGTGCGGCCGAGTCCGGTGAACGCGACCGCGTGCAGGGCCGCGTCGAGCAGCGCCGGGTGAACGGTGAACCGGTCGGCGTCCTCGGCGGCGTCGCCGGGCAGCGCGACCTCGGCGTAGACGTCGTCGCCGACCTTCCACACCGCTTCGAGGCCCTGGAAGACCGGGCCGTAGTGGAACCCGGCGACGGCGAGCCCGGCGTAGAACCCGTCGAGGTCGACCGGCTCCGCACCGGCCGGTGGCCATTGCGCCGTCGTCGTGGCGGCGTCCGGCTGACCGGTCGTGAGCACACCGGTGGCGTGCAGGGTCCACGGGTGGCCGCCGTCGGCGGGCCGGGCGTGGATCGTGACGGGCCGGGCGTCTGCGTCGCCTTCGGCCGGGTCGACCCGGACCTGCAGCTCCACCGCGCCGCGGTCGGGCAGGGTCAGCGGCGCGGCGAGGGTGAGCTCGTCGACGACCGGGCAGCCGACCTCGTCGCCGGCGCGTAGCGCGAGTTCGAGCAGCGCGGTGCCGGGGACGATGACCGCGCCGGGCAGGGCGTGGTCGGCGAGCCACGGGTGGGTGCGGGTCGACAGCCGGCCGGTGAGCACGACGGTGCCGGTGTCGGCGAGGGCGACGGCGGCGCCGAGCAGCGGGTGGTCGGCGGTCGCCAGGCCGGCGCCGGCGAGCCCGGCGGAGACGCCGGTGCCGGGGCGCGGCCAGAAGCGGGTGCGCTGGAACGCGTACGTGGGCAAAGCGGCGGGCACCGCGCCCGGGACCGTGAACGCGGCGGCGCGGTCGAGGGCGACCCCTGCGGTGACGAGCTGTGCGGCGCCGCGCAGGAACGCCTCGGTCTCCGGCTTGTCCCGGCGGGACAGCGCCACGCAGGTGGCGTCCTGCGGCAGGCCGTCCTGGGCCATGGCGGTCAGGACCGCGTCGGGACCGACCTCGACGAAGCGGGTGTACCCGGCGGCGTGCAGGGCGGCGATCCCGTCGGCGAAGCGGACCGCGTCGCGGACGTGCCGGACCCAGTACCCGGGCTCGGTCAGGTCTCCGGCGGCGGCGAACGTGCCGGTCAGGTTGCTGATCACCGGCAGCCGCGGCGCGCTGTAGGTGACCGTGGCGGCGACCCGGGCGAACTCGGCGAGCATGCCGTCCATCCGGGGCGAGTGGAACGCGTGCGACACCCGCAGCCGCCGGGTGCGCCGGCCGGCCCCGGCGAAGTGGGCGGCGATGCGTTCGGCGGCGGTCTCGTCGCCGGAGACGACGACGGCGCGCGGGCCGTTGACGGCGGCGATCCCGATGGTGTCGTCGAGCAGCGGCAGCACCTCGTCCTCGGTGGCCTGCAGCGCCACCATGGCGCCGCCGGCGGGCAGGGCCTGCATGAGCCCGGCGCGGGCGGCGACGAGGCGGCAGGCGTCGTCGAGGTCGAACACCCCGGCGACGTGCGCGGCGACGATCTCGCCGATGGAGTGGCCGACGAGCGCGTCGGCGCTCAGCCCGGCGGATTCCGCGAGGCGGTACATCGCCAGCTCGAACGCGAACAGCGCCGGTTGCGTGTAGCCGGTGCGGTCGAGGGCGTCGCCGCCGGTGAACGCGAGGTCCCGTAGTGGCCGGTCCAGGGCCAGGTCGAAGCGGGAGCAGGCGTCGTCGAACGCGGCGGCGAACACCGGGTAGGTGGCGTAGAGGTCCGCGCCCATGCCGTTGCGCTGGGCGCCCTGGCCGGTGAAGAGGATCGCGGTGCGGCCGGGACGCGCGGTGGCGGCACGCACGACGGCCGGGTGTCCCGTCCCGGCGGCGAGGGCCTGCAGTGCGGCGATGAGGGTTTCGGCGTCGGTACCGACGACGGCGGCGCGATCGGTGAGCAGCGCCCTGCCGGTGGCGAGGGTGGCGGCGACGTCGGCCGGGCGCTGGTGCGGGTGCCGGTCGAGGTGGTCGGCGAGCTGCCCCGCCTGTCCGGTGAGGGCGTCCTCGCCACGCGCCGACAGCAGCAGCGCGACCGGGCCGGCGGCCGGCGCCGGTACACCTGCCGCAACCGCGACCTGTGGGGCCTCTTCGAGGATGAGGTGGCCGTTGGTGCCGCTGATCCCGAACGCGGACACACCGGCGCGGCGGGGTCCCTGGGCGGGCTGCCAGTCGGCGGTCTCGGTGAGCAGGCGGACGGCGCCGGCGGTCCAGTCGACGTGGCTGGACGGCGTCGCGGCGTGCAGGGTCGGCGGCAGGGTCCGGTGCCGCAGCGCCTGGACGGCCTTGATGACCCCGGCGACGCCGGCGGCGGCCTGCGTGTGGCCGATGTTGGACTTGACGCTGCCGAGCCACAGTGGACGGTCCGCGGGCCGGTCCTGGCCGTAGGTCGCCAGGAGCGCCTGCGCCTCGATCGGGTCGCCGAGGCTGGTGCCGGTGCCGTGCGCCTCGAGCAGGTCGACGTCGGCGGGGCGCAGCCCGGCGGTGGCGAGGACCTGCCGGATGAGCCGCTGCTGGGCGGGACCGTTCGGGGCGGTGAGCCCGTTGGAGGCGCCGTCCTGGTTGATCCCGGCGGCGCGGATGACGGCGAGGACGGTGTGGCCGTTGCGTTGCGCGTCGGAGAGCCGTTCGAGCAGGACCATGCCGGCGCCCTCGCCCCAGTTGGTGCCGTCGGCGTCGTCGGAGAACGCCTTGCACCGCCCGTCGGTGGCGAGCCCGCGCTGGCGGCTGAACGCGATGAACGACCCGGGTGTGGTCATGACGGTGACGCCGCCGGCGAGGGCGAGCTCGCATTCGCCGTTGCGCAGCGCCTGCGCGGCCCAGTGCATCGCGACGAGCGACGAGGAGCAGGCGGTGTCGACGGTGACGGCGGGGCCTTCGAGGCCGAGCGTGTAGGAGATCCGGCCGGACATGACGGCGGCGGTGTTGCCGGTGCCGACGTAGCCCTCGTCGAACGCCGACGCGGCGGCGAGGGTCGCGATGTAGTCCTGGCCGTTGGTGCCGGCGAACACGCCGACCCGTTCGCCGCGGACGGACAGCGGGTCGATGCCGGCGCGTTCGAACGCTTCCCACGCGACCTCGAGCAGCAGCCGCTGCTGGGGGTCCATGGTGAGCGCCTCGCGCGGGGAGATGCCGAAGAACTGCGGGTCGAAGTCGGCGACGCCGTCCAGGAAGCCGCCTTCGCGGACGTAGGAGGTGCCGGCGTGGTCGGGGTCCGGGTCGTAGATCCCGTCGAGGTCCCAGCCACGATCGGCGGGGAACGTGCTGACGGCGTCGCCGCCGCTGACGACGAGGTCCCACAGCGCTTCGGGGGTGCTGACACCGCCGGGGAAGCGGCAGCTCATGCTCACGATCGCGATGGGTTCGTCGGTGTACGCCGTGACTTCCTGCTTCGCCGCGACCGTGGTGCCGCCGAGCTCGGTCGCCAGGTGCGCGGCGAGCGCGGTCGCGGTCGGGTGGTCGAAGAGCAGGGTCGCCGGCAGTTTGAGGCCGGTGGCGGCGTTGACCCGGTTGCGCAGCTCGACGGCGGTGAGCGAGTCGAAGCCGAGGTCGCGGAACGCCTGCTCCGCGTCGACGGCGTCGGCGCCGCTGTGCCCGAGCGCGGCGGCCGCCTCGGCACGGACGATGCCGAGCAGCGTGGCGTGCCGGTCGGCGGGGCTCATCGCGGCGAGCTCGTCGCGGAAGGTGCCGTCCACGGGCGCGTCGGCGCTGTCCAGCGCCGCGACCTCGGGCAGGTCGCCGAGCAGCGGGCTGGGCCGGGAGCCGGTGAACCCGGGGGCGAAGCGGGCCCAGTCGACGTCGGCGACGGTGAGCGTGGTCTCGTCGGCGTCCAGCGCCCCCTGCAGGGCGCTGACGGCCAGCTGCGGGTCGAGGACGTGCAGGCCGCGGCGGCGCAGGAACTCCTCCGTGCCCTCCTCGGCCGTCACCATGCCGCCGCCGCCCCACGGGCCCCACGCGATCGCGGTGGCGGCGCGGCCGCGGGCCCGGCGGCGCTGGGCGATGCCGTCCAGGACCGCGTTGGCGGCGGCGTACGCCGCCTGGCCGCCGCTGCCCCACGTCGCGGAGATCGACGAGAACAGCACGAACGCGTCGAGGTCGCGGCCGTCGGTCAGCTCGTCGAGGTGGGCGGCGCCGCCGGCCTTGGGCGCGTGGATGGTGTCGAAGTCGGCCCTGGTCATGCCGTCCAGGACCTGCGACTGCGGCACACCCGCGGCGTGCACGACGACCCGCAGGTCCGGCAGCGTCTCCAGGAGCGCGGCGACGGCAGCGCGGTCGGAGACGTCGCAGGCGGGGATGGTGACGCGGGCGCCGAGGGCTTCGAGTTCGGCGCGCAGCTCGGCGGCGCCGGGGGTGGCGTCGCCGCGGCGGCTGGTGAGCACGAGGTGGTCGGCGCCGCTCTTGGCGAGCCAGCGGGCGATGTGCGAGCCGAGCGCGCCGGTGCCGCCGGTGACGAGCGCGGTGCCGCGCGGCTTCCAGGCGGGTGCTCCGGCGGGGCGCTGAGCTGCTGGGGCGTGCGTGAGCCGGCGGGTGAAGACGCCGGAGCCGCGGACGGCGACCTGGTCCTCGTCGCCCGCCCCGGCCAGGACGGCGGCGAGGCGCTGGACGGTGCGGTCGTCGACGGTCTCGGGCAGGTCGATGAGGCCGCCCCAGCGTTGCGGGTATTCGAGGGCGGCGGCGCGGCCGAGGCCCCAGACGCCGGTGTGGACCGGGTCGCGCAGCGGGTCGGACGCGCCGATGGACACGGCGCCGCTGGTGAGCACCCACAGCTTCGCGTCGCCGCTCATACGGAGCAGCTCCGTCGTCCACTGGATGTCGTCGCCCTGCAGCGCGACGATGCCGGCGAACGTGCCGGCGGGGATCTCGGTGACCGGCCGTGCGGTGGCGCCGGCAGCGGTGAGGCCGGCGGCGATCCGGCCGGCGAGGGCCTCGGCGCCGTTGTGCAGGACCAGCCAGCTGCCGTCGAGGGCGGCGGTCTGGTCGAGGGCGGCGGGCCGCCAGCGGATCTGGTAGCGCCAGGTGTCCACGGTGGAGTGTTCGGCCTTGCGGCGCCGCCACGCGGCGAGGGCCGGGACGAGCGGCTCGGCGTCGACGCCGAGCAGGTCGCTGAGGTCGCCGGCTTCGACGGCGGCCCAGAACGCGTCGTCGGCGTGCCCGGTCGCGGTGCCGGCCTTGGGCAGTTCGATGGTCGGCCAGTACTGCTTGTGCTGGAACGCGTAGGTGGGCAGGTCTACGCGGCGTCCCCCGGCGAGGAGCCGGGTCCAGTCCGGCGACCAGCCGGTGACGTGCATCTGCGCGACGGCGGTCATCAGGGTGCTGGCTTCGTCGCGGCCCTTCCGCATCGCGGGGACCCC